>CAZFSO010000086.1:7511-9633 GCA_964522095.1 uncultured Phycisphaeraceae bacterium | reverse complement strand
ACGAACTGTTCGAGCGAAAAGTCACCGTCACGCCCCTGGCCTTCGACCTGACCCGCCACGACCGCCTGGGCTTCTGGCGGGAACGGATGGGGTAGGGGAAGGGACGGAGGCACGAAGGCACGGAGGCACGGAGGCACGGAGGCACGGAGGCACGGAGGGAGCGACACATTCACGCCCTTCGTGCCTTCGTGCCTTCGTCCCTGCGTGCCTTCCTCAGATCAGGTTCCCCGAATCCGCCACCATGGTCTGGAGTTGCTCGACCAGGTCGGCGATGCGTTCCTCGCTGAGGTTCAGGAGGTCGCGCACCTCGCGGTGGACGCGGCAGTCGGGGTTGTCCAGGCGGAAGCCGCCCTCGATCAGCCCGGCCATGCAGTCCGCGGCGTGGACGATGGCGACGAGTTTGGCCTGCTCGGACGGGGCGGCGGCGGGGTTGTGGTGGAAGCCGGTGGCGGCCGCGAACGGCGCGGGGAACTTCCACCGGGCGCACAGGCCCTGGCCGAAGTGCTGGTGGTTGGCGCCGAAGACGCGCTCCTCGGTCGCCAGGAGCGAGGTGGAGGGGACGCCGTCGGGGCCGGCGCCGGTCTGGTCGAGGGCGTCGATGAGTTTGGTGCGGTCGTACTGCATCTCGACCATGACGCCGATGTCGTGGATCAGGCCGGCGAGGTATGCCTCGTCGCCCAGGCCCATGCCCAGGTTGTCGCTGAGGAGTTTGCAGCCGATGGCGGTCGCGTTGGAGTGGTTCCAGAGTTCCTTGGCCGAGAAGTTGGGGGTCAGTTCGCCGCCGCGGAAGAGTTTGGCCAGGGAGGCGGCGATGGCGATGTTCTTGACGGCGTTGAGGCCGAGCATGACGATGGCCCGGTTGATCGAGGAGATCTGCCCGGGCAGCCCGTAGAAGGACGAGTTGACGACCTTGAGGATGCGGCTGGACAGCGCGGGGTCGTTGGAGATGACCGCGTGGAGGTCCTGGGCCGTGCTCGTCGGGTCCTCGACGAGTTCGATGATGCGCAGCGTCACCTCGGGGAGCGTGGCGATGTGCGAGATCTCGCGGATGGCGTTCTCAACGACCTGCTGACGCTGCTCTTCCGTGACAGGCATCCCACGCTCCTTGCGGCTGAAGGTCCGACGCCTCGTCATCGACCGCCCGCCCCCCCGACTTCGGGCCGAGCGGCGACTTCCGGCGAACCCCGGCCCGCGCGGGCCCGGCGCAGCCCACGCCCGCGCCCGATAACCCGCCCGTCGCCCGTCCGATGGCCCCGTTATGATGCCCCCGCATGGACACCCGCGTGATCTCGATCGGGGCGCTGGGCGCCAACCACCTCTGGAACGAGCGCGAGCCGAAGCGCACCGGGCACGCGACCACCACCCTGATCCGATCGGGCAAGGCCGTCATCCTGGTCGACCCCGGGCTGCCGGCGCCCGCCCTGAAGGCCCGGCTCGGCGAGCGGGTCAACCTCGACCCCAAGGACGTCACACACGTTTTTCTGACCAGTTTCGCGCCAGAGGCCCGGCGGGCGATCGGCCTGTTCGACCAAGCCGAGTGGCTGCTGTCGGAGGCCGAGCGCGAGACCGTGGGCGTGCCGCTCGCCCAGTCGCTCCACCGCCTCGCCCAGACCCGCGAGGCGCTCGACTCGGCCGGCGAAGAGGTGCCCGAGGACCAGGCCGACACCCTGGAGATCCTCCGCCAGGACGTGACGATCCTCTCCCGCTGCAAGCCCGCCCCGGACAACCTGGCGCCCGGCGTGGACCTGTTCCCCCTGCCCGGCGTGACCCAGGGCCTGTGCGGCCTGCTGGTCTCCGAAGCCACCCGCACCACCCTGGTCTGCGGCGACGCCATCCCGACGCAGGACCACCTCGACCAGGGCAAGGTGCTGCCGACCTGCTGGGACCGCGAGAAGGCCCAGGAGAGTTTCGCCGAAGCCGTGGAAATCGCCGACCTGCTCGTCCTCGGGCGGGACAACGCGGTGATGAACATGACCAGGCGGGGTGTGTGAGTGACGCCGTCGCATGACGCCCGGCACGCTACGGACCGGTGCGCGCACTGCGCGTACGACTTTCAGGACCTGGACTTCTCGCGAACCACGGACTGTCCCGAGTGCGGCCGGCCCGCGTGCGTTCGGGTCCC
>CAZFSO010000086.1:0-7411 GCA_964522095.1 uncultured Phycisphaeraceae bacterium | reverse complement strand
GGCCCGCGTGCGTTCGGGTCCCCGACGGCATGAGCCGGCTCGAAGAACTGGCGTGTGCGCTCGGATGGATCGGTGGCGTGGCTTGGTTCGTCGTGTTCCTGCTGTCGATTCCCTTTGGCGTCGTCGAGTCGTGGTGGTGGGGGGCGTACGTGCCGCTGACGGTCATCGTGCTCGGGTCGGCGGTGTGCGGGATCAACTTCCTCGACTCGCCCCGCACTCGCCACCGGCGGCTCGCGCTGTGCATGACGCTCGCGCCGACCTTCGCGTGGGCGGGGCTGCTCGCCATTGTGGTTCGGGCTGCGTTGGTTTGAGCGCTCGGTAAGGCCTTGGCGGGGCCGGCTTCCAGCCGGCCTCTCACGCTTCAGGCGCTCGCCCATCCCGTCACTGGCGTTCCGGGCTATCTGGCGTCCCGCCCCCCCGCTGACCGCATCGGGCTGAGACGCTGGGGCTCTTAGGCGTCCAAGGCTGCGAGTTCGTCGGCGCCGGGCTACTTGCGGCGATTCCATGGTTATTCACCGCAAATCAAGCGGCGAATAGCAGAAGCAGTCCGTGATCCCGGGTTACCAGGCCCCGAATGGGGGTCGCTTACCCAATGGCTTGGTCCAGGTCGGCGATCAGGTCCTCGGCGTCCTCGATGCCGACGCTCAGGCGGATGAGGTTGTCGGCGATGCCGAGTTTCTGGCGCTGGTCGGCGGGGACGGAGGCGTGGGTCATGATGGCGGGGTGTTCGATGAGGGACTCGACGCCGCCGAGAGACTCGGCCAGGGCGAAGATTCGGACCTTCTCGAGCATGGCGCGGGACTCGTCGAGGCCCCCCTTGAGGTAGACGGTGACCATGCCGCCGAAGCCGCGGCGCATCTGCTTCTTCGCGACGGCGTGCTGGGGGTGGCTCTCCAGGCCGGGGTAGATGACGCGGTCGACCCTGGGGTGGGCTTCGAGGTGGCGGGCGACGGCCATGGCGTTGGCGCAGTGGCGGTCCATGCGGACGTGGAGGGTCTTGGTGGAGCGCAGGAAGAGGAAGCATTCCTGGATGCCGGGGACGGCGCCCTCGGACAACTGGACGAACTTCATGCGTCGGAAGAGGTCCTCGTCGTTGGTGACCAGCACGCCGCCGATGGCGTCGGAGTGCCCGCCGATGTACTTGGTGGTCGAGTGGCAGACGACGTCGGCGCCGAGCGACAGCGGGTTCTGAAGGTACGGCGAGCAGAAGGTGTTGTCGACGGCCGTGATGGCCCCGCGCTCCTTGGCGATCGCGGCCACCTTCTCGATGTCGACGATCTTGAGCATGGGGTTGGTCGGCGTCTCGACCCAGGCGAGTTTCGTGTTCGGGCGGAAGGCGGCGCGGGTGGCGTCGAGGTCGGTCATGTCGACGAGGGTGATCTCGATGCCGAGTTGGGCGAAGACGCGGTGGAAGAGGCGGTTGGTCCCGCCGTACACGTCGTCGCAGAGCACCACGTGGTCGCCCGCGCTGAGCAGGTGGAGCACGACGCCGGTCGCGGCCACGCCGGACGAGAAGGCCAGGCCGAACCGCCCGCCCTCCAGGCTGGCGACGTTGTCCTCGAAGGCCTTGCGCGTCGGGTTGGCGGCCCGGGAGTAGTCGTACTCCTCGACGATCACGCCCGGCGACTTCTGGACGAAGGTCGAGGTCTGGTAGATCGGCACGCAGATCGCGCCGGTGGAGGGGTCGGGCGCCTGCCCGGCGTGGATGGCGCGGGTGCCGAAGCCGTGGTTGGGGGTGGTGTGCATGAGCGGCTTTCTGTTCTTGACTTGGTGGGACGGGCTTCCAGCCCGTCAAGAAAGACAGACGGGCTGGAAGCCCGTCCTACCTAGGACTCACACGCCGGCCGGCTGGTTGCGGCTGGCCAGGTGCTCGATCAGGTCGATCTCGCTGAGGACGCCGACGACGCGGCCCTCGTTCATGACGATGGCGGCCTGCTCGGCCGCGAAGATGCCGTACAGCTCCTCGACGCGTGCCTTGGGGTGCACGATGCCGCCGAGTTTGTTCTCGACCGCCTTGACGGGCGAGTCTGCGTGGACGACGCCGCGCTGCAGGCCGCGGAGGATGTCGATCTCGTGGACGAGCCCGGCGGGCTTGCCGTCGTCGTCGGTCACGGGGACCTGGGAGATGCCGTGGTCGCGCAGCAGGCCGATGACGGTGGCGACGGTGTCGGACTCCTTCGCGGTGACCACGGCGCGCGAGGCGCCGAGCATGTCCTCGATCAGGCCCAGCCCGCGCGGCTCCTCCAGGAACCCGTGCATGCGCATCCACGAGTCGTCGAGGTACTTGGTCACGTAGCGGGTGCCCGAGTCGGGCAGGATCACGACGATCTTCTTGCCCGGCCCCATCTCCCTGGCCAGGCGGCAGGCGACGTGGACCATGCCTCCGGAGGAGCCGCCGCAGAACAGGCCCTCCTCGCGGACGAGCCTGCGGGCCATGGTGAAGCACTCGTAGTCGTTGACCTGGTGCATCTCGTCGACGACGGAGGGGTCGAAGGCGCGGCAGACGATGTCCTCGCCCAGGCCCTCGACCTTGTAGACGTAGGGCGTGCTGGGCTCGCCGGTGTGGAAGACGGAGTAGTGGACCGAGCCCAGGGGGTCGACGCCGACGATGCGGGCCCCGGAACCGTGGCGCTTGAAGCAGCGTCCGATGCCGGAGATGGTCCCGCCGGTGCCGGTGCCCGCGACGACGGCGTCGACCTGGCCGCCGTCGGTCTGGCGGTAGATCTCCTCGCCGGTGAGTTTCTCGTGGGCCTCGATGTTCCACTGGCTGTGGTACTGGTCGAGGTAGAACGAGCCGGGGGTCTCGTCGGCGACGCGCTTGGCGACGTTGACGTAGTGGTCCGGGGAGTCGCCGGGCACGTCGGTGGGGGTGATGATGACCTGGGCCCCGAAGGCGCGCAGGCCGTCGATCTTCTCCTTGCTCATCTTGTCGGGCATGGTGAAGACGGCCTTGTAGCCCTTGGCTGCGGCGGCCATGGCGGCGCCCATGCCGGTGTTGCCGCTGGTGTTCTCGACGATGGTCCCGCCGGGCTTGAGCAGGCCGTTCTTCTCCGCCTGGTCGATGATGTACCACGCCATGCGGTCCTTGATGGAGCCGGCGGGGTTCATGAACTCGCACTTGGCGTAGACCTCGGCCGAGCCGGGCTCGACGACCTTGTTCAGGCGGACGAGCGGCGTGTTGCCGATGGCTTCGAGGATGCTGTTCTTCACGTCCAAGCGGGTTCCCTCCGAGCGGGCGTCGTCGCGGCGCGCGCCCGCGGGGAGGATAGGTGGCCCCGGCGACGCCTTCCCCCCGTCGACCGAGCGGAGGCCGTCGGAAATGCCCGAAAAAAAGCCCGCTCCACGGGGGAGCGGGCTTTGGGGGCGTGCGGTCTGGGCGCTTACGCCGGGTCGGGCAGGGCCCCGGCGGGCGGCTCGGGCTCGGGGTCGTCGGAGACCTTCGCGGCCGACTTGGACCGTGCGCGGTCGGCGCTGAGCAGGTCGGCCACGGTGGGCTTGACCAGTTCCTCGCCGCGCATGATCTTGTGGACCTCGTCGGCGGTGAGCGTCTCGTGCTTGAGCAGCGCCTCTGCGACGGCGACGACCTTGTCCCAGTGCTCGTCGAGCATGCGCTTGGCGTCGTCGAAGGCCTCGCTCGTGAGGCGCTTGACCTCCTCGTCGATGATCCGTGCGGTGTGCTCGGAGTAGTCGCGCTCGGGGACGAAGGTCTCGCGGGTGTCCTGGCCGCTGTAACTGATGAAGCCGAGTTTGGGCGACATGCCCCAGTCGAGGATCATGGCGCGGGCGATGGCGGTGATCTGGCGGATGTCCTGCGACGCGCCGCTGGACACGTCGTTCATCGCCTTCTCCTCGGCGATGCGCCCGCCGCAGACGACCCGCATGGTGGCCAGCAGCCACTTGAGGCTGTAGCCCATGCGGTCCTTCTCGGGCAGGCTGAAGGTCGCGCCGCCCGAGTCGCCGCGGGGGATGATGGTGACCTTGTGCAGGGGGTCCGCGTCCTTGAGCAGCGCCTGGAGCACGGCGTGGCCGGCCTCGTGGTAGGCGACGAGTTTGTTCTCGTCCTTTTCGCGCACGCGGCTGCGGTTGGCGCGGCCGAACTTGACCTTGTCGCGGGCCTCCTCGAGGTCCTCGTGCTCGATGAAGTCCTTGTTCTGCATCGTCGCGCCGATGGCGGCCTCGTTGATGATCGCGGCCAGGTCGGCGCCCGAGAACATCGGCGTGCCGCGGGCGATCTTCTCCAGGTCCACGTTCGGGCCGAGTTTGACCTTCTTGGCGTGGACCTTGATGATCTCAAGGCGCCCCTTGACGTCGGGCAGCGGCACCGCGATCTGGCGGTCGAAGCGTCCCGGGCGGATCAGCGCCGGGTCGAGGACGTCGGGGCGGTTGGTCGCGGCGATCACGATGACGCCGTCGCCCGAGCCGAAGCCGTCCATCTCGACCAGGATGGCGTTGAGGGTCTGCTCACGCTCGTCGTGCCCGCCCTGGCTGAAGCCCGACCCGCGCCGGCGCCCGACCGCGTCGATCTCGTCCAGGAAGATGATGCAGGGCGAGGACTCCTTGGCCTGCTTGAACAGGTCGCGCACGCGGCTCGCGCCCACGCCGACGAACATCTCCACGAAGTCCGAGCCGGAGATCGAGAAGAAGGGCACGTCGGCCTCGCCGGCGATGGCTTTGGCCAGCAGCGTCTTGCCGCAGCCGGGGCTGCCAGACAGCAGCACGCCGCGGGGGATGCGCCCGCCCAGGCGGGTGAAGCGCTTGGGGTTCTTGAGGAACTCGATGATCTCGGTGACCTCGTCCTTGGCCTCCTCGATGCCGGCCACGTCCTTGAAGGTGATGCCGGTCATCTCCTTGGTCAGGGTGCGGTGGCGCGACTTGCCGAACGAGCCGAGCATGCCGCCGGCCCCGCCGCCCGCGGCCCGCATGCCCCGCGCGATCAGGAACCACAGGATCATCATCACCAGCAGCACCGGCCCGAAGAACCACACGAAGTTCAGCCAGCCGGACTGCGGGCGCTGCTTGACGCGGTTGCCGGTCAGTTCGAAGAGTTGGTCGCTGACGGTCTCGCGGGCGTAGGCCGTGACGGGCACGCGGACCAGTTGGGCCTGCTCGGAGACCTCCGGCTGGACCAGCGAGGCGAGGATCGCGTTCTCCTTGAGAACGACGCTGTCGGGCACGATGTGCCCTTCGGTGTAGTAGGTCGTGAACTGGTCGAGGGTGATCTCCCGGCCCCGCTGCGCGGTGGTCAGGAACATGCCCAGCGTCACCAGCATCAGCAAGGCCAGCACGACGCCCATCATCCCCTTGGACGCGGGCGCCTGTCCCGGCCCCGGCTTGCCGCCGGAGCCGCCCTTGGACCCTTTCGCGGGGCCCTTGGCCTGGTTCTTGCCGTTCTTGGCACGCTGCTTCTGCTCATCCGCCATGATGGCTCCTGGTCCGAAGGATCGGCCGGATCCGGGCGCGACTCCCGCCGCGTTGGCCCGAACAGCCCCGCGCCGGCGTCGCGACGCCCGCAAACCCGCCGATCTGTCCGATTCTAGGGTCACGCGACCAACGCCCGCCCCCGAACACGCCTCATACGCCGCCAGCCCCGGCCCGGATCACGCCGGGAGGCGCAATGCACGGTTCTCCCCAGAACTGACTCCCGCCCGCCTTCCCCCACGTGACCCGTCTGTGTCACTCGTCGTGCCGCTGAATGTGCGTCGCCCCGCACTCCGGGCAAGCCATATCCACTCCCAGCCCACGGAAGTCGTACCCGCACCCGTCGCAGGCAATGCCGGGTCGCCCGCCGCACCAGGCTCGTGCTGACGAACCGCCCAGCAATGCAGAAAGGGTCAGCCCGACCAGCCCGGCCACGGTGCCGACCATCGCGATCAGGCCGTGACTTTCAAGTTCCGACGTGCCCGCTCGGAGGACTGGTCCAGTGCCGCCCGCGCTGAGCACGGCCGCTCCGGTGCAGAGGATGCCCACGAGGCCCACCAGCCCCCAGATCACGGTGACACATCTCCGCCACCCGCTGCTGCGTTCCAGCACGCCCAGCCCGCCGAAGAGCAACAGCAGCCCGTCCAGCGGGATGTCCACGATGCCTGACGCCAGGTTGATAAACATCCCCAACAGCCGGCATGTCCCTGCCAGCACGCACGCGGACGCGCCCCACAGGACCGAAACCGGAGGCAGCCCCGTACGGGCGACGCGCCAAGCCACGGGCCAGAGGCAAAGGAACCCGGACGCGATCGTGGCCAGGACCCATCCCGCACCCCTGAACAAGGTCGGCCCGCTAGCGGCTGTCGGGTCGACGAGACCGATCGAGATCAGCACAACTGTGCCGAACACGACCGCGGCAATCGAGAGCGATGCCATCACCCGGAGAACCTGACCGTCGCTCGCGTAGCGGTCAGGACGCCTCGACCAGCTCCGAAGGGCGAGCAGCAGCATCACAAGCCCTGCTATGAGCGGAAGGCTCTCAATCACCCGCCACCCCGCATTCCGGACACACGGCCCCCGACAATCCATTCTGGTCGTAGCCGCAGGCGGTGCAGCACCCGCGGTCCCGGCGCCGCCGTGTTCGGACGCGGCTTGGGATGCGCAGCAGGCTCTCTCCGGAAAGCAGCACGCCATACGCCGCCGCGATCAGCAGCAGGAACCCCGGGAACAGCGGACGCGTGCTGAGGGGGACCGGCCCGACCCACAGGACGCCGTGCATGTTCAGCAGAGGCTCGCACATCGTCGACAGGTCGTCGAACACGTGCTCAACGCGCGCGAAGCGGAGGGGCCATCCGACCTCGGTCCGCATCGTGTCCTCCGCATTCCTTTCGGCGATCTCAACGATCCAGCGCGGCGCCGGCCCTTTCCGGGCGCCCTCCTCCTCCGGGTACGAAAACTCGTAAAGGCCATAACTGGTCGTGGTCGATATCCAACTGGCATAAACCACCATGCAACCCGGGTGGCCCTCGGGGAGTTGCTCGATCTGTATGAGGTCACGAGTCGGCCTGGCCAAGAATCGGCACTCCAAGTATCCGTGCTCGTGGGTGGTCAATGCTGTGGCCATCCAGCCCGCAGCCGCCAGGGCGATCACCGCCGCCGCGACCAACCGGACGAGCGCACGCGGCCGCAGCCGCCTCACCCGTCACCCTCGCCCGCCAGCATCGCGCGCGGCTCGACCACCACCGGCTGGGCCTCCGTCAGCGCCTTGCCGCTGCCCGCGCCCGCCGACTCGAACCGCTTGAGCGTCGGCATCAGGCGTGAGTCGATCGAGCCGACGAGGCGGTTGTAGCGCTCGACGCTCTGGCGGATCGAGTCGCCGAGTTTGGCGGCGTGCTCGAACGCCGTGGCCGCCCGGTCGTGCAGTTCCTTGCCCAAGGCCAGCAGTTCGTGGGCCTCCTCGGCCAGGCGGTGCTCGCGCCAGCCGACGGCC
>CAZFSO010000085.1:8054-9777 GCA_964522095.1 uncultured Phycisphaeraceae bacterium | reverse complement strand
CGGCCGTCTTGGGCCGCTCGCGCGGCTCGACCCGCGCGAACTCGGGGCCGATCTCGGCCTCGATGTCCGCGATCAGCAGCGGGAAGTCGCGGTAGGGCTCCACCGTGCCGTGGGCGTCGGGCAGGCGGGAGAGGATCTTGCCGGCCTCGTTGACCCGCGGCTCGATCGTCACCTCGTACATCGACGCGCAGTCGAGCCCGTTCACGTCGTCCAGAGTCGGGACCTGCCAGGTCACCGGTTCGGCGGACTCGGAGCCCGGCAGGCCCGGCACCAGCCACGGCGTGACGGTGTTCTCCTCGAACCCGGTCTCGAGGTGACGGCGCACCACCTTGCCGCCCGACCACCAGTCGCCCTCGACCGCCCTGATCGCCGCCTTGAGCGTGTCGTCGTCCACCACGCCCAGGTCGGCCAGGGTCTCGTCGAGCAGCGCGGTGACTTGGGCGGCGAAGTCGCCCGGGTGGCGCAGGGCCTCGCCGGCGATCAGCACGCCGACCGCGTGGCTCGGCCCGTCCTCGTAGGTGAAGGCCGAGCCGGATTCGGACACGAAGCCGGTGCTCTTGTAGCCGTACCAGGTCAGGATCTCGTGCCAGGTCATCACCTGCAGGGCCAGGCGCTGCGCGAGGCGGACGGATGCTTCCTCGATCAGGGCGTGGCGCTCGGCGTCGGGCAGGGCGTCCCAGAAGTCCGGGTAGTCCAGGCGCACGGTGTAGCGGCAGGGCTCGTGGCCCTGGAACTGCAGGCAGTCCCAGCCGGCGTGCATGGCGTGCGACACGCGGGCGTGGAGGTACGCGGTCATGTCCGCGGCGTTGCGGATGTGGGCGACGTCGAGGAAGCCGCCGCGCTCGGTGTAGACGATGCCCCGGCTGATCTCGCCGTTGGGGCTGTCGTAGCGGTGCTGGCCGAGGCCGTCGGGCGGCGCCGAGGAGTAGAGGGTGAACAGGCCGGGGAAGGGCAGGCAGCCGACGCGTGCCCGCGGGAGGGTGTCGAACGCGCCGAAGGAGGCGGGTTCGGCGGAAGCGGGGGGGTCGCACTCGGCCGCGATGGTGACGCCGCCGCTGGCGCAGCCGCCGACCCAGAGGGTCGCGGCCGCGGCGGCGGTTGTGAGGAGCATGGCCCGGATCCGCCGGCGCATCCCACCACCCACAAGGCGATGCGTTCTGGATGTCGCCGGCCGCAGGTCCATGCACCCATCAGACCGGGCGGGAATGAAGGCATCGCAACCTCGGGCGTGATTCCCTCTTCATGGGGGGTTTCAATCTGCGTTCGGCGTGTGGGCGGGGCACGGGGGCAAAAAGACAACCGCCCGCGCGAGGGCGGGCGGTCGTGTGTGCTTTGCGGTTGGCCGGTCAGTTGGACGCGGCGCGGGCTTCCTGGCGGGCGCGGTACTCGCGCAGCCACTGGGGCCGGGCCACTTCGACCTCGAAGGGGTCGACGTGGACGGTGTTGTTCTGGAACACGACGCGTCCGGTGGCGACGGCGAACAGGGTGTCGTCCTTGCCGCGCCGGACGTTGAACCCGGGCTTGAAGGGCGTGCCGCACTGGCGGATGATGATCGCGCCGGGCTGGGCGGTTTCGCCGCCGTAGAGTTTGACCCCGCGGTACTGCGGGTTCGAGGTGCGTCCGTTCTTGGTCGAGCCGCCGGCCTTTTTATGCGCCATGTCGCACACTCCGTCAGGTAAGGCCCGGGGTCGATCCCGGACGCTTGGGCCGCGATTCTAGACGG
>CAZFSO010000085.1:0-7954 GCA_964522095.1 uncultured Phycisphaeraceae bacterium | reverse complement strand
GTTTACCGCATCACCCAGCGCTTCTCGATCAACTCGAAGGGCCGGGAGCCCTGGCGGGTGAAGTCGCCGGGGGTGGCGTAGCGGAGCATCATGGTCTTGCGGAGGGTGTAGCGCCGGGGGTCGTCGGTGTCGCGGCCGATGACGTAGGCCTCGTTCTCGCCGGACAGCCCGCCGAAGTAGATGCTCAGTTCGTCGACCTGCATCGAGGTGGCCGGCCAGACGGCGATGCCCTCGCGGGCGTGCTCGGGGCCTTCCAGGACGGTCGAGAGGATGCTGTACTGCGATTCGAGCAGGGGGTTGCGCAGGCGCCCCATGATCTCCTCGATGACCGCCGCGGGCACGCCGCGTCCGGAGGGCAGCACCTCGGCGTCGGAGGTGACCAGGGAGACGTCGGGGGCGAAGAGCAGGTCAGAGCCCCAGTGGTTGGTGACGCGGTAGGTGAAGTAGAAGTAGGGCCGGTTGCCGCCCTCGGTCTCGACCCAGGCCAGACGCAGGGGCCCTTCCTCGAAGGTGAACTCCCAACTGGTCGCGACCGGGCGGGGCTCGGGGGCGGCCAGGGCGACGGGAGCCGCCAGAACGCACAGGGCGAGGGCGGCGGCCAGCGCCCGGATCGGTCCGGATCTGGCGGGCGCGGTCCGGGTCGGTGTGCGGGTCGGTCTGGTCATGCAAGCATCCTCGCCGGGCGGGAGTGTCTTCATCGCGGATCGGGTGGTAGTCTAGTGGCGAGCCCGGGGGCGTCAAACCGGCCCATCCGCACCGTGCCCCCCGGGGGTTGCCATGACCGCGAGCCAAACCAGACTGGACCCGCCCGCCTGGACGGTCTCGCGCGTGCCGGCGGACCTGCGGGTGGCCGCCGCCGAGCGACTGGTCACCAGCCCGGACCGCGCCAGGGCCGCCCGTCGCCTGGTCGAGTCTGCCGAGCGGCACGGGATCGACCTGGACCTGATGTGGGGCGCGATCGGGCCCGGGCGCCGGACGGTGGGGCAGGTCTGCCTGGCCGTCCCCAGCGCCGGGCGCACCGCCATGCTGTTCCTCTCCGCGCCCAGCCCGGACCGGGCCCTGGGACGCGCCGAGGAGCAGACCGAACGCCTGACCCGGGTCCTGAGGACGGCCCTGCGGGAGATCCCGCAGGTCGCGGGCACGCCGCTGCGCCTGGCGCAGATTCTGGTCGAGCCCGACCAGGCCTGGGCGGAGGCCGCCTGCCGCGGCGCCGGCATGACCTGGGTGGGGCGTTTGCAGTTCATGCGGCTCGCCTGGCCGGCGAGGGGTGAGATCGGGGGGGCCGCGCCTGAGGACGCCTGGCCCGCGGGCGTGCGCGTCGAGCCGCTCGGCGCGCCGGGCGGGTCCGGGCTGGACGCGGCGGCGCGCTCGGCCCTCGGCGCGGCGCTGGAGGCGAGTTACGAGGACACGCTGGACTGCCCGGAACTGTGCGGCCTGCGCGCCACGGACGACGTGATCGACAGCCACATGGCCACGGGGGCCTTCGACCCCTCGCGCTGGTGGATCGTCCGCATGCACGACCGGCCCGAGGGCTGCTGCCTCCTGACGCACTGCCCCGGCACGCGCTCGGTCGAACTGGTCTACCTGGGCCTGTCGGGGCGGTTGCGGGGCATGGGCCTGGGCTGGCGCGTGCTGCGGCACGCGCTGTCGCGCCTCGGCGCGGTGGATGCGCGCGAGTTGACCTGCGCCGTCGACACGCGCAACGCGCCCGCGCTGCGCCTGTACGAGCGCGCGGGATTCCGCGCGTTCGGGGCGCGCACCGGGTTCGTTTCGGCCCTGGCGACGCCCGGGGCGTGACGGCGTGCGCATGTGTGCAAGCGTGGATGATTCGGGACACCCGGTGGACAAGAAAATGTTCCGAGCGCTAAGCGCCTGTGAACACCAGCCCAGCCCGGTCGGCCGGTCCGTTCTGGGCCGATAGCCCATTGCATGAAGGGCGTGTCGGCCGTATCCTCCTCGCTGCCGGTTACGGATGGACCGGCGCGCGGAACGGCGTTTTTCGCTCCACGCTCCACGATTCAGGCAGGGCACCCACACACCCGGCCGGTTGGTGAGCAGGGCGGGTTTTTTCACCCGCCCGGAGCGCGGTCGCTGCGCACAGGGGATGGACTCGAACCCGTCAAGTTGATTCGCCCGCGCCGGACGGCGTCGGAGCGCGGTCGGACCGCGCTGACGCCGTCCACGCAGGTCCAGGACGACCAGCGAGGCATCCAGCGTGACCACCGACCCCGTTCGCATCCCAGGCCATCCCACCCCCGCGCAGCCGCCCGTGCTGGCCATCGCCCCCGATTCCCGGCCCGGCCGGGGCGGCGTCGACGACGACACCGGCCGGCGCGTGCGCGGGCTGCTCAGCGACGCCGTGGGCGCGCTGCGGGTGGCGCGCCTGCTGGGGGGGCGCACCGCGATCCGGTGTGCGGCGGACGGCGTCGAGGTCTGCGTGCCCGACCGCTTCAGCGCCGAGCGGGTCGAGCGGGGCCTGGGTGAGGCCCTGCGCCGGGCGGTCGGCGAGGCGGTGCCCGGCCGGGGCGTGCGCGTGCGGGTCGAGCCGGGCCTGGCCGAAACGCAAGGGCCGGCCGAGCACGCCACGCCGGGGCGCGGGGCCGGCGCGACCGAGGCGGCCGGCGGGCCCGACGCCGCGCCGGCACGCCGGACGCGTGCGGCGGGTCGGGCCCAGCCGGGCAAGGGCACCGGCGTGCCCGAGTACGTGGTGGGCGGGCCGAACCGGATGGCCTTCGAGGCGGTGCGCCGGGCCGCGTGCGAGCCCGACGGGCCGAGCCTGGTGTTCGTGCACGGCCCGTGCGGCGTGGGCAAGACCCACCTGCTCCGTTACGGCGCCGCCCTGTGCCGCCGGGGCCGACGCGAGGCCCGCATCCGGGTGACCACCGGCGAGCAGTTCGTGTCCGGGTTCGTCCAGGCCGTCCAGAACAACGCCATGGCCGAGTTCCAGCGTCGTCACCGCCGGCTCGACCTGCTCGTCATCGACGACGTGCACGTGGTCGCCGGCAAGGGCGGCACCCAGCAGGAACTGATCCGCACGCTCAACGACCTGCAACTGACCGGCGCCCGCGTCGTGCTCGGCTCCGACGCCCACCCGCGCGACATCGCCAAACTCCAGGCGGCGCTGTCTTCCCGCCTGAACGCGGGGGTGGTGGCCCAGGTCGGCCTGCCGGACGAGGACCTGACCCGGCGGCTCGTCCCCGCGCTGTGCAAGCGCCGCGGGATCTCTCTGGACCCCGCGGCCCAGGAACTGCTCATCCAGCGGGTGCTCGAGGACGGCACGGCCACGCCCCGCGACATCGAGGGCACGCTGACCCAGATCCAGGCCATGTCCAACCTGCTGGACCGCGATCGCTCGCTGTTCCTTTCCGCCGAGCACGTGCGCCGGGCGGTCGAGGCCCGGGCGGGCGAGCGGGGGGGCATCCGCCCCGGGCCGGTGGGCATCGAGCGGATCATCGACGCGGTGTGCCAGGAACTGGCCGTGACCCGCGACGACCTGGGCGGCAAGGGCCGGGCGCGCAAGGTGGTGCTGGCGCGGGAGTTGATCGTGCACCTGGGCAAACGCCACACCGGGCGGAGTTACCCCGAACTGGCCACCGCCATCGGTCGGCCCAACCACTCCACCGTGATCACCGCGTTCAACCGGTTCCAGGGCCGCCTCAAGGCCGGCGAGCGGATCGACGTGGGGGCCTCGGTCGACGGCGCCACCGCGGGCGAACTGGTCGGCCGGGTCGAACGGGCGATGGGGCTGGGCCTTCGCTGAGGCCGGTCCGAGAAGGTCCCGGGCGTCCCGGCGGGCGGTTCGGGCGGGCCTGAATCGGCGAGCCGCCCGGAACAACTGATCCGCGTGGTAGGATTGGCGTATAGGAACGGGCGGCGCGAGCCATTCGGCGGCGTGCCGCCCTTTCTTCCCCCGGCCCTGCCGGGCGTTTCCTCCGACGGTTCTCAGATTCCCGGGAGCATGACATGATTCGGACTCGGATGGCGTTGTCCGCGGCGGCGGTCCTGACGGTTTCGGTGGCGGGCGGGGCGGCCTCGGCCCAGTTGCTCCCCCACGGGACGCAGCCCGAGCCGACCAACCGGCAGACCCCCCAGCAGACCCGGCCGGCCTCGCCGGGCGTCGCCCCGGCCTCGGACCACCCGGCCGCCCCCGCGCTCATGACCGACCAGGTGGTGGGCATGGGCAAACTGGTGTTCGACAGCACGCTCGGCGACGCGGGGGAGATCCTGGACCTCGAGCCGGCGGAACTGAACTTCCGCTTCCGCAACGAGGGGTCGGGCCCCCTGACGATCACCCGCGTGGTGCCCTCCTGCGGCTGCACGGTCCCGGAACTCGAGAAGACGGTCTACGCCCCGAACGAGACCGGCACCATCAAGGTGATGTTCGACCCGACCGGGCGCCACGGGCACGTGTCGCGCAACATCCAGGTGATGACCGACTCGACCGCCACGCCCACCCAGATCATCGACGTCAAGGCGCTGGTCAAGCCGGTGGTCCTGGCCATGCCCGGCGACCTGCTGAACTTCGAGTCGGTCACCAAGGGCGAGGAGGTCGTCCGCGACGTCAAGGTCTACGGACGCTTCCCCGGGTTCGAGGTCACGCGGGCGAGCACGAACGACCCGTCGGTCTTCGACGTCGAGGTCCTGCCCGGCGGCGAGACCGAGGTGCTCGGCGAGACGATGTACGAGCAGACCGTGCGGGTCACCCTCAAGAAGCGTGCGGCCCCCGGCTCGCCCAACGCCTCGCTGTCGATCCGCACCAACGACACGCGCCGGCCCATCTTCTCCGTGCCGGTGCTCGCCCGGATCATCGGCGACCTGGAACTCTCGCCCGTGCGGATGACCCTGGGGCGCTTGCAGGTCGGCGACACCTTCCAGCGCGAGATCAAGGTGCGCCACCGGCGCGGCGAGGCGTTCGAGATCACCCACGCCAACCTGAACAACCCCGCGGTGGCCGCGGAGTTCACCTTCGAGCCGATCGACCCCGAGACGCGCACCGAGTGGATCGTCCGCGCCAGCGGCAAGGTGCTCGCGGTGGCCCCCCGCCTGAACGTGTCGGTGAACATCGTCACTGACGTCGAGGGCGAGGAGATGATGGCCATGCAGATGACGGGCTCACTCCGCCCCTGATCGGTGGGGCCGGCATCCTGCCGGCCGAGCGGTAGGGCCGGCCTCCCGGCCGGTCTTCTTGGACCTTGGAGCACCACATGGCCTGCGCGGGAACGACGGTGACGCGCCTCCTGGCGATCGTGGGTCTGGCGTTCGTGGCCGCGTGCGGGCACGCGTTCGTGCGCACGGCCTGGATGGACCAGCACCCCATCGTGCTGACCCGCCAGGCCCGCCCGCCCGCGACAACCCCCGCGCCCGGGCCCGAAGGGACAGCGCCCGACCCGGACCCCGACGCGGACCCCGTCCCGGACTCGGCCCCGAGCGTCGCCGAGGCGCCCGCGCCCGACGCCGCGGCGTCGCCCCTGGACGCCCCGGTCAAGCCCGGCTCGATCACCCTGCGCGAGGCGCTGGCGCTGTTCGAGGCCGGGGCGTTCTTCCTCGACGCCCGCTACGAGGCCGACTACCTGGCCGGGCACGTCGAGGGCGCGTTCTGGATGCCCGCGTCCCGCGTCGCCACGCCCGACGGCCTGGCCGAACTCCAGATCGTCGAGCCGGGCGGCACCGTCGTGATCTACTGCACCGGGGGCGACTGCGACGCGTCGGAGAACACCGCCATCCGCATCGAGAACGCCGGCTTTGACTTTGACGTCCGCATCCTCGGCAAGGGTTACGAGGACTGGGCCAACGCCGGCCTGCCCACCGCCACCGGGAGGGACGGCTGATGCCCACCCCCAGACCCGGCCCGACCGAATCCGTGCTGGTCCTGCTGCCCCTGCGCCTCGTGCTCGGCGGGCTGTTCTGCCTGGCGGCGTACAAGAAACTCGGCGACCCCCAGTCCTTCGCCGAGGCGATCAAGGGCTTCAGGATCGTCAGCGAGACCGAGCACGCCCACCTGATCGTCTCCGCGGCCTTCGTCATCCCCTGGGTCGAGATGCTGGCGGGCCTGGGCCTGATCCTGGGCCTGTGGACGCGGGCGTCGGCCGCGGCGATCGGGCTGGCGCTGCTGGCCTTCATCGCCGGGCTCGTCTCGGTGATGGCCCGTGGGCTCGACGCGAACTGCTCGTGCTTCGGGGACCTGAGCCTGGTCTGCCCGGCGACGGTGGGGTGGTGCCAGGTGGTGCGCAACCTGGTGCTGCTGGTCCCGGCGGGCCTGCTCGTGTGGCGCGGCGGCGGGGTCGTCGGCCTCGACGCGCTGCTGGACGGGCGCGGCCGGGACGCGGACGGGAGCGGGGGGGTCGACGGGCCGGGCGGGCGGGCCTAACCTTCCTCCCCGATCGACCTTCCGTCGTCCGAGCGCGGGCCTTGTGGGCCTCCGACCGGACCGAGAGCCCAAGGCGGAGCCCCCAATGGCCAGACCCCAGCAGCACGAAGAGCCCGTCAACTCCGGCAAGCAGACCTACATCATCACCTCCGGCAAGGGCGTCGAGTACGTCGACTACAAGGACGTCGAGACCCTGCGCCGCATGATGACGCCCAACGGCAAGATCCACGGGCGCAAGCGCAACGGCACCACCGCCCGCCAGCAGCGCATGGTGGCCGCGGCCATCAAGCGGGCGCGCTTCATCGGCCTGCTGCCCTTCACCGACGCGACGGTCTGACCGGGGCGCCATGCCCGCTCACGAACGCGAGTACGAGCCGATCCTCCTGGCGCTCAACCAGGTGTCCGGGGACCGGCTCCGTCGCATGCGCGACGCGGCCGACACCCTCTGGCGCTTCCTGCGCGACCACGCGGTGTCGTGGGTCGGGTTCTACACCCTCAGCGAGTCCGGCGACGAACTGGTCCTGGGCCCGTGCCGCGACAAGCCCGCGTGCAACCCGATCAGCCTGCGCGGCGCGTGCGGGCAGGCGGTCCTCAAGAAGCGCCCGCTGATCGTCAACGACGTGCGCAACCTCGGGCCGAACTACGTCTCCTGCGACCCACGCGACCTCTCGGAACTGGTCATCCCCCTGTTCGACGAGAACGGGCGCTGCTACGGCGTGCTGGACCTGGACAGTTTCGAACGCTCCGCCTTCGGCGAGCACGACATGGTCCAACTCCGCCGCCTGATGGAATCGACCGGCATCTCCTGGCCCGCCCCGCACCTGCCCGCGCTGATCTATTGAGGCCCAACCGCCATCCTTGAAACAGCCCAACGCTCGAAAGCGCCATCGTCCGAGCCGCGGGCTTCAGCCCGTGCGGTGTGGGCGCGAAGGACGGGCGTCGGGTGCGCGGGGGACGTGCGCGAAGATCCGCGATCGTGGGGTGCAGGGCGGACATTGCGACCGCGCGGACTGAAGTCCGCGGCTCGGACACGGCGCCGCGCCGACCGGGAGAAGACCGCCAAACCCACACACGGGGCTTGGCGGTCTTCCCCCTTGGCGGTCTGCCAGGTGCGTTCAACGCCCACGATGAGTCTTCGAATCGTGGGTTCCGGGCTCGGGCCCGTGGTGCTCCCGGTCGCCACAGCGGTCGGGGGAGAGGGAGAAGACCGCCAAACCCACACACGGGGTTTGGCGTTCTTCTCCCCTGGCGGTCTGCGGACGCCATCAGCGCCCACGATGAGTCTTGAATCGTGGGGTTCCGAAACCGGGATGCGAAGCGCCCACGATCACCACAGCGGTCTCCGGGGTGTAAGGCGTTGGCGCCTCCGGCGATTTCCGGTGGTCGGACCTCTGTAGGGAATGCTGAGCAACCCAGGAACCCCACGATTCGCGGGCTCATCGTGGGCGTTGTGTTCTTGGTTGCTTGCCGGCCAAAGGGAGAAGACCGCCAAACCCTGTGAGAGGGTTTGGCGTTCTTCTCCGCAGGACCATCGGGGATCCACCGTGGTGGTGCGCCCTCAACGCCCGCGCCGGCGGTTCGGCGATG
>CAZFSO010000084.1:0-10105 GCA_964522095.1 uncultured Phycisphaeraceae bacterium | reverse complement strand
GATCCGCGACCTGGAGACGGCGCAGATCGCGGTGCAGGCGTCGTTGACGGGCCACCTGGTGCTGTCGACCCTGCACACGAACGACGCGCCGAGTTCGATCATCCGCCTGGTGGACCTGGGGGTCGAGCCGTTCCTGCTGACCGCGACGCTGGAGGGCATCGTGGCCCAGCGTCTGGTGCGGACGCTCAACCAGCCGACCAAGGAGGCCTACACGCCGACCGAGCAGGAACTGATGGAACTGGACCTGACCCCCGCGGACGTGCAGGGGCGCCGGTTCTTCCGGCCGGCGGCGAGCGCGGGCGTGGGCGGCGGGTACAAGGGGCGCATGGCGCTGTTCGAGATCATGCGGATGGACGACGAGATGCGCGAACTGGTCATGAAGGAGACCAGCACCGCGGTGCTGCGGACGGCGGCGCGTCGCAAGGGGATGCGGAGCCTCCGCGAGAGCGGCCTGATGGCGATCTACGAGGGGTTGACGACCATCGACGAGGTGGTGCGCGAGACCCTGGCGGAAGAGTGATTCCGGGCCTCAAGGCCCGGGCGCGCCCGGCGGGCGCGGGGAGCGTGCGATGCCGACTTTTACGTACCAGGCGCTGAACGCGTCGGGCAAGACCGAGAAGGGGACCATCGAGGCCGCCAGCAGCGAGGAAGCGCTGCAGCGGATCAAGTCCCAGGGGTACTTCCCCACCTCCGTGCAGCAGCAGAAGGAGAAGAAGTCCAAGACGAAAGCCGGGGCGGCGGCCGGCGCGGCGGACGCGAAGCGGAAGAAGAAGAAGGCCGCGGGGGGGATCAGTTTCGGCAAGGTCAAGCCCAAGCAACTGACGCTGTTCACGCGCCAACTGTCGACGCTGCAGGACGCCGGCCTGCCGCTCCTGCGGTCGCTGCAGATCCTTGAGAGCCAGCAGAAGCCGGGCAAGATGAAGTCCGTGCTGATGGGCGTGTCCGAGGAGGTCGAGGGCGGCAACTCGCTGTCCGACTCCATGGCCAAGTACCCCAAGGCGTTCGACCACCTGTACGTGAAGATGGTCAACGCCGGCGAGATCGGCGGCGTGCTGGACCTGATCCTGCAGCGCCTCGCCGAGTTCATGGAGAAGAGCCAGCGGCTGAAGCGCAAGATCAAGGGCGCCATGGTCTACCCGATCGTGGTCATCGCGATCGCGATCATCATCCTGACCTTCATCATGGTGTTCATCATCCCGAAGTTCGTCGAGATCTTCGCGGACTTCGAGGTCGAACTGCCCGGCCTGACCCTGTGGCTGATGAACACCTCGTCGTGGATGGCCGGCACCGCGCCGGGCCAGTCGATCCCCGGCCAGGGCGCCCTGATCGTGATCGGCACGGCGGTCGGCCTGCCGATCGTCTACAAACTGGTCCGCAAGACGCCCCCCGGCCGGGCCTTGGTGGACATCCTGCTGCTCTGGACGCCGATCTTCGGCAAGCTGATCCGCAAGACGACGATCGCCCGGTTCACCCGCACGCTCGGCACCCTGATCGGCGCGGGCGTGCCCATCCTCGAGGCGGTGACCATCACCGCGCAGACCTCGGGCAACTACGTCTACGAGAAGGCCCTGATGAAGGTGCACGACTCGATCCGCGAGGGCGAGACCTTCGCCGGGCCATTGCGCGAGAGCAAAACCTGCGACGCCATCGTGGTCAACATGATCGACGTGGGCGAGGAGACCGGCGACATGGACTCGATGCTCATGAAGATCGCCGACAACTACGACGAGGAGGTCGACGTGGCGGTCGAGTCGCTCGTCTCGCTGCTCGAGCCGCTGATGGTCGTGGTCCTGGGCGGCATGGTCGGCACGATCGTCGTGGCGATGTTCCTCCCGATGGTCAACATGATCGAGTCGCTGCAGTAATCCCCACGCCCCACACGGAGCCGCACGCGATGCGCACGCCGAAGACATCCAGGGCCCGCGGGTTCACGCTGATCGAGCTGCTCGTCGTGGTGGCGGTGATCACGGTGATCGTGGCGGTGCTGCTGGCGGGCCTGGCGCGGACGTCCGCGTCGGCCCGGGCGGCGTCGGCGGAGCGTTCGCTCGACGCCCTGGCGGTTGGCATCACCCAGTTCAAGGACGAGTTCGGGTTCCTCCCGCCCCTGGTCCACGACGGCGCGGCGGTGTCGCTGGGCGGGTACCTGCCCCAGGACCCCGGCCTGCAGGCGGCGTCGGGCGAGCCGACCTGGCCGGTGGTGCCGGTCACCATCCCCGGGCTGTCGCCCATCAGCCAGTTGGCGGTGTGGTCCGAGGCGAACGACGGCACGGCGGGTCCCAACTCGCACCTGTCCTTCCACAACTTCATCCGGCGTCGGGCCGGCACGACCGGCTCGGACGCGGTGCGCATCCCCGCGGGCGGGTCGTGGGACCGGGACGGCGCGTGGGACGACCGGCGCTACAGCAAGTTCGCCCTGCCGTTCTACCTCGCGGGCTACGGGCCGAAGTCCGTCGACGGCGTGAACGGGCCGGGCATGTCGCGCCCGCTGCTCAACGGCCAGTTCGAGGGCGCCCTGTTCGGAGCCGTGCCCAACAGCGGCCTCTCGACCCAGCGCGACCGCTACGACCCGGTCGTGGACCTCGACGCGCGGTCCATGCGCCTGGCGGTCGGCTACGCCCACGCCCTGGATTACGAGGAGCACATGGCGACCCGCCCGGCGAACGCCGACGTGCCCGACACGCACGCGGCGTTCCTGGACCCGTGGGGGCGGGCGGTGCGCTATTACCGCTGGGAGCCCGGGCGTCTGAACAACAACGGCCGGCTGGTGGTCGAGACCACGCTCGACCTGAACATCCCGCCGGTGCTGATCAACCCCGAGGTGTACGCCGAGGTCGCCAACCAGGACAACTCGGCCAACGCCCGCGCCATCGACCTGACGAGCGACAACGCCGAACTTCGTGCGGCCCGGTATGCCTTGGTCAGCGCCGGGCCCGACGGGCTGTTCGGCACCGAGCCGGTCGCGGTGCTCGCCGAGCGTCTGGGCGTCCCCGAGCCGGCGACGGACCAGGAGGCGGTGGCGCTGCGCAAGCGGGCCTGGGAAGACAACGTGACGAGGGTGGGGAACTGATGCGGCACGCCGAACGACATCCAGACCGGGCCAGCCGCGGAACGCGGGCCCGGTTCTCCGCGGCCTTCACGGTCGTCGAGTTGCTCGTCGTCGTGGTGATCATCCTGATCATCCTGACGATCGCCACGCCGGCCTTCCAGGCGCTGATCTACTCCTCCCAGCGGTCCCGAGCGGTCAACGCCCTGAACGCCGGCACGCTGGCGGCCCGCGAACTGGCGCTGCGCTCGGCCAGCGGGGACGACGCGGCGGTCGTGTTCGTGTACGACCGCGACGGCGTGACGCGGGTGATCCCGGCGGTGCGGGTGGGTTCGGTGGTCGAGCCGCCTTCGGGCGCCGAGATGGGCCAGCGTCAGGCGCAGACCGTGCGCCGGGACGTGTTCGCGCCGGTGGCGCAGGCCCCGAGTTTCGAGATGCCCGCCTACTGGAGCGTGCGCGGCCACGCGGTCGCCCAGTCGATGATCGACTTCGTGCCGGGCGCACGCCCCAACGAGAACCTGACCATCTGGTACAACTCGCCGCTCTACGGCGGGCGGGGCAACCCGACCACGCCGGCCAAACTCGAGTCCAACTGGGTGTTCCCGGAGACCGCCTTCTACGACGTGGAGCAGCAGGCCGCGCTCGGCAACAGCCCGACGACGCGGCAGTCGTTCATGATCCGGTTCGACTCGCGCACAGGCGGGGTCAGCACCAACCGCGACCTCGCGCTGTTCGTCGACCCGCGCCCGAGCACGGTGAACCGCCCGGGCGGCGACCGGCCGGACGGGACGAACCGCTGGCTGCGGGCCGACATGGCCGAGGATCTGGCCGCCTGGGCCCGCGGGCTGCTGGCCTCGCCGCCCATCAACTGGGACGGTCGCCCCAAGCCGCCGCCCTACCAGCCCGACGCGGACACCGAGCGGCTCGGGTTCATCGGCTCGGCGTCGAACGACACGGTGCTCGTCAAGCCCGTCACGCGCCTGGCGCTGTACGACGAGCGTCGTCTCGCCCGGGACGTCGGCGCCCGCCGGCTCAACGCCGCGACCGGCAGCCTCTACCGGGGCGTGCGGGGCGGGGACGGCCTGCGCGAGATCGAGATCGACGACGCACTCTTTCCCAGCGGCCTGCCGGGCGACCTGCGCACGCGGATCAACGCCTGGGTCGACGGCGACACCAACGGCGACGGCGAGTTCACCGACGCCGACCAGCCCGAGGCGCGCCTGTACCTCGTCCAGCCGGGCACCGGCGAACTGACGGAGGTGGTCCGATGAGACGCGGCTTCTCGCTCATCGAGGTCCTCATCGCGATCCTGGTGCTCGCGCTCGGCCTGCTGGGCCTGGGCGCGGTGTTCCCCGCGGTCATCGGCGAGCAGCGCCGCGCCTTCGACTCGATCAACGGCGAGGCCGTCGCCCGCCTCGTCGAGGCGCAACTCCAGCACGGCAGCGAACTGGTCGACCTGTCCCCGCTGGCGGGTCCGACCTTCGGCGTCCGCCGGGGCGAGGAGGGCGAGGGCACCAGCCCGGGCATCGGCCAGGGTCGGCCCATGCGGATCAACCAGCCGCCGCGGTACGACTTCCTCTGGGTCACGGACGACTTCGCGAACATCGACGGCGGCCCCGGTTTCCGGTGGCGGTTCCAGCCGGGCGCGCGCAGCGCCGACCTCTCAACCGGCGCCTGGCGTGCGGACGCCGGTCGCAACGAGGACGCGGAGATCCTTCCCGTCAGCGCGCGCCTGCACCCGCTGCCGCACTCGGGCGCCGAGCCCGGGCACGTGTGGGACATCGTGACCCGGCGCACCCCCTCGCACAGCGTGCAGGTCGGCGTGTTCGTCCGGCGCATCGACGACCGGATCCGGGTCCCCGACGACAACACCCTCTCGGACGCGCTCACGGGCGCGAACGGAGCCGTCCGCCAACTCCCGCTTGCCCTGGACCCAGCCAACGGCCGCATCACAGCGCCGACGGGCGACGCGAACCAGGTGTACCCGATCCCGCAGGCGGTCAACGCCTACGTCCACGAGGACCAGTTGAGTTGGCTGGTGCTGACGGACATGGGCGGCTCGGGCGTGGACACATCGCTCGGCTTCATCCGCCGGGTCGGTCAGAGACTGCTGGACAACACCGGCGTGGTGCGCACGGTCGTGGCCCTGCCCCAGCCTTCGCCGAACGAGCCGCAGAGCCAACTCGCGCCGCGGGCCGTGGTGGTGTCGCCGCCGTTCAACCGTTCGGAGGCGAGCAACGGGGACGAGGTGGGCGAGGACCCTGTGCGCCGCGCCAAGTGGGTCCGGCAGGTCGTGTTCACGCCGCAGACGCCGGTGGCGGTGCGGGTGTTCACGCTGGACAAGGAGTAAGCGGTGGTCGATCGCACCCCAGCCAACCCGCGTCGGAACGCCGGCTTCACCGTGGTGGAGTTGCTGGTGGCGATCGCGGTGCTGGCGATCATCTCGTCCGGGCTGGCGATGATCTTCGCGTCGGTCGGCGACGCCGTCACGGACGGGCGCCGCGTCAGCGAACTGAACCGCGCCGCCGCCCGCATCGAGACGCAGATCCGCGCCGACCTGGAGCAACTGACCCGCGACGGGTTCCTCGTCGTGGTCAACCGCTACGCGACCGACGAGGACGGCGTCGTCTTCGGGATGCCGGGTGCCGCGGACGAGAACGGCGTGCGACTCTCCCCGCGCGACACGCTGGGGCGGCCCCGGCGCGTCGACGAGTTCATGTTCTTCGCCCGCGGCGACTTCCAGACCAAGCGCCCCGCCATCGCCCCCGGCATGATCGCCACGTCGTCAGAGGCCGCGATCTACTACGGCCTGGGCCAGCGCCGCCCGATCGACCTGCGCAACATTAATAACGCGAGCAACTTCTACTTCAACCCGCACCCGACCGACGCCAACGTCCGCCGCCCGATCTGGTCGCCAGGCGCGACCTACCGCCCGCTGCTCGGCCAGCCCGAGTCGCCCGGCAGCCTGCCGAACCCCAACCGCTACGCCCGCGATTGGACCCTCCTGCGCCAGGCGACGCTGCTGGCCGAGCCGAAGACGGTCTCCGTGCTGCCCGAATCCGTCTACGGCTGGCGGCGCGACAACCTGCAGGACCGCACCATCCTCATGGACTCGGCCCGCCAGATCGCCCTCCAGCCGGCGGCGCGCTCGATCTTCAACAGCCTCTCGTGGTCCGACCCCGGCATGTTCGGCAGCCCGGGCAGCGTGCCCGACGACGCCATGAGCCGCTGGTGGGTCGGCGATTTCAGCACCGCGGGTCGGCCCGGCCTCGCGTCCCAGGACGCCCGCGCCGCCCCGGCCTGGCGCGCCAGCGGCGTCGTCGACGTCGCCCAGGGGGACGTGCTCACCATCCGGCGTCAGTTCGAGGCGCTCGCCGCGTACAACACGCCCGGCGACTACGCCGCCCCGAGCGTCTTCGCCCGCCCCGCCGGCGGCGGCCGCCCGAGTTTCAACCAGACCGCCGACGCCTTCGCCGTCCAGTGGGACGACCACCTGACGCACCCCGCGCCCTGGTCCGGCAAGGACCTGAACCTCACCGCCCACCGCGACCAGATCCGCGCGTGGGCGCTCGACATGCTGCCCAGCCTGTGGGACGGCGAGTCGATCCCGCCGCGCCACATCGCGGGGGTGCGCTACGAGCCGCTGCCGACGCGTCTGATCCACGCCGACCGGGTCAGTTCCGACCAGGAGCGTCTGGCGCGCGCCATCGCGGAAGCCAACCAGGAGATGCTCGCGTCGCAGGTCTTCGTGCCGCGGTGCTCGGAGTTCATCGTGGAGTGGTCGTTCGGCTACGTCGACCCGAGCCTCTCGCCGGGCGACCCCAAGTTCAAGCAGATCCGCTGGCACGGCCTGCCCCGCGCCGACCGCGACACGAACGGCGACGACCGCATCGACCTGACAGACCACGCCAACACGAACTGGCGGATTGTTGAGCGCTACGAGAAGCGGACGGGCTCGGGCCTGCCCAACCCCCTGCCCGACCCCGAGCGCGAGCACCTCGCGATGGTGCCTTCGCCCGGGAACCCGCTGACCGACCCCGAGGTGGCGGTCTTCGGTCTGGCCGAGGCGGCCAACGCAATCCAGGACAACGTGGTCGCCCCCTGGCCGCGGTTGATCCGCATCACCATGTCCCTGGCCGACCCCGAGGACGAGACGGTCGAGCGCACGTACCAGTTCGTCTTCGCGGTGCCGGGCGCTCAGGGCTGACGCGGCCGGGGTGAACACGGGGGCCGGACGCGCACCCCCTCGATCGGCGGGGCGCAGGTCCGGACGGAACAGACGGTGCACACCGCCCGCGCAGCGGGCGCCAAGGAGTGGTCCATGCGATCCACAACCCACACACGCGACTTCCAGCACGCCGGGCGACCCGCCCCCGGGCTGCGCCCCGGCGACCGCCGGGGCTCGGCGCTGATCATCGTCATCGGCACGCTCGCGCTGATCTCCGTGTTCGCCGCGATCTACATCTCCGTCGGACAGAGCGACCGGCGCAGCGCCGCCACCGTGCGCGCCCGCGCCGACCTGGGCGAACTGACCGGCGCCTACGCCGACCACGTGGCCCGCGTCGTGGCCGACGACCGCCTGGACGCCGTGATGCAGTTCGCCACGCACGACCGGCGCTTCCAGGCGCCCCGCCGCGTCACCACCGATGCCCCCTACACAGACTGGACCATGCGTTCCGAGTCCGACGAGGCGTGGAACCTCTTCAACCCCGTCGGCGGCGTGCCCGTGCCCGTCCCGATGCGTCTCAACTCCGACGACCCCCGCGTCCCGTCCGACCCGTGGCTGGCGTCCCTCCTCCCAACCTACCTCGGCGACCCCTTCGCGCGCCCGTTCTCGCAGGGCAACCCCGAGCACCTGTACCTGGACAACCGCGACTGGTACCACATCTCCAACCTCGCCGAGGACGGCCGCTTCGTCAACCTGTTCAACCTTCGCAACAACTTCCGCGCCGAGCCCGGCTGGGGCACCGCCGTCGTGCCCGGCGTGGCCGTCTCACGCCGCCTCAGCGAGGACCTCTCGCTCTTCCGCCAGCGCAACCCCGGCAACTTCCGCTCGGCGATCCAGTCCTTCCCGATCGACGACGGCATCTGGCTCCCCGGCGCGACCACGCCGGTGCCCCTCAGCGCCGTCGGCCTGAGCCTCGACGAGGCCCGCAACACCCCCGCGGTCTGGACGATGCACCAGCGCTTCGCCTTCCTGCCCGCGAATCAGTCCTTCGTGACCTACAACCGCAACGGCCAGGTCTCCTCCTGGGCCGACCCGGACTACCCCGCCTACCAGTGGGCCGACGCCGATCGCGACGGCATGCTCGACTCGCGCTGGTTCGAACTGACCTCCGCGCGCACGCCGCACACGGGCACCACGCCGCGCGAAGACGCCCAGTGGCTCTACGACCGCAGCGAGTACCGCGTCTTCGGCGCCGTGCGCGTCGTCGACCTGTCCGCGATGGTCAACGTCAACACCGCGATCGACACGCTGACGCCCCCCACCGAGGAGTTCCCCCTCGGCCTGACGCCCGCCGAGGTCGACCTGCGCCGCCTGCTGACCATGCAGGACTCCGCGGTCGACTACCTGTCGGCCCACGGGCAGACGCTCTCGCTGCGCCACGCGCACCGGCCGCGTCCCATCCGCGGCACGGGCCAGCAACTCGACCAGGTGCTCGAGAGCGACTACAGCGCCCACGTCCACCTGCCCGACGGCGGCAGCGCCCCGCAACTCGACCCAGAGACGAGCGCGATGCGCGTGGGCCGATACGCCGCCGCCGCCGTCCGGCGCGGGATGGAGCGCCACGCGACCCTCGGCCCGCGCTTCCTCGGCGTCGAATCGCCCGGCGTCGACCCCGACCCGCTCTACCAACTCGGCGAGGGCACCGCCCTGGAGGTGCCGGGCCGCTCGCCGCTGACCGAGTTCGACTTCTACGCCGGCGGCCGGGCCGAGACCTACATGCGCGTCGGACGCCTCGACCCCACCCGCCTGTCCCTCGCCGGCATGACGCCCTACGCCGACGAGTCCGCCGGCGGCGTCGACTCGGACTACTACGCGGCTTCCAACCAGACCCTCCCCTTCGCCCTCTACGGCGTGGACGACCTGGCCGAACTGCTCACCTTCCACGGCCTCAACGACCCCGAGGTGACCACGCGCCTTGAGCGCAACATGCTCGGCCGCTTCGACGGGCCGAACGGTGAGGTTCGGCTCAGCCCGCTGCTCGCCAACCGCCCGCTCGAACTCGACCGCTACCGCCACGGCCAGTACGCCGACGACCCCAACCCCAACCGCCCGCGCATCATCGACGGCCGCATCGCCCACGAGTCGATGGCGCTCTTCGAACTCTCACCCCGCCTGACCCTGACCACCGTCAGCGGCTCCGTGCCCCTGCGCCCCATGTCGGTCGTCGGCAACACGGTCCAGTCCACCACGCGCGACGCCGCCGGGGTCGCGGGCCTGTCGCGCTCCGAGGCGGGCGTGACGCTGTCAGAGGTCGCCGCCTTCACGCGGACCGGGTTCGACGTCTTCTACAACGCCCTGGCGGGCGAACTGGAGATGTACCGCTCGCAGCGCCGCACCCCCCAGAACGGCCCGCCCGAGGCGATCATCGAGAACGCCCTGTGGCCCAGCGACCTGACCATGGCCCGCGACGGCTACTACGCCAACTACGGCACGCTCTTCTACGGCCACCGCGGGCCGGAACTGGCCATCCGCGCCGCCGCCCACGCGGGCGTCAATCTCAAGGACATGTACGACTCCGACCGCGAGCCGACCATCGCCAGCGTGGTGCTGGACAACAACTTCGGCGAACTGACCGACTACCGAAACCTCATCACCGCGCTGACCGACGACCCGGAGACCTTCAGCCTGGAGTCGAACCAGGGCCGCCTGGCGCTGTTCTACCCCGGCCTGATCGGCTCGGGCCGCATCGACCTGGACGCCCCCCGCCAGTGGGAGAACCCGGCCAACCACGTGCGCGACGAGAACCAGGTGCTGCCGACGAACCACCTGCCCGAACGCCGCCAGGCCGTCAACGTCTTCGGCGTCGAGCCGATGCCGGTGATCACGGAGGTGGC
>CAZFSO010000083.1:0-10200 GCA_964522095.1 uncultured Phycisphaeraceae bacterium | reverse complement strand
CGAAGTGGGCGAAGGCCTTGTTGGCCTCGGCCATGCGGTGGGTCTGGTCGCGGGTCATCATGGCCTTGCCCTCGCCGCGGGAGGCCAGCCAGAACTCGTCGGCGAGTTTGAGGTGCATCGGGCGGCCCTTCTCGGAGCGGGCGGCCTGGATGATCCAGCGGAAGGCGAGCGACTGCTGGCGGTTGCTCTTGACGGGCAGGGGCACCTGGTAGTTGGCGCCGCCGATGCGCTTGGAGCGGACCTCGACGTAGGGCTTGACGTTGTTGATCGCGGTGCGGAAGACGTCCAGGGAGTCCTTGGGGCCGTTCTCTTCGGGCGTCCGCTTGATGCGGGCCTCGATCTCGTCCATGGCGTTGTAGATCACGCGCTGGGCGACCGACTTCTTGCCGTCCTGCATGACGCAGTTGATGAACTTGGCAAGGACCTTGTCGTTGAAGCGCGGGTCGGGGCGGAGTTGGGTCTCGGATGCGGTGATGCGGCCTGACATGGGACTTCGGATCTCCTGGGCTCATCTGCCGGGGCGGCCCGGCTCTGTTCACCGGCGGAACACGCCGATTACTTGCCTGACGCGGGACGGAACGGGCAACGCGGGACGCCCCGCGCCGCGGTGATCACTTCTTGCTGCGCTTGGCGCCGTACTTCGAGCGGCCCTGCTTGCGGCCGTCGACTCCGAGCGAGTCCAGGCTGCCGCGGACGATGTGGTAGCGCACACCGGGGAGGTCGCGGACGCGTCCGCCGCGGACGAGCACGATCGAGTGCTCCTGGAGGTTGTGGCCCTCGCCGCCGATGTAGGCGGTGACTTCCTTGCCGTTGGACAGACGCACGCGGGCGATCTTCCGCAGGGCGGAGTTGGGCTTCTTGGGGGTGGTGGTCTTGACCGACAGGCACACGCCGCGGCGCTGCGGGCACGCGTCGAGGTCGCGGACCTTCGACTTGGTCACGGGCGAGCGGCGCGGCTTGCGGATGAGTTGGTTGATCGTCGGCATGTTGCTCGTGTCCTCGGTCGTCGCCACCACGGCGAACGCCATCCGGCATTTCCGGGCCGGGCGGGAATCCTAGCCCCCCACCCGACAAGGGCAAGCACGCCGCTCCCCGGATCTACCGCCGTCCCCCCACCCCACCCCGTCCCTAAGGGCGTTTTCACCCAAGCCGGGCCTCCCGGAGCCTAGACTTGTCGCATGACAAGCCCCACGACCCATACCGCCCCCATGACCATCCGGGGTTTGCAGGAACTGATCCGGGAGCGCTACTACGCGACCGACTCGGCCCGAGGCACCGCCGGAACCTTTCTCTATCTCACCGAGGAGATCGGGGAACTCGCCACCGCGCTGGCGGTGAACAACAATCCCAAACGGACCCCGACCGCCGAGGAGCGGGCCAACCTGGAAGAGGAGTTCGCCGACGTCCTCGCTTGGCTGACGACCTTGGCCAACATCAACTCGGTCGACCTCGAGGCCTGCCTGATCAAGTACACCACGCCCGGCGTGGTCGTCGGCGTCAAGGACTGACCAGGGGGGCTTCACCGGATCTGGTCCGCGCAGGCCCGGTCTTGAAACCCGGCACGCCGATCGCCCGGTGGATCTCGATGGCCAGCGTGTCGTCCTCCGGCGGCAGGCCCCCGCGGAAGTGCGTGACCTCCGACAGCACCCGCTCGGCCCAGGTGCCCAGCCCGCCCCCGGACACGCCGGGCGGGACCGGCCCGGCCAGGATCCGACGCAGACCCTCGATCCGAAGCATGCTGCCCTTGATCGATCGGGCCTCGATGGCCCCGTCGGTGTAGGCGATCAGGCTGTCGCCCTCGTGGAAGTCGACGGTCCGCTCGCCCGGGTCGAAGTCGCGGTCCGCGCAGGCGCCCAGCACGAAACTGGTCGGGTCCAGGTCCCGCAGCGTGCCGTCGATGCCCCGGATGAACGCCGGGGGGTGCCCGCCGGAGGCGTAGGTGAGTCTTCCGGATGGCACGTCGACGCGGAAGCACACCGCGGTCGCGAAGATCGAGTGCTTCGACAGGGTCAGGTGCACGTAGCGGTTGAGCAGGCGGAGCAGTTCGCCGGGCCCGATGTCCGGCTGCTCGGCGAAGCGCAGGTCGATCTCGCCGTGCAGGCGGTTAACGGTCAGGGCCGCGGGGATGCCGTGGCCGGTCACGTCGAGCAGCACGACCGAGAGCGCCTCGCCGCGCTCGGTGCGCTCGGCGTGGGCGTAGAGGTAGTCGCCGCCGATCTGGCGCATCGGCTCGTAGCGGTATGAGAACCGGATCGCCCCGTCGGCCTTGGGCGCGGGGAAGAGCGACTCGTGGAGTTGCCGGGCGTAGGCGAGTTCCTGGCGGAGCATGCCGTAGCGCTGGCTGATGAACCGGTTGGAGGACCGCTGGACGCGCTGGGAGTGGCGCACGCCGCAGATGACCACCGCGGGCGACAGCGTGATCAGCACCCAGGCGGTCATGAGCATCGCGGGGACGACGCTGTTGTCCTCGATGGTGACGCGGCTGAGGAAACTCAACCCGAGCACCACGCCGATGGGGATCAGCGCCTGGCGCACGCTCCAGGGGAACACCAGGCAGGCGATCAGGTGGGCCATCCAGAAGAGCCAGAGGTTGTAGCCCTCGACCATGCCGATGCGCCCGCACAGGGCGAAGACGCCGTCGGCGATGATGAGCATCAGCGAGAGACGCACGACCATCGTGCTGGACAGGTTGCGCTTGGCCAGGACCATGAACAGCGTGGCGCCGTACGCGGCGAGCCAGATCACCAGGCCCGCGAGCGGGAACGCCTTGCGCCAGCCGTTGCCGGCGCCGAAGAAGAGTTTGAGCACCGCGTCGTCCTGGAAGGCCACCGCCGCGACGACCGCCACGGCGACGCCCAGGATGCCCAGCCCGCCCCAGATGACCACGAACCAGCCCAGACGCCGGCGGAGCAGCGAGTCGGTCTCCTTGAGGAACGACCGGCGGAACTCCGTGGTCTCATAACTGCCCGAGCGGCTCACTGGCTCTCCCCTGTGCGGAACAACTCCACGATCAGCGTATCGTCTGTTGGGCGTTCCGGGCGGTGTTTTTCCACCGCGCGGGCGATGAGGTCCGGCCACCGGCGGCTCGGGTCCGGGCGCCCGGCGTCCACCACCGCCCGCACACCCTCGACCCCGAACATGCGCCCGTCCGGGGCACGCGCCTCGGTCACGCCGTCGGTGAAGCAGATGGCGCTGTCCCCCGGCCCGAAGGCCACGGTGTAGGGCCGGGCGCTGTAGGCGTCGGGCTCCTGCGCCCCCAGGACGGTGGCGGTGGCGCCCACCGCCTCGATCGCCCCGCTCGACCGGCGGATGAGGACCGGGGGATGGCCGGCGTTGCAGACCTCCAGCGTGCCCGCCTCGGGGTCCGCCCGCAGCGCCACCGCCGTCACGAAGACCGATTGCTCGCCCATGGTCAGGTACACGTACCGGTTCAGTTGATCGAGGAGGCGGCCGGCCCCCACACCGGGGTGCTCGGCCACCAGGCGGGCCAACTCGCCCTGCAGCCGGTTGACCGACAACGCCGCCGGGATCCCGTGACCCGTCACGTCCAGCAGCACCAGCGTCAGGGGCGAGCCGGGGTCCGACCGCCGGTCGATCGAGGCGAACACGTAGTCCCCGCCGATCTGGCTCATCGGGCGGTACTCGTACACGAACCGCACCAGCCCGGTCAGGCGCGGCTCGGGGAACGCCCCCTCGTGGATCTGCCGGGCCGCCGACAACTCCTCACGCACCCGCGCGAACCGGTCCTCCAGCGCCCGCACCGTCGAGCGGTCACGCATCCGCGTGGACCGGAAGAAGGCGATCATCGTCCCCGGAACGGTCACGGCGACCGTCGCGAACAGCGCCGCCCAGGTCGAGGTCGGGCCCCTGGGCTCGAACCACACCAGGCTCGAGCCCGACAGGACGGTCCAGGCCACCGCGAGCATGACGGTCTGGCGCCGGTCCCAGGGCAGCATCGCCGCCCCGGCGGTGTGGGCGATCAGCATCGTCGCCAGGGCGTGCCCCCCGGGCCCGGGGTCGATGCCGACGCTGCGGCGAACGACGGCGATGGTCGCCGAGGCGGCCACCAGGACCAGCGTGGCCCGGATCGCCCCGACCGGCATCGGACGCCACACCGCGACGAAGGCCGCCGCCGAGCAGTACACCGCGGCCCAGGCCAACTCCAGCGCGACCGACCCGGTCAGCGCCACCGCCGGTCGCCGGTCGGTCAGTTCGCCCAGGCCCGGCAGGAGCACCCAGCGGGTCAGGATGAGGACCCCCTCGATCAAGGCCGTCAGGCCGATGAAGCGCATCGCCTGGGCGCGGATCTCGTCGGGCGTCTCCACGAACCCGCGCGGGCCGGGCAGCGCGACCTGGTCGGTGATTCTGCGTTGCGGGATGCCGCCGGGCGCCCTCATGCCAGGTCCTCGCTCACGCCGACTCGTCGCCCCGCGACTTGCCCGGCTTCCAGAGGACGTCGCCCGACCCCCGCCCGTTGGCCACGCGGGCCAGCACGAACAGCAGGTCGCTGAGCCGGTTGAGGTACTTCATCGCCTCGGCGTTGGTCGCTTCCCCCTCGGCCTCGATCAGGGCCGCGGTGAGGCGTTCCGCCCGGCGGCAGACGGTCCGGGCCAGGTGCAGGGCGCACGCGCCCGGTCGGCCCCCGGGCAGCACGAAACTGGTCAGCGTGCCCAGGCCCTCGTTGTGCTCGTCGATCAACGCCTCGAGCCGCTCGGTCTGCGCTTTCGTGATGCGGAGTTTCGCCCCGGGTCGCTCGTCGGGCCCGATCGGGGCGCACAGGTCAGCGCCAACGTCGAACAGGTCGTGCTGCAGGTCGCGGAGCAGCGCGGCCAGCGCGGACTCCCCCGACTGCTCGCAGGCCAGCACCGCCAGGCCGACGGCCGCGTTCGCCTCGTCCACGGTGCCGTAAGCCTCGACGCGCAGGTCCGCCTTGGAGACCCGGGCGCCCGAGCCGAGCATCGTGCGCCCGTCGTCGCCGGACCGGGTGTAGATTCTGGTAAGCTTGACCATGGTTGCCGGCAGTCTATGACTGTCCGGGGGCGCACACGGAGGTGCCGGTGGGTGATTCAACGCAGGTCCGGGGGTTGACGCGCCGATGGCGGCCGCGGTCGGACGCCGTCGCCCGCACGCCGGACGCCGTGGCGCTGCTGGACCGGGTGCTGGCCGCCCGGGGGCTCGCCGCCGCCGACGCCGACGCGTTCCTGACCCCGTCGCTGCGGGCGATGCACGACCCGTCGCTGATCCCCGACATGGACAAGGCCGCCCGGCGCATCCTCGACGCGCTCGACCGGGCCGAGCCCGTGGTCATTTACGGCGACTACGACGTGGACGGCGTGACCGCCTCGGCCATCCTGGTCCACGCCATCCGGGCCATCCACCCGGGCGCCCCGGTCACGACCTACATCCCCCACCGCCTTGACGAAGGCTACGGCATCAACGCCGACTCGATCCGCCAACTCGCGGCCGAGGGGGCACGCCTGGTCGTCTCCGTCGACTGCGGCGTCACCGCCATCGAACCGGCACGGGTCGCCAGGGAACTCGGGCTGGACCTGATCATCACCGACCACCACAACCCGCCGGCGACCATGGCCGAACTGCCCGACGCCTACGCCGTGGTCCACCCCCGGCGGCCCGACTCGGCCTATCCGTTCGGCGAACTGTGCGGCGCGGGGGTGGCGTACAAACTCGCGTGGCGCCTGGCCACGATGCACGCCGGCTCGGACCGGGTCTCGCCCGCCTGCCGCGAGGTCCTCATCGAGATGCTCGGCTACGCCGCCCTGGGCTCGATCGCCGACGTGGTGCCGCTGGTGGACGAGAACCGCGTGATCGTGCGTCACGGGCTGGACCAGGTCGCCCGGACCCGCCGGGAGGGCCTGGCCGCCCTGATCCGCGCCTCGGGGCTTGACTCCGACAAGGTCGACTGCGACGCGGTGGGGTTCCGCCTGGCGCCGCGGCTCAACGCCGTGGGCCGGCTGGGCCACGCCCGGGAGGCGCTGGAACTGCTGACCGACGCGGCCGGCGCCCGCGCGACGCAACTCGCCGAGCAACTCTCGACGGTCAACGACCAGCGCCGGGCGCTGGAGCGAGCGGTCTTCGAACGCGCGTGCGAACTGGCGGAGGCGGCCGGCATGACCGGGCCCGACCGGCGGGCGATCGTGCTCGCCTGCGAGGGCTGGCACCCGGGCGTGGTCGGCATCGTCTGCTCGCGCCTGGTGGAGAAGTACGCCCGCCCCGCGCTGCTGCTGCAGCGGGACGGGGCGGTGTGCAAGGGATCGGGCCGCAGCATCGACGGCTTCAACCTCCACGCCGCGCTGGAAGCCTGCGCGGGCCTGCTCGACCGCTTCGGCGGGCACGACATGGCCGCCGGCATGGCCTGCGCGACCGACCGCTTCGACGCCTTCACCGAGCGCTTCCTCGCCCACGCCAACGAGACGCTGACCGAGAACGACCTGGTCCACTGCTGCGACTACGACACTTCCGCGGCACTCGCCGAACTGACACCCCAGGCCGTGGCGCGCCTCGGGTCGCTCGCGCCCTTCGGCCGGGGCAACCCCCGCGTCCGCCTGCTCGTCCGAGGCCGCCTGGTCGGCGCCCCGAACCCGCTTGGGTCGAGCGGCGCCCACCTCGCGATGCGCCTGGTCGACGACGCCGGCGGCGTGGGCGTGCGGGTGCTCGCGTGGAACTGGGGGGCCCGCGCGGGCGACATCCCGCCCGGGTCACGCGTCGAGGCGATCGTCGAGCCGAAACTGTCGCACTGGAACGGCTCGACGCGCGTCGAGCCGGTGCTCACCGACCTGCGCCTGCTCGCCGCTCACTCCGTGGGCGCCGAGGCGAACGAGCCGGCGCGGATCTGACTCTGCAGCGTCTGGTAGCGCGGCTCGTCGGGCGCCAACTGGGCCGCGGCCCGCGCCGCCAGCACAGCCTCGCTCCTGCGCCCCATGTCGGAGAGGACCATCGCCCGCAGCGCGTGGTACGACGGGTCGTTGGGCGAACGCTCGATGGCCTGCCCGACGCTGGTCAGCGCCCGATCGGCCTCGCCGGCCTGGCGGTAGCACAGGGCCCACATGGCGTAGCCCTCGGACGAGCCGGGGTCCAGGGCAACCACCCGGGACGCCGCACGCCGGAGCGTGCGCTGGTCGTTGACCATGTACGCCGCGTTGCCCAGCCCGACCCAGGCCTGCACGTCCGACGCCATGCTCGGGTCGGCGAGCAACTCCTGGTAGATCGCGCGGGCCTCGACGGGCCGGTTGATCGCCATGAGCGCCTCGGCGTGCAGGGCGGCCAGGTCGCGCCGCTCGGCGTTGGCCTTGTTCTGACGCAGCGCCGCGATGTTCAGTTCGGCCGCCGCGTGCTGGCCGACCAGCATCTGCGCCCGGATCAGGTCCTCCTGGATCGCCTGGTCGTCCGGGGCGAGCAGCCGGGCCTGGCCGAAGCAGCGCACCGCCTCGTCGTGGTTTCCCTGGATCAGCGCGATGTGCCCGAGCATCTGGCGCATGCCCGCGTTGTCCGCGGCCCGCGGCAGGTTCAACAGGTACTGCCGCGCCTCCTCGGTCCGGTCCAGGTCGACGAGCATCTCGGACGCCGCGACCGCGTACGACGGGTTGTACTCGTCGAGTTCGCAGGCCAGCATGAAGTGCTCGGCCGCCTCCTCGGGCCGGCTGAGGCGCTCGAACACCACGCCCAGGTAGTAGTGCGCGTCCGAGTCCTGGGGGTCGATCGTCTGGGCGGTGTGCAGGCTCCGCAGGGACTGGCCCAACTCGCCCATCTCGATCAGGATCCTGGCCCGCAGCACGTGGCTCTTGACCACGTTCTGGTTCAGCGCCAGCGAGAGGTCCACCTTGCGCATCGCCTTCTCGAGGTCACCGGCGAGGAAGGCCTGGCGGGCCATCTCCCACTCGGTGGCGCTCTTCATGGCGTTCATCCGCTCCTTGGCCGCCGAGGCGCCCTCGCGGGTGAAGTTGCCCTGGCCTCCGGCGCACCCGCCGAGGGCCATCAGCGCCGAGCCGCACAGGGAAACAATCAGGGCTGCACGCATGGGGTCGGTCCTTTCTGAGTCGGTCCCTCAGCACATCGGCGGGATCCGCGGGTCACTCCACGCCGTTGTCGAACGGGCCGGTGGGAACCTCGGTGTAGGTGTTGGCCCAGTCCCAGCCCGCGCCGGGCCACTCGATGTGCAGGGCCCCGCCGCCGGGCAGCGGGATGACCAGGTAGCCGCCCAGGTCGGCCGCGCCGGCCACCTGCTCGATGCCGGGCGCGTCGCTCCAGTCCGACCAGTCCTCGGGCAGCGACTGCTCGGGGGTGGCGGTCGCGACGGACTTCATCGCGTCGAACCGGTCCGCGGCGGCGGGCTCGGACGGCGTTTCCGAGGCCACGGTCCGCTCCGGGCTTTCGATGGCGCTGCCGGAGGCCCCGTCCGCCACCTCGTCCGACCAGTCCTCGAACCCGTCCTCGAAGGCCGCCAACTCGGCCGCGGCCTCGTCGATCGGGTCGACCTCGGCGGTCAGCCAGCCGGACTCGGGCTCATCGGTCCACGACTCCGCGTGATCGTCGGCCGAGACCTGCTCGGTGGGGACCTCGGCGAACGCCGGGGCGTCGGTCTCGCTCGGCGACAGGTCGCCGGGCTGATCGCCCAGGCCATCGACCAGCGGACGCTCGCCGGTGAGCAGTTCACGGCGCAGGATGCCGTTCATCAGGTTGCGGCTGGGCATCCGCTCGGTCTTGTTGGTCAGTTCGGTCTTCATCGCCCGGGCGTCCGGCGACTGGGGGCTCAGGCGCAGGGCACGCTCGATCAGGAACAGCGCCCGCTGGGTGTCGCCCTCGTCCGCCACGCGGCGGGCCTCGATCAGCAACTGACCGACGCGGCGGTCACGCGAGAAGGGCAGCAGCGACTTGCGGGCCCCCACCCGTGCGTTGTCGACGTACTGGGTCGCCATCGAGCCCGAGTCGGCGAGCATGTCGTCGTTGACGATGGACGGCGTGATCAGGAAGATGATCTCCTGCCGGACCGTCGAGTCGTCGTTGCCCCGGAACGCCGCCCCGATGATCGGGATGTCGCCCAGCAGCGGCACCTGGCGGCGCGACGCGGTGGTCGTCTCGGTGAACAGGCCGCCGAGCACCGCGGTCTGGCCGTCGCGGAGCATGACGTTGGTCGTCATCTCCGTGGTGTCCTCGTCGGGGATGGTCACGGTCGCGCCGGCGTTGTCCGTCACGTCGCGGAGTTTGAAACTGGAGACCTGCGGGCGAAGTTCGAGCCGGATCAGCCCGTTCTTGGACACGAACGGCCGCACCGCCAACTGCGTGCCGACCTCGAGGAACTCGACCGACTGCGTCGTGGCCGTGTCCGTGGTCACCGAGTTGAGGTAGCCGACCTTGGTCCCCACGAGCACGCGGGCGGGCTGGCGGTTGAGGGTCAGCAGTTTGGGGTTGCTGACCACCGTGACGTCCGTCACCTGGTCGAGCACCCGCAGGAACACCGACACGTCCTCGGACACGATGCCCATCTTCAGGGTCGCCGGGCCCTCGACGTTGCCGATGTTCGAGCCGACGCCGAAGCCGTCGCCGTCGGACCCGGCCGCCGGCACCGCCGAGCCGCCGATGTCCTCGCCCTGGCCGGAGATCAGCCCGTTGACGACCGACAGCGGCCCGCCCGTGCCCACGAAGTCGCCGAAGTTCAGGTCGGAGATGATCGCGAAGTCCACGCCGAAGGCGTTGGCCTCGTTCAGCGAGGTCTGAAGGATCGTCGCCTCGACGAGAACCTGCACCGGCTTGGTGTCCAGTTCGGCGACCAGCGCCGCGATCTCGTCGACGTTCTCCTCGAAGTCGCGGATCACGATGGTCGCGGTGTTGGCGTAGGTGTCGGCCCCGGCCGGCGCACCGTCGCCGATGTCGAAGGCCTGCGTCGCGCCGTTCGTCGTCAGTTTGCCCGTGTCCGACAGCAGGTGCTTGACGAACTCAGCCGCGTCGGTGGCGTTGAGGTAGTCCAGGTTGATGATCCGCGAGACCTGCTTGCGGCTCAGCCGCTCGAACTCCTGGAGTTCCTCGCGGGTGTACACGTAGATGAAGTTGCCCTTCTCGATGTACCCGAACCCGTTGACGTGCAGGATCGCGTCGAGCGCCTCCCAGAACGTCACGCCGTACAGGTCCGCCGTCACCGACGCCTGCACGGAGTTCGAACTGATGATGTTCCGCTGGCTCTGGATC
>CAZFSO010000082.1:8986-10288 GCA_964522095.1 uncultured Phycisphaeraceae bacterium | reverse complement strand
GCCATGAACACTCAGTTCGCCACCAGTTATCAGGTCGGGGATCGTGTCCGTGTCGTGCAGCAGGTGCCGCGCACGACGGGGACGACGACGACGCAGGTCGAGGGCGTGATCGAGCGGGCGGGTCAGCAGAAGACCGGCTCGTGGTTCGCCCACGCCAAGGACAAGAAACTGTGGCTGGACCGGCTGCTGCTGCGCCTGGACGACGGCGAGATGGTGACGGTGAACCTGGACCAGTTCTCGCGGGTGGAGAAGGTGTAGGGGGAAGGCACGAAGGCACGAAGGCACTGAGGCACGGAGGCACGGAGGCACGAAGGGGGGGAGGGGGAAGATGAGGGCGTCCTGGGTGGGACGTCCTTCTTTGTGCGCACGGGATGGCGCGCTGATGGTGGGGTGGGCGGGGATTTTTGAGATTTTCTTCTGTTGATGGCGCAGGGGGTTGCGCGCGGGGGCGGTGCGGGATGACCGTTCCTGTGCGCACGGGGGTGTCCGCGCGCTCCTTCGTGTGAGGGCCGGCCGGTTTCGGCGGCCCCGGACGCGGAGGAGGGACCGATGCCCGGCCAGCTCGAACGGAAGAACGCGGACGCCGACGCCCTGTGGGGCTCCATCTCGCTCGCCATCGGCGAGCACCGTCGCCGGGAACTGCCCCGGCACGAGAAACTGTGGGCGTACTACCGCAACCCGCTCGGGCTGGTCGGGGCGTCGGGGACCGACTCGGCGTCGGCGGGCGGCTGGTACCGCCAAGGCCAGGAGGCGGGGCTGCCGCGGCGGATCAGGGGCAGGCGGGCGGTGTCGCCGACGCTGGGCTCCGAGCCGGGCCGGCGCGAGGTGGTGATCGAGAACGACATCGCGTGGCGCGTGCAGACGATGGTGGACTTCATGTTCGGTCGTCCGGTGCGGTTCGAGTCGCTCGCGTCGGACCCGGAGACCCGCGCCACGGTCGAGCGGGTGATCGAGTCGGTCTGGGAGCGCTCGGGCGGCATCGCGATGATGCAGGACGCGGCGCTGCTGGGTCACGTGTTCGGGCACGTGGACTTCCTGCTGCGCGTGGACGAGTCGCGTCTGGCGGGCTCGGCGCTGCGGGCGGCCGAGGCGTTCACGATCGAGCCGGTGGATCCCAGGCGGGGCGTGCCGCTGGTGTCGGCGGAGGACTACCGCGTGCTGGAGGCGTACGCGGTGCACGTGCGTCGGCCGGTGCGCCGGGCGGGGGGCGCGGGGGGCGGGGAGGGCGGGGGGGCGGACGCGGGGGAGGGCGCCGGCCCGGGCGCGTTCGAGACGGTGACGGAGGTGTTCGCGCCGGGCGTG
>CAZFSO010000082.1:1299-8886 GCA_964522095.1 uncultured Phycisphaeraceae bacterium | reverse complement strand
GGGCGCCGGCCCGGGCGCGTTCGAGACGGTGACGGAGGTGTTCGCGCCGGGCGTGCGCCGGGTGTACCGCGACGGGCGGCGGGTGTCGTCGGAGCGTGCGGGTGTGCTGGGGGACGCGGTGCCGGTGGTGCACGTGCAGAACGTGAGCCAGCCGTTCGTGTACGGCGGGGTGGGCGAGGTCGAGCCGCTGGTGCCGCTGCAGGACGAGTTGAACACGCGTCTGAGCGACCGGGCGAACCGGGTGACGATGCAGTCGTTCCGCATGTACCTGGCCAAGGGGCTCGAGTCGTTCGACGCGGCGAGCATCGGGCCGGGGACGGTGTGGACGACGAACAACCCGGACGCGTCGGTGCAGGCGTTCGGGGGTGACCTGTACACGCCGGGGGAGGAGTCGCACATCCAGGAGGTGCGCGAGGCGCTGGACAAGATCAGCGGGGTGCCGCCTTTGGCGGGGGGCGTGGTGCGGGCGAAACTCGGCAACCTGTCGAGCGCGAACGCGCTGCGGGTGACGCTGATGGGGCTGATCGCCAAGACGCAGCGCAAGCGGATCGCCTACGGGCGGGGGATGGAGCGGGTGGGCGGGCTGGTGCTGCGGGCGCTGCACGAGTCGGGTCGTCTGCGCGTGCCGGAGGCGGAGCGCGGGCTGCGGACGGTGTGGCCGGGCTTCGTGTTCGAGGACGAGCGCGACCGGCTGGCGGCGGCCCGCGCCAGGACGGAGTTGGGGGTCGATCCGGACCGCGTGCTCGCGGACCTTGGCGAGCGGTCGTCGGACCCCGGCGTGGTGTGAGCCGGCCTGGGCCGGCGTGGACGAAGGCAGAAAGGAGCCAGCGATGGAAGACGTCAAGGGGCCGCCCGGGCAAGGGGCGATCGGGGGCGGCGGGCGTGGCGAGACGCCCGCCGAGGCGCCGGGCGAGGAGCGCACCGGCGAGATGAACGAGGCGCAGCGTTGGCGCGCCCGGGCCGAGGCGGCGGAGGAGGAGGCGGCGCGGCTCGCCGAGCGCGTGGCCGAGTTGGAGGCGCGAGCCGCGGAGACCGAGTCGGCGCTGCGTGCCGAGCGGCTGTCGGCGTCGATCGACCAGGAGGCGTCGCGCTTTGGGGCGGTGGATCTGGAGGCGTGCCGCCTGCTGATCGGGCCGGTCCTGGCCGGGCAGGAGGCGCCGGACGTGGCCGGGGCGGTGCGTGATCTGCGGGAGCGCAAGCCGTTCCTGTTCGGGCGCGGCGCGGGCGACGGCGCGGGGGGTCCGGGCGCGACGATGGGCCCGGCGGCGCCGGCGGACGAGTTGGCGGAGATGGCGGGGTGCGCGCGTCGGTCGGGCGACCGTGCGGCGCTGCTGCGGTACCTGCGTCGGCGTCGGGCGGTCTGACGCGGGCGGGAGTGACACACAGGTTCGAGAGGAGTCGGAACGATGGCATTCACAGGCAAGGCGACCTTCACGGCGGGCCCGGGGCTTCCGGAACTGGTCGAGGACGTGTCGGACATCATCGGGATCGTCAGCCCGTACGAGACGCCGCTGCTGGACTACCTGGGCGACGCGAAGCGTGCGGCGGTGAGCACGGTGCACGAGTGGGTCGAGGACGCGCTGCTGCCCAACACGGCGGTGCTGGGGGCGCAGTCGTTCACGCCCTCGCCGCAGGGGGCGACGGCGCTGATCGTCGACGACTCGACGCGGTTCCGGGTGGGCGACCTGGTCCGTCCTGGGTCGTCCAGCGAGGTGCTGGTGATCAACTCGATCAACACGGCCACGAACGTGCTGGCGGTGGTGCGGGGGTACGGGGCGACGACGCCGGCGGCGCTGGCCGCGGGCATGACCCTGCACATCCTGGGCAACGCGGCCTTGGAGGGTGAGGACGCGCCGGCGGCGCGGTTCACGCACCGGACCCGGCAGCGCAACTACACCCAGATCTTCACGGCGTCGGTGGAGGTGTCCGGGTCGATGCAGGCTGCGTCGTCCTACGGCGTGGCGGACGAGGTGGACTACCAGAAGCAGGAGCGCATGCGCGAGTTGCTGCGCGACCTGGAGAACTGCGTCATCAACGGCGTCGCGCCCACGGCCAACCAGCAGGGCTCCTCGACCGTGCGCCGCTCGATGACGGGCATCCTGCACACGGTCCAGAGCAACGTGTTCCGCCCGGGCGAGGGCGGCATCCCGGACGGCGACGGCGACGACGACGCCGGGCTGACCGAAGCGGTGCTCAACGCGGCGCTGCGGTCGGTGTGGGAGCGCTCGTCGGGGATGGTCGACACCATCGTGGTGGGCGGGGCGCAGAAGCGTCGGATCAACTCGTTCGCCACCGCGGCTCGCTCGTACCTGCCGGACGACCAGACCTGGTCGGACATGATCTCGGTGTACGAGAGCGACTTCGGGGTCTGCCGCGTGGTGCTGTCGCGGTGGATGCCCGCCGACTCGGTGCTGCTGATGGACTCGTCGCGGGTGGCGGTGATGCCGCTGCAGGGCCGGAGTTTCCACTACAAGCCGCTGGCGGCGACGGGGGACTCGATCAGCGGGCAGGTCATCGGCGAGTACACGCTGGAGTGCAAGAACGAGTCGGCGCACGGGGTGCTGCGCGGGCTGAGTTACTGATCCATCTTGCGGGGCCCCGGGGGAGCGGGGCCGTCCGGCGCGGTCGGGAACGCCCGCGCCGGGTTTTGAAAGGAGAACGCCATGTTCGCACAGGACCGTGACCTGCTGGTGCTCGAGCCCGCGCTGCTGCGCGAGGCGGGCTGGGCCGGACAACGCACGCTGGACACGACCGGGTCGGTCGCGGGCTCGGCGCTCACGCTCGCGTCGGGGTCGTTCGTCGACGCGGGGGTGGGGGCCGGATCGGTGGCGCTGGTCGACGGGCTGGCGGTGGAGGTGGTGTCGGTCGAGTCGGGCACGCGGGCGACGGTGTCGCTCCTGCGGGGCCGGCGCGACGGGCCGACCGTGCCGCCGCCGCCGGCCGATGCCCGCCCGGTGCGGGTCTACTCGTTCGCGCCGCAACTGGAGGCGGCGCACCGGCGGGTGCTGCTGATGATCGGCGTGGACCCCGACGGCCACGGCCCGCTGCACGAGTCGTGCGTGACCAACCCCGGCGACCTGGTCCGCCTGGAGGCGCTGTGCGCGCTGGAGATGGTCTACGCGGGGGCGGACCCGGCGGCCGGTGGGCCGGTGGCGCACGGGGCGCGGGCGGAGATGTACGCGCGGCGCTTCCACGAGGAGCGGGGGCGGGTCAGCGCGTTCATCGACTTCGACGGCGACGGGATCCCCGAGGCGCGGCGGTACCTGTCGGTCATGCACATGGGGCGCGCGTGAGCGCGGGGAAGGGGCGTGCGATGCTGGTGCTTCGGCCGAGAGCGGTGAGTTTCGCGGGGGCGGCGTGGCCGGGCGTCGAGCGACTGGCCATCGACCGGCTGGCGGCCCGGACGGTGCGCGAGTGGTCCGGCGACGGTCCGTACCCCACGCTGGTGGACGTGCCCGAGCAGTTCGTGCGGGTCCGCGTGGTGCAGGCGCTGGACGCTTCGGCGCTGGCGTCGCCCAGGCCGGGGGACCTGGGCACGCTGCGGGTGGAGGTTTCGCCCGGGGCCGACGAGGGACGCCGCCTGGTGCGGGTCGCCTGCGTGGTCGAGTCGGTCACGCACGAGGTCTCGGGCGCCCGGGCGGTCCGGGTGGTCACGCTGATCGCGCAGTCCCAGGACGGTGACGACGACCCGGTCGTCGTCACCGACGCGTCGTGAGGAGCACGCCATGAGTTCGTTCAAGGGGTCCAACCTGTTCGGGTCCGGCCCGCACCGCTTCACGGTGGGGCGTGAGGGCCGGCGGATCGTGGCCTACGCCACCGTGGCGGGCGACCCGCTCGTGCCGGGCACGCTCACCGCGGGGGACCTGGGCCTGCGGGTGACGGTGCGGGGCCGCCTGGTCGCGTCGAGCGACTCGGCCCTGTGGTCGCAGCGGGACGCCATCACCGCGCAGGCCGAGAGCGACGCGGGGGCGGGGACGCTGTCGGACGGGCGCGGGCGGTCGTGGCCCGACATGAAACTGATCGCGTTCGAGCCGGCCGGGCCCGTCGACCGCGGGCGCGTGGTCAGCCTGGCGTACACGGCCGAGTTCGGCCGGACCGACTGAGAGGAGCACGCCGTGCAGCCGGAGATCGTGACGACCCTGACCCAGTTCGGCGTCGCTGGCCTGATGGGCTGGATGTGGCTGACCGAGCGCCGCGGCGCGGCCGACCGCGAGCGGCAACTGTCCGAGGCCCACGCCCGCATCGTGCGTCAGACCGAGCAGCACGGGGCGCTGCTCGACGCGCTGAGGGACTGCACCCGGGCGATGGTCGCCCTCGAGTGCGGCCAGCGCGCCCTGGCCGACCTGATCGCCCGGTGGGGCGGGTCGGCGACGGGGGCGCCCGGCGAGGCGCGGGCCGCCCACAGCAAGGGCGCGGCGTGATAGCATGGCCCCGTGACGCCCGCCCGGTCCCTCCACGCCGCCCGAGCACCCGCCGCCGCCTGCCTGCTCGGGCTGGGCCTTGCCGCGTGCAGCCCGTCCGGCGTGGTGGTGCGCGAGGAGGTCGTCCGCACCGACGGGGCGCTCGTCTTCCCGGGGCCGTTCGCCCCCAAGGCGATGCGCATCCACCCGCTGACCCACGCCGAGGTCGACGAGGCCGGGCAGGCCCGCGTCGTCCTGCACGTCGAACTCAAGGACGCCTGGGGCGACACCGTCAAGGGTGTCGGACGCGTCCAGGCCCAGTTGTGGCGCGACGGCGGGCCGGCCGAGCGCGCCACCCGCTGGGACGTCGACCTGCGCAGCCTCAACGACAACGCCGACTTCCACGACCCCGCCACACGCACCTACCGCGTCGTGCTCGTCGGGCTGCCCGCGTGGCTGAACGACGCCATCCTGCACGACGCGCCGGGCACGGCCCGGCTCCGGGTGCTGTTCCTGACGGCGGGCGTCGACGGCGTGCCGGTGGTGCTGCGCGACGAGACCGTCGTGCGGCCCTAGCAGATGCCCCCGAGCACCCAGTCAGTGTGGTGTTGGCCGATCCGGGTTCACCCGTCAGCGATGGTGACGGGCGATCAGGTGTGGACGCCGGCTTGGGATGATCCATTTTATACAGGCATTGACCTGAGAGCCTGCCCTCAATGCGGATGGATCTTCGGCATAGGACGAGCGTTCATGCTTTATGAAACGGTGCTGCTCTTATCCGACCTTGCAAGCCTGCGTTGCGGAACATGCGCAGAGCCAATGGTTAATGCGGTCAGTTACCCCGATCATTACCCGAGAGCCGACCGGCAGGGCATCGCCAAGGTACCAGAGGAGCATCTTTCCAGCTTGGAGTATCGGCCCATGGATCGAGTAAGCATCGTCATGACTGTCTTGGACTTTGATATCGACACAGGTCCTGACCATGGGACGCGAACTCGTGACCACGCAAGTGGCGGTTAATCCTCTCGCGTCACGCCGAGTTGCCGGTACTTCTCGCGGTACTTGTCGCGCAGATGGGTCTGCTTGTTGGACAGGTCGATGGCCCGGCCGTCGATGAAGGCCCGTTCGACAACGGTCGTGACCTCCAGCGCGTGCCCGTCGGTGACGATCAGCGTGGCGCGCTTGCCCTGCTCGATCGTGCCGAGTTCGTCGCCCAGGCCGAGGATGGCGGCCGGGGCGGCGGTCACCGCGCGGAGGGCCGCTTCCAGGGGCAGGCCGTACGCGACGGCCATCGCCGCGTTGTCGGGCAGGTTGCGCTCGTGACCGGTCTCGGCGCCCGACGCGAGGCACCAGCGCACGCCGGCGGCTTCCAGCCGGGCCGGCAGGGTGAACGCCTCGTCGTAGGCCGAATCCGCCCGTTTGGGGAACCGGTGGACGCCCTGCACGATCACCGCGGCGTCGTGGGCCTTGAGCAGGTCGGCGCACAGCACGGCGTCGCGTCCGCCGATGATGACCGGGCGCAGCGAGCGCGACGCGGCCCAGTTCACGGCCGCCGTGATCTGGTCGTAGTCGTCGGCGTGGATGAACACGGGGTTCTGGTGCTCGCCTGGCAGCACGGTGGTCAGCGCTTCGAGGCGCAGGTCGGCGGGGGTGCTCGGCTCGGCGTCGCGGAGCGCCTTGTAGGCGGCGGCCTGGTCGAACCAGTCGTCCAGCGCCCGCACCCGCTCGGCGGATCTGTCCTCGCTGTCGCGGGCGCGGCCGGACCGGCCCGTGCGCGGGCGCATGGCGGGCCAGTTGATGACCACCCCGGCGTCGCGGCTCAGGGCCATGTCCTCGTTGGTCCAGCCTTCCAGCGCGATCACCGAGGCGCGGCCCGGGATCAGGCCGCCGGCCGGGAAGACCCCGGCGGTGAGCACGCCGTTGGCGCGGGCGACGGGGATCAGGGTCGAGTCCGGGTTGACCGACACGAACGCCCGGACCTCCGGGGTGGCGTCGCCGACCTCGTCGAAGTCCCGCATCGCGCGCACGGCGTTGATCTCGTCGAGGCCGAGCAGCGTCACCGCGCCGACCATGCCGGCGAAGACGTGCTTGCCGGTCAGGTCGATGACCTCGGTGTCGTGGGTCAGGCGGATGCGGGGCATGATGTCGTCGGCCCGGCCGATCATGCCGATGCGCCCCTCGGAAAACGACACCAGGCCGTTCTCGATGACCCGGCCCGTCCCGGTGTGGACGGTGGCGCCGATCAGGAAGACGGGGTGGTCCTGGGCGGGGGCGGTGACGGTCAGGTCCTGAGCGGCGGCCGCCGTCGTGAGCACGGCCAGGGCGGCGGTGAGGGCTTTGCGCATGGGGGTGTCCTTGGCGGGGTGTCAGTCGGCGGTGCGGATCAGTTCGCGGGGGAGCAGGCTGCAGCCGCAGTCGCCCGGGCGCGGCCCGTGGTCGACGTGCTCGCTGAGGGCCCGCTCGTAGGCGCGGGCGAGCAGGGCCCGGCGCGTGGGGGGTTCGTCCTCGTCGGCCTCGGGGGCAACGGGGGCGGCGTCGGGGTCGGGGCGCGTGCCGGGCTCGCGGAACGGCGGGCGCCCCTCGGCCATGATCAGGCCGACCAGGCGGGTCCGCTCGGCCCGCATGCGATCGCGGTGGGCGGCTTCGATCTCCGGGCTGAACAACTCGCGCCCGTCGACGAAGGTCCGCTCGCACCGCGACATTGAACTCAGGGGGTCGCCCGACCAGACGGCCAGGTCCGCGTCCTTGCCCGGCTCGATCGTGCCCACCCGATCGATGACGCCCAGTTGAACGGCGGGGTTGCGGGTGACGAAGTCCAGGGCGTCCTGGCGGGACATCTCGATGCCCGCGTCGCGGGCGTACTTGTACGCCTTGCCCGCCTCGGCGTTCATGCGTCGGGCGAGTTCGTCGGAGTCGGAGTTGAAACTGGTCATCAGGCCGGCCTCGAAGTTGATCGGCCCGGCCGCGGGGATGGCGTCCTGCACCTCGACCTTGTACGCCCACCAGTCGGAGAAGATGGACGCCCCGATGGCGTGCTCGCGGACGATCTCGGCGACCTTGTAGGTTTCCAGCCCGTGCTGGAAGGTGCCGATTTTGAAGCCGAAGTCCTCCGCCACGCGGCAGAGCATCAGGATCTCGTCCTGGCGGTAACTGTGGCAGTGGACAAGGCGTTCGCCGGCGAGGATCT
>CAZFSO010000082.1:0-1199 GCA_964522095.1 uncultured Phycisphaeraceae bacterium | reverse complement strand
TTCGTGAACCGGTCCCGCATCAGGGTTTCGACGCCCAGCCGGGTCTGGGGGTAGCGCGTGGTGGCGTCGTCGCCCCAGTTGGCCTGTTTGACGTTCTCGCCGAGGGCGAACTTGATGCCGGGCGTCGAACCCTCGAAGTGCATGTCCTCAGCGCGGAGCGCGCCCCAGCGGATTTTCACGGTCTGCGACTGGCCGCCGATGGGGTTGGCCGAGCCGTGGAGGAGCAGGGCGGTGGTCACGCCGCCGGCGAGTTGGCGGTAGAAGTTGACGTGGCCGGGGTCGAGCGCGTCGGCGATGCGCACCTCGCTGGTGACGGCCTGGCCGGACTCGTTGACGCCCATTCGGAACAGGCCGGTGTGCGAGTGCGCGTCGATCAGGCCGGGGGTGACGTGCTTGCCGTCGAGGTCGATGACCTCGGCGTCGGTGCGCGGCCGGTCGCCGGTGCCCACGCCGGCGATCCTGCCGCCCTCGACCAGCACCCAGGCGTCCTCCAGGATGCCCCGGTCGGTCTGCGTCCACACGGTCGCGTTGATCAGCAGGTGGGTGTTTGCGTCCGGGTACGCCTCGACGGTGTAGGCCCCGAACGGCGCGCCGACGGGCATGGCGGGCGGGTCGCGACGCTTGGAAGGCTCGCTTTCGCGGCGGCCCCGACCGACTTTGTCGTCGGTTTGCTCGGTGCGGTCATCGCTAGCGGCATCGTGGACGAGGGCCGGTTCGGCTTCTTTCTCTCCGTCGTCGCCGGCGGGGGCCGCCGCATTTGTCTCGAGTCGCGTTGCACGCCACTCGCCGATGTCCTGGTTCGCACCGATCGTGGTGCCGCGGATGACACCGTCGGGCCCGATCACGCCGGAGAAGAGGTAGGACCCGTCCCGATCGTCTCCAGTTGTGGCGTCGAGAACGAAGGAGATCCGGTCGCGCTGGATCTTGATCTTGCGCGCCTTGACCTCTTCAAGCTCCTCGCCGTTGTCGTGAAACTTCATGGTCTCACCCCGAATGGTGAGCATGACGCCGATGTGCGATCCGATGTGCACGAGCCCCCACTCCCCATCAAAGCGTGTGTCCTTGGCCTCGTTGACCTCGTGGCGGCGTCCATCGATCCAGACGGCGAGCACCGTCGCCTTGTCGTCGCCCTTGGCGTCCGAGTGGTGGAACAGGGGCGCGCTGGCGAGCACCAGGTTCGCCCGTTTGCCCGGCTCGAT
>CAZFSO010000081.1:0-10476 GCA_964522095.1 uncultured Phycisphaeraceae bacterium | reverse complement strand
GCTCGACGAGGTGGAGAAGGCCCACCCCGACGTGTTCAACGTGCTGCTGCAACTGCTCGACGACGGGCGCCTGACCGACGGCCAGGGTCGCACGGTGGACTTCAAGAACACCATCGTGGTGATGACCAGCAACATCGGCAGCCAGAAGATCCTGGACATGGCCGAGCGCGGGGCCGACGACTGGGAGATCGAGGCGGCGGTGCGCGACCTGATCCGGCGCGGCCCGGGCGCGGACATCGACGCGCGAGGCCTGCGCCCGGACGCCGAGTCCGGCGAGATGAGCGCCCGGTTCGACCTGGGCATGCGCGAGCCGTTCTTCCGGCCCGAACTGCTCAACCGCATCGACGAGGTGGTGGTGTTCCACCAGTTGGGGCGCGAGAAGTTGCGCGGCATCGCGGAGATCCTGCTCGGCGGGCTCAAGCGTCGCCTGGCCCAGCGCGGCATCGCGCTGGAACTGACCGACGCGGCCTTCGACCAGATCGCGATCCAGGGCTACGACCCCGCCTACGGCGCCCGGCCCCTGGCGCGCGTCATCCAGAAGGGCATCGAGAACCCGCTCGCCGGGCGGATCCTGGCGGGCGAGTTCGACGCGGGCGACACCGTGCTGGTCGACGCGGCGGGGTCGAGCCTGACGTTCGCGAAGGGGGAAGGCGGTAGGGACTAGGGACTAGGCAGTGGGCGGAAGGCACGGAGGCACGGAGGCACGAAGGCGCGAAGGCGCGAAGGCACGAAGGCACGAAGGCACGAAGGCACGGAGGCACGGAGGGAGGAGTTGGTCTGTCCTCTGTGTTGCTCTGTGCACTCGGTGATCTCTGTGGTGAATATCTGTCCAACCGTCAGGCGGGCTCGGTCAGCGGGGGCATGAGGCCGTAGAGCATGGCCAGGCCGGCGATGGCCAGCAGGATCAGGCGTCCCTTGTCGTCCCCGGCGAGGCGGGCGAGGGTGGACGGGACGGCGTGGGGGGCGGGGGCGGCCTCGACGGGGGCGGGCTCGAGGATCTCGAACAGGCGGGGGTCGTCCGGTGGGCCGGGCACGACGAGGGCGGTGCGGTCACGGGGGACCAGTTGGAGTTGAGCCGCCAGGACGAGGCGGATGGTGTCCGGGTCGCGCTCGTCCAGGGCGTGGACCAGGGCCTCGTAGTTGCGGATGCGGGCCAGGTCGGTCTGCTCCATCGCCAGGATGCGGTCGCGCTGGGCGCGCAGGCGGTCCAGGTCGGTGGCGGGGGGGATCAGCGCCACCGCGACGAACAGGGCCATGCCGGCCAGGAACGAGGCCCACTTGGCGGCGCGGATCACGGCCACCGAGAGGCGGTCTCCCGGGCGGGACGCGAGCGCAGGTTGGGCGCGGACGGCGAGGGGCACGGGGTGTGTATCGGCGCGTCGGCCCGTCCGGCTCGAACCGTGGGGCGACCGGGGCCGCGGGCAGGATTCGGCCGGGCTCCCCGGGTGAGGGGACGCGGGGGTTTGCGTACACTTGCCGGATGCGTCGCCAGGTGGTGATCACGGGTCTCGGGCCGGTCTGCGCGATCGGAACGGGGATCGAGGCGTTCTGGGAGGCGCTGTGCGCCGGGCGTTCGGGCCTGGGGCCGATCCGGTCCTTCGACGCGTCCGCGCTGGGCCCGAAACTCGCGGGCGAGGCGGACGGCCTGAGCGTGCGGGACCTGGTGCCCAAGTCCTACCGCAAGGCGACCAAACTGATGGCGCGGGACATCGAGTTGGCGGTGGCGGCGGCCCGGTTCGCCGCGGTGGACGCGGGCGTGGTCACGCGCGGGCTGGCGGAGGAGGGGGCCGAGGGCTTCCGCGTGCGGGGGGACCGGACGGGCTGCCACATCGGGGCGGGGCTGATCTCGGCCGAGCCGGCCGAGTTGGGCCACGCCCTGGCGTCGTCGCTGGACGAGGACGGGTCGTTCTCGCTGCGTCGGTGGGGGACCGAGGGCGGGGCGGAGGCGGGCGCGGCGGGCGGGATGAACAACCTGCCCCCGCTGTGGCTGCTCAAGTACCTGCCGAACATGCTGGCCTGCCACGTGACCATCATCCACGGCTGCGAGGGCCCGTCGAACACCATCATGGGGGCCGAGGCGGGGGCGCTGCAGTCGATCGGCGAGAGCGCCCGCGTCATCGAGCGCGGCGACGCCGAGGTGTGCTTCACAGGGGGCGCCGAGTCGCGGATCAACCCGATGGGCCTGATGCGCATGGTCATGGCCGGGCGGGCGTCGGACACGCCAAAGGGGGTGACCGACGGCGCGGAGGTCGTCAGGCCCTACGACGCGGCGTCGGGCGGCGTGGTCGGCGAGGCGGGGGGCATGCTGATCGTCGAGGAGGGCGCGCACGCCCGGGGGCGGGGGGCCCGGGTCTACGCCGAGGTCGCCGGGTACGCGGGGGGCATGGACACCCGGCCCGTCACGCCGGGCATGGCGGGGGCGGCCGACACGGAGGAGGACCGCGGGCTGACGCGGGCGGTCCGTTGGGCGCTCAAGGACGCGGGGATCACCCCGGACCAGGTCGACGCGATCGCGCCGATGGCCGCGGGCGTGCCGGGGCTGGACCGGCGGGAACTCGGCTCGCTGCGCCAGGCCCTGGGGGCGGCGGCGGACCGGCCCATGATCACCGTCACCCCCAACGCGGGCAACGCCCTGGCCGGGCACGGGGGCCTGACGGCGGCCGCGGCGGCCATGGCCCTGCACACCCAGACGCTGCCCGCCCGGGTCCACCAGGGGGGGCCGCACGGGGCGGACGCGGGGGCCTGCGGGTCACGCCCGGCGGGCCTGCGTCACGTGCTGGTGTGCGCCGGCTCGTTCGGCGGGCAGGCGGCGGCGATGGTGCTGCGGCGCGCGGAATGAGGGAGCCGCGGGGCGGCTACGGTTGTTGGCCGGCGGCGACAACGCCCGGCACGGACTTTGACATCGACAGGAGCCTCCAAGTGAGCAACGACGGCTACGGGCGTGACTACCGCGACACGAGGGACCGCAACGACCGGGGACGCCGGGCGACCCCGCTCTCCGACCTGGACCCGGCGGTGACGGAGGTCTCGCGCAAGGTGATCGGCGCGGCGATCGAGGTCCACAAGGCCCTGGGCCCGGGCTTCCCCCTGAGCGTCTACAAGAACGCGCTGGGCAAAGCGTGCAAGGCCGACGGCGTCGAGCCGAACTTCGACGAGGTCTTCGAGGTCGAGTACAACGACGAGGTCGTCGGCGAGGTCGCCGCCGACATGTTCGCCGGCGAGGCGTTCCTCGTGAAACTCATGGCCGAGCACCGCGAGATCGGCGTGCAGGAGCGGGCCGAACTGCGTGCGCAGTTGCGTGCGGCCGACCTGGAACTCGGGCTGATCATCAACTTCGGCGAGCGCCGGCTCAAGGACGGCCTGGTCCGCGTGCTCAACCCGGACAAACTCAACGCCCGCAACGACGACGACGAGTACGAGGACGACGACGAGGACTGATGCGCAGCGGCCGGGTGGTCATCACGGGCGTCGGCTGGGTCACGCCGCTGGGCTGGGACCTCGAAGGCGTGTGGTCTCGGCTGGTGGCCGGCCAGAGCGCCATGGGACCGCTGCGCCGCTACGACGCCACGACCTGGGCCACCAACTTTGCGGCCGAGGTGACCGGGTTCGACCCGAAAGAGCGCCTCGGCCGTCGGGCCGAGCGCCACCGGCACGCGTCGATCAGCACGGCGTTCGCGGTGGCGGCGTGCGCGGACGCGTGGCGCATGGCGGGCTTCGAGGGCGCCCCCCCCGACCCGGAGGGCGTGGGGGTGTACCTGGGCGCGGGCGAGGGGCCGGTGGACTACGGCTCGTACGTGGACGCCCACGCCGCGGGGGCGCTGGGGCAGGCGCCGGGCCGGTTCGACGTGGGGGCGTTCGCGCGGGTGGCGGGCGAGCGTCTCAGCGCGCCGGCCGAGGTCGAGCAGGAGCCGCAACTGACCTCCACGCACCTGGCGGCGGAGTTCGGGGCTCAGGGCCCGTGCCTGAACTGCATGACGGCGTGCGCGGCGAGCACGCAGGCGGTCGGCGAGGCGTTCGAGATCATCCGGCGCGGCGACGCGACGGTGATGATCGCCGGCGGGGCGCACTCCATGCTCCACCCGCTGGGCATGACGGGTTTCATGCGCCTGACGGCGATGAGCACGCGCCGTGACGACCCGTCCACGGCGTCGCGCCCCTTCGACCAGAGCCGCGAGGGCTTCGTGATGGGCGAGGGCGCGGGGATGGTCATCCTCGAGGACCTCGACCACGCCCTGGCCCGTGGCGCGACCGTGCTGGCCGAACTGGCCGGCTACGGCTCGACGGCCGACGCGTACCGCATCACCGACATCCACCCCGACGGCAAGGGCGGCGCGGGCGCGATGTCGGCGGCGCTGCGGCAGGCGGGCGTCGACCCCGCGGGCACGGACGACTCGGGGCGCCCCCTGGTGCACTGGATCAACGCGCACGGCACGGGCACGCAGGAGAACGACAAGGTCGAGTCGGCCGCGGTGCGGGCCGTCTTCGGCGACCTGGCCGGGCGGATCCCGTTCACCAGCGTCAAGTCGATGCTCGGACACCTGATCCAGGCGGCCGGCGCGGTCGAACTGATCACCTGCGTGCAGGCCATCCGCACGGGCGTGGTGCCCCCGACGATCAACCTGACGCGCGTCGACCCGGCCTGCGGGCTGGACCACGTGCCCAACGCCGCGCGCGACCTGCGCGGCGTCGGCGGGGTGTCGGTGTGCCTGTCCAACAGTTTCGGATTCGGCGGGCAGAACGACTCGGTCTGCGTGCGGCGTTTCGTCGGCTGAACGGCGCTCACGCCGGCAGGTCGAAGAGCAGCACCTCGCTGTCGTCGGTCGCGTGCAGTTCGAGCGCGGTCTCGTCGGTCACGCCCGCGCCGTCGCCGGCACGCAGCGGCTCGCCGTTGAGCGTGACCGCGCCCCGCGCGACCTGCAGCCAGGCGGCGCGGCCCGGGGCGAGGGTGACGGTCTCGCGGTGGCCGGCGCGCAGGATCCCGGCGTGCAGGCGGGCGTCCTGCTGGATGACCAGCGAACCGTCCGCGCCGTCGGGCGAGGCGATCAGGTGCAGGCGGTCGGGCCGCTCGGCGATGGGGAACGCCCGGGACGCGTGGCTCGGTGTCAGGCCCGTCTCGCGTGGCCGGATCCAGATCTGCAGGAGGTGGACCGGCTCGTCGTGGGGGTTGGATTCCGAGTGGAGGATGCCGCTGCCGGCGGTCATGGCCTGCACGGACCCGTGGCGGATGTCCTCAAGGTTGCCCAGGGAGTCGGCGTGCCGCAGGGTCCCGGCCAGGGGGTAGGTGAGGATCTCCATGTCCCGGTGGGGGTGCTCGGCGAAGCCGCGCCGGGGGGCGACGACGTCCTCGTTGATCACGCGGAGCACGGAGAAGCCCCGGTGGGCGGGGTCGCGGTAGTCGCCGAAACTGAACGTGTGGCGTGCGTCGAGCCAGCCGTGGTCGGCGTGGCCGCGCTCTTCGGATCGTCGGACGGTGATCATGGCGCCTCCGGGGAAGGAACGGCGCGGGCGGACGCCTTGTTCCGGGGCGGGGCGGGTCGCGGGATGTCGGGCCGGGCGGTTGATCGGGGGGCGCTCGCCTCAGAGAATCGGGGATGGAACGCGTGCGGGCCAGGGTGGTGCTGCTTGGAGTGGGGCTGTGCGGGCTTGCGTCCTGCGAGGCCCCGCAGGGTGCGCGGCCGGCCCCCCCGCCGGAGGCGGTGGCCGCGGACGGGGAGCAGCCCGCCCAGGTCGCGCCGGCGCGTCCGCCGAACCGTGAGTTGACGCTTGCGGACACGCGCCGGATCCAGGCCGAGGTGATGGACTTCGCGGACGACATGCGCATCCGGCTGGCGGAGGCGATCGACGAGATCGAGAACGTGTCGCTGTCGATCGAGGCGCGGGTGGTGGCGCACCGGATCAAGTACACGGTTGCGCACGGCGCGACGATCATCGCCGCGCAGCAGAACCCGCGGATCGCGCTGGTGGACATGATGGTCATGATCACGCTGCAGCGCGAGTTGATCGAGCGCAACATCGTGCCCGAGTTCTTCGGGCCGGAGGCCGACCGGCTGCGGGCCATCTTCGAGTCTTCCGAGAACCAGGTGCGCACGCTGGTCACAAGGATGCTCACCGCCGAGCAACTGGCCGCGGTCGACGACCTGGCCCGGCGCTGGCTGGCCGACCACCCGGACCGGCGCTACGCCGGCTACGTGCGCCTGTCGGAGTTCGCGGGCTGGCGGCAGATGACCAACACGCAGACGCCGGGCGGGCGCCCGTCCAACGTGCTGGGCTTCCTGTTCATCGACCCGCTGGCCGGGCTGGACCCGACCACCCGCGAGATCGAGCAGGCCCGGTTCTTCGCCGAGCGGGCGCTGTACTACGTGCAGCGCATGCCCGAACTGGTCAGTTGGCAGGCCGAGTTGCTCATCATCGACACGCTGGGCGAGCCCGAGGTGCGGGCGGTGCTGCGCGACGCCACCGCCGCCGCGGAGGCGGCGACGGTCGCGTCGGAATCGGCCCGGCGCCTGACGGACGAGGTGGCGGCGCTCCGCGCGCAACTGCCCGCGCTGGTGGCGTCCGAGCGGGAGGCGGTGCTCGACGCGCTGGCGGCGGTCGTCGACGAGCAGCGCCGGGCGGCCATCGAGCAGGCGCTGGCCGGCCTGCGGTCCGAGCGCGAGGCGACGATCCGCCAGATCGCGGGCGAGCAGGAGCGCCTGGGCCCGGTGATCCGCGACCTGCGCGAGGCGGTCGAGGCGGGGACGGCGCTGTCCGACTCGCTGCGCGAGACGACCGGTGCGGTGTCGGGCCTGGCGGCGCAACTGGACCTGGGCGGGCCGTCGGACCCGGACTCCGAGCCGTTCCGGGTCGAGGAATACACCGTGGCGCTGCGCGAGGCCCGGCGGGCGGCCGAGGAACTCGGACGCCTGACCGAGACGCTCGCCTCGGCGACGGCGCCGCGGGAGTTGGACACGCGCCTGGCCACCATCGAGCAGCGCCTCTCGACCGCGGAGGACTCGGCCAACCGGGTGCTCGACCGGGCCTTCCGGCTGGGCCTGATGCTCGTCGGCGGGCTGACGGTGGGCCTGCTGGCGGTGGTGGGCCTGGCGGCGGTGCTGCGCCGGCGGGCCTGATCAGGCGGCCTGCGCCCGTGCGGCCGGGTCGAGCAGGCGGGCGATCTTGTGGAGCAGCGCGACGCGGTCGATGGGCTTGGACTCGTACTCGTCGCAGCCCGCGGCCAGGCAGCGCTCGCGGTCGCCGGACATCGCGTGGGCGGTCAGGGCGAGGATGGGCAGCGTGTGCCCGGCCTGGCGCAGGCGGGCGGCGGCCGTGTAGCCGTCCATCTCGGGCATCTGCATGTCGGCGATGAGCAGGTCGAAGGGCGCGCCGGACTCGATGCGCTCGACGGCGCGGCGTCCGTTGGGCACGACCTCGACCTCCAAGCCGGCCTTGCGCAGGACGTAGGAAATCAGGCGCTGGTTGTCCGGCCCGTCCTCGGCCAGCAGCACGCGGCCGCAGAGGCGGACGGGCGCGACCACGCCGGCGTCCTGGGCCGCGTCCGGCTGGGTCAGCGTGGCGGTCAGGGCGGCGCGGGGCGCGGCCGGCGCGGGGATCTCGAGGGTGAAGGCCGAGCCGCGCCCGGGCCGTGACTCCGCCTCCACGCTGCCGCCGAGCAGGTCGGCCAGCCGCCGGCTGATGGCCAGGCCCAGGCCGGTGCCCTCGTGGCGCCGGGAGGACGAGTTGTCGCCCTGCTCGAAGGGCCGGAAGATGGTCTCCATTTTGGAGGGGTCGATGCCCGGGCCGGTGTCCTCGACGCGGACCGCCAGGCGCCCGGCCTGGTGGGAGACGACGACGCGGACCGAGCCGTGGTCGGTGAACTTGATGGCGTTGCCGACGAGGTTGATGAGGATCTGCCGGACGCGATGGGTGTCGGTGACCACGGTGTCGGGCACGGGCCCGGCGGCCTCGGCGGAAAGGGCCAGTTGCTTGCGGGCGGCGTGGGGCTGCAGGCCGGCGATCACGTCGGCGACGAGCGCGGGCAGGCCGCAGGGCTCGCGTCGGACCTCCATGTGGCCCGACTCGATCTTGGAGATGTCCAGCACGTCGTTGATGATGTTGAGCAGGTGGCGTCCGGCGCGGCGCATGGCGCGGACGGACTCGGCGCGCGTGGCGGCGTCGACGTCGCTGGCGTCGATCAGTTCGGCGTAGCCGAGGATGGCGGTCATGGGGGTTCGGATCTCGTGGCTCATGTTGGCCAGGAACTCGCTCTTGGCCTGGTTGGCCTGCTCGGCGCGACGGGCGAGTTCGCGCTGGCGCTGCTCGCTGAGGCGCAGGGAATCGGTCATCTGGCGGGCGATGGAGACGGCGTGCTGGCGGTTGCGGGTGATCGACCAGACGATCAGCGTGAGCAGGGCGGTGGCCATCGCGCCGACCAGCAGCACCACGTTGGCGTCGCGGGTCTCGGGGTGGACGAGGTCGCCGGTGGCGGGGGCCAGCGACAGGCGCACGGGCCGCCCGAAGACGTCGACGACGCGGACCAGGTCAGGCCGCCTGCCGAGCGCCTCGGGGTCGGCGGCGTGCTCGCCGGGCGTCACCCGGACGAGTTCGCGTCCGTCCGCGGGATCGCCGAGAGTAACGGTGAACCCGTCCCACTCCGGGCGCCACGACCCGGCGATGAGTTCCTCGAGCACGACCGACCCGGTGACCCATCCCTGGGGCCTGCCGGCGTCGGCGGGCACGGGCAGGACCATGATCATGCCGCTGCCCCGGGCCTGGGTCAGGGGGAAGCCCAGTTCGGCCTGGGGCCGGCCGGTGCGGGCCGATTCGTCGTAGATCTGGCGGTTGCGGGTGTGGGTGGCCACGTCCACGCCCCAGGCGGGGCGGTTGCGGCTCTGGGGCTCGGAGTACATGATGACGTAGGAGACCGCGCCGAACCCGGGCCGGTCGGCGTCGCGGTGCGGGCGCAGGCTGAAGTCCGGGGCCCCGTCCGCCCGGACGCGCTCGATGAACGCGCCCATGCCGGCCGCGTCGACCCGCTCGACGTAACCAATGCCGTGGACGCCGGGCGCGTGGGCGGGCAGGTCGAGGGCCTCGACGAACTTGCGCCAGTCGTCGCGGGTCACGCGGTCGCTGGACTCGATCAGTGCCCGGCTGGCCTGGAGCAACTGTCCCTGGCGTCGGAACGCGTCGGCGAGCACCTCGGCGATGCGGTCGGCTGAGGTTTCGAGGCGCCGGTCCAGGCGGGCCTCGGCGTCGCGCCGGGCCGAGGCCCACAGCAGGCCGACGGCGCACGAGCAGATGACCAGCACCACCAGGCAGTGCTGGTGCTGGCGCGCCCAGGTGGCCGCCGACCGGGGACGGGCGGTGACTCGGGCGGGGGCGCTGGCTGCAGAGACCGCTCGCATGGCGGCGACATCGGCGATGTCGCCACGACCCGTCAGTGAATGTCCCCACGATGCGGGGCAGGGCGGGCCAGAGCGTGCCCGCGGGCCGATCGGCCCGTACCGGGCGGGGTTATCGGGCCTCGGCGACGGCGAGGCTCATGGCCTCCGCCATGGCCTTGCCCATGTCGGCGGGGCTCATGGCGATGACCGCTCCGGCCTCGCGGAGCGCGTCGATCTTCGAGTCGGCGGTGCCGGTGGCCTTGCCGCCCGCGCCCGAGGAGATGATGGCGCCCGCGTGGCCCATGCGCTTGCCGGGGGGGGCGGTGCGTCCGGCGATGAAGGCGGCCACGGGCTTCGTGACGTGGGCCTTGATGTACTCGGCCGCGTGCTCCTCGTCCTCGCCGCCGATCTCCCCGATCATCAGGATGCCGTCCGTGTCGGGGTCTTCCTCGAACATGCGGAGGCAGTCGATGTGGTTGAGCCCGCGGACGGGGTCGCCCCCGATGCCGACGCAGGTGGACTGGCCGATGCCCAGGCGGCTGGTCTGCCAGACGGCCTCGTAGGTCAGGGTGCCCGAGCGCGAGACGATGCCCACGGCCTTGCCGGTCCTGGCCTCGGACACGTGGGTGTGGATGTAGCCGGGCATGATCCCGATCTTGCACCCCGCGTTGGTGTACTTCGAGCCGGCGGTCCCCTCGCCGGTCTTGGGCCCGGGGGTGATGATGCCCGGGCAGTTGGGCCCGATGAGGGTGAACAGTTCGCGGGCGTGGGCCGAGTCCATGCCTCGGGCCGCCGCGTTGCGGTCGTCGAGCATCTTGCGGACCATGATCATGTCGTTGACCGGCACGCCCTCGGTGATGCAGCAGATCAGCCGGACCCCCGCGTCCATCGCCTCGAGCACCGCGTCGGCGCAGAAGGCCGGGGGCACGAAGATCATGGTGGCGTCCGCCCCGGTCGCGTCGACAGCCTGGCGGACGGTGTCGAAGATGGGCAGCCCGTTGGGGTCCTTCTGGCCGCCCTTGCCGGGGGTGACGCCGCCGACCATCTTGGTGCCGTACTCGAAGCAGCCCTTGGTGTGCAAAGCCCCGAAACTGCCGGTGATGCCCTGGCAGATGAC
>CAZFSO010000080.1:0-10560 GCA_964522095.1 uncultured Phycisphaeraceae bacterium | reverse complement strand
ACGGATAATCCTGCCGCGTCGGGCGGATCAGCACATCGGCCAGATGCACCCCCGCCGGCTGGCGGACGATGAAACCGATGGTGCGGGCGACGTCCTCGGGGCGCAGGACCGGGCTGAAGCGGTCCATCAGGGCGCCGAACGACTCGGGCTCGTAGCCGGCCACGTTCTGGAACTCGCTCTGGACGATGCCCGGCTCGATGAGCGTCACGCGGACGCCCTTGGGGCCCAGTTCCCGCCGGGCGGCCTCGGCCAGCGAGCCGACCGCGGCCTTGGTCGAGCCGTACATCGACGAGAACGGCGAGATGTGCCGGCCCACGGTCGACCCGAGGATGACGATGTCCGCCGCCCGCTCGGGCCACTTCCGCTCGGACTGCAGGCGCGCAAGCCGGTGCCCGGCCTCGCGGATCAGGCGGGCCGCGCCGAGCAGGTTGATCCGCACGACCTCCTCCCACTGGCTGTCGTCGCTGGTCAGGACCGACCCGGCCAGCCCCCGCCCGGCGTTGACCACCACCAGGTCGACGGGCTCCCCGAACCGCTGCTCGGGCTCGTCGAGCATGCGGGAGATGACCTGGGGGTCGCTCGCGTCGCCGGGCACGGGGACCACGCGCTCGCAGTCCGGCCCGGGCCGTGCGGCGCAGCGGTCGGCGATCTCCTGGGCCAGGGCGATCAGGCGTTCCTCACGCCGGGCGTTGACGCCCACCCGGGCGCCGAGCACGGCGAGTTCGCAGGCCACAGCGTGCCCGATCCCGGCGCTGGCGCCGGTCACCAGGGCGACCCGTCCGGAGAGTGGGGGCGTACTCATGGGATTCCTCACCCCGAGTGTACGCCCCGGCCCCTTGCGGTAAGATCGGAACATGACCATGCTCAGGACCCTCGCGACAGGCTCGGTAGTGGCGCCTCTCCTTCTTTCCGCCGGGGGGTGCAAGCACTGGCAGCTCAACCGGGACGCGTCGGAGGCGCCAACCACCGCCGAGCGCGGGCCCGCCACCCCGGCGAGCGCCGAGGCTTCCGGCGAGCCCCGCACCGTCGTGGTCGACGAGCGCCCGAGCGCCCGGTACCTGATCGCCCCGCGCCCCGAGGGTCGGCCGGGCGACGCGCCGCGTGAGCCGGCCATCACGCCCGACGAGGTCGCCCAGCCCGCGGCGCCCGGTCTGGGCACGCGCGAGGGCGAGGCGCTGGACCTGGCCCGCGAGCACCGCGCGATGGGCGACATCCGGGCCGCCCTGGCCGAACTCGAGCGGGCGATCGCCTTCAACCCGCGGTTCACGCCCGCGCTGCTCGAGGCGGGCGACCTGCACATGGAGATGGGCGAGACGGCGCTGGCCGAGCGGAGTTTCGCCGCCGCCGCCCGGGCCGAGCCGCGCAACTTCGACGCCCAGTTCCGGCACGCCTCGGCGCTGCACCGGCTCGGGCGGACCGACGAGGCGAGCCGCGCCTTCCTGCGGGCGCTGTCGATCCGGCCCAACGAGTTCGAGGCGATGATGGGCCTGTCGCTGGTTTACCTCGAGTCGGGCAACCCCGAGCAGGCGCTGCCCTACGCCCAGCGGTCCGCCGAGGCACGGCCCCGCTCCGGCGAGGCGCGCATGCACCTGGGCAACGTGCACGCGGCCCTGGACCGGCACGACGAGGCGGTGATCGAGTTCCGCCAGGCGGCCGAACTGCTCACCAAGCCCGCGCCCGGCCTGCTCCTGAACATGGCCGAGAGTTTCAACCGCCTGGGACGCTACGCCGAGATGGTCGGCGCCCTCAGCGAGGTGGTGGCCGCCGAGCCGACCCCGATCGCCTACGAACGCCTGGGCTCGGGCCTGTTCCGCCTGCGCCGCTACGACGAGAGCCTGCAGGCCTTCGCCAGCGCGGTCGAGATGGACCCGACCTACGCCCCGGCCCTCAACGGCGTGGCGGTGTGCGAACTGAACAACTACCTGTGGTCCGGCAAGGCCGACGGGCCGGCACGCGAGCGGGCGGTTGACGCCATGCGGGCGTCGCTGCGGGCCGACCGCAACCAGCCCCGCATCGTCGAACTGCTCCGCCGCTACGGCCAGCCGTCCGCCGAGGAGCGCGTGCGCGACTGAGCACGGCGTCGGGGGGAGCCGCGCCCCGGCCGATCGCCAGGACAGGACGCGGGGTTCGCATGAAAAAAACCGCCCCGGGTGGGGCGGTTGGTGGTGCGGGGTTCGGGCGGGTTTACGGGAAGATGCCGCGGACCTTGTAGACCGCGCCGATGTGCTCGAGCGCGGTCGCGTAGGCGGCGCTGCGGAGGGTGCAGTTCAGGCGCGAGCGGGTCTGGAGGGTGCGCTGGGCGGCCACGACCATGTGGCGGTTCAGTTCGCGGTCGACCTGCTCGGCGGACCAGGTCACGGCGTTCTTGTTCTGGACCCACTCGAAGTACGAGACGGTCACGCCGCCGGAGTTGGCCAGGAGCGCGGGGATGATCTCGACGCCCTTGTCCAGCAGCACGCGGTCGCCGGAGGGGTCGCAGGGGGCGTTGGCGGCCTCGGCCATGACCTTGCAGTCCAGCCACTCGGCCTGCTTGGCCTTGATCATCTGCTCGAGCGCGCCGGGGATGAACACGTCCACCTTGGTGCGGTAGAAGTCCTCCTCGGAGATCGCGTCGGCCTCGGCGTAGCCCTTGATGCCGCGGTTCTGGCGGTTGTACTCGAAGAGTTTGTGGCAGTCGATGCCGTTGTCGTTGCGCAGGTATCCGGTGTGGTCGGCGACGGCGACGACCTTGGCGCCCATGTCCTGGAGGATCTTGCCCGCCCAGCCGTTGACGTTTCCGAAGCCCAGCAGGCTGACCTTCATGCCCTCGACCTGGATTCCGATGTCGGGGAGCATCTCGGCGAGCACGTCGCAGACGCCCTGGCCGGTGGCCTTCTCGCGCCCGACCGAGCCGCCGAACTCGACGGGCTTGCCGGTGACGACGCGGATGGCGTCGTGGTGCTGGTGCCCGCTGGACATCATGTAGGTGTCGGCGAACCAGGCCATGACCTGGGCGTTGGTGCCGACGTCCGGCGCGGGGATGTCCACGTCGGGGCCGATCTGGTCCATGATGGCCGAGCAGTATCGCCGGGTGACGCGCTCGAGTTCGCCCATGGAGAGTTCGCGGGGGTTGACCTTCACGCCGCCCTTGCCGCCGCCGAAGGGCACGCGGACGAGGGCGCACTTCATGGTCATGAGGAAGGCGAGGGACTTGACGTCGTCGAGGTGGACGTCCTCGTGGTAGCGGAAGCCGCCCTTGTACGGGCCCAGGGCGTTGTTGTGCTGGATGCGGTAGCCCTTGAACAGCCGGTGGTGCCCGTCGTCCATCAGGACCGGGAAGTGCACCATGATCTCGTTCTTGGGCTGGGCCAGGATGATGCGGGTGCGGTGCTTGAGGTTGACCGCCTCGGCCGCCTCGAGCATCGTGTTGACCGTCTGCAGGTAGAGGTTGTCCGGGTCGGTCGGGAACCCCAGCTCCTCGGTCACGGCGCCGCGTGGCAGTTCGGTGGCGGTTGTTGCGGTTGCGGTCATGATGAACCTGCTCTCCCATGCCCGGACGCCCGGGCGGGCCTCAGCGTGCAATCCCCGGACACGCACCCGGGGAAAACGGCTCGCGGCGTGCTGAACGCCGGAGGGGCCGGCTGCCCAACCAGCCGGCGAATGTGGATCATACCCTGCGCTGCGGGAAGTCCAACCCGGCCGCCGCCGCCCGGGCGCAGGCAACCTCTTTCATGCCAGAAACATACCCCGGCGCGACCGAAAATCGGCGCGGCGGCTGGGCACCCACGGGCGCTCGACCCGGGGGCGGGGCCCGCCCTACAATCCCGACCCCGCGTCTTGCGGGGACTTGGCCGACGCCCGGCCCCCGGACGGTCCGGGACCGGGCCCATGACCTGTGGCACTCAGCGGCCCGACCCCCCGGTCGGGCGCCCCGGCGCGGGCCTGCCCCCGCCGGGGATGGACGCGGAGCACGCCCGACCCCGTCGGCCGGTCGGGACGTCGCGGAGCGTCCTTTCCCGCCTCGATGAGGGCGGGGAGAGGAACCAATCGATGATCGACGAGACCCTGATCGCTTCGCTCGGCGTGGGCGACGACGAGGCCATGGCGCTGCTCACCGAGGTGTTCGGCGACAAGGCCGACGCCGAGGACAGCATGGACACCGTGCTGATCGACCAGGCCACCGACCTGCGCGCCGGCAAGCTCATCAAGGGCCGCGTGATCGGCTTCGCGGGCGACGACGTGGTCGTGGACGTCGGGCTCAAGAGCGAGGGCCTGATCCCGCGCGAGGAGTTCCCGAACCTCAACGAACTGCGCGTCGGCGACGAGGTCGACGTGCTCCTCGAGTCGCTCGAGGGCGAGGGCGGGCTGATCCAGCTCTCCAAGCGCAAGGCCGACCGCCAGATCGCCTGGCAGCGCATCGTGGACACCACCCGCGAGGGCGACCAGATCGAGGGCACGGTGATGCGCAAGATCAAGGGCGGCCTGCTGGTCGACATCGGCGTGCCGGTGTTCATGCCCGCCAGCCAGGTCGACATCCGCCGGCCACACGAACTCGGCGACTTCATCGGACGCAAGATCCGCGCCGAGATCCTCAAGATCGACACCGAACGCCGCAACATCGTCATCTCCCGGCGCAAACTGATCGAGCACGAGCGCGAGACCGCCAAGAAGCGCCTGATGGAGACCATCAGCGAGGGCGACATCGTCACCGGCACCGTCAAGAACATCGCCGACTTCGGCGCCTTCGTCGACCTCGGCGGCATCGACGGCCTGCTCCACATCACCGACATGTCCTGGGGACGCATCAACCACCCGTCCGAACTGCTCAAGATCGACGACAAGGTGGAGGTCAAGGTCCTCAACATCGACCGGGAGAAGGAGAAGATCGCCCTCGGACTCAAGCAGACCGAGTCGAGCCCCTGGGAGGAGATCGAGGCCAAGTTCCCCGTCGGCGCACGCGTCAAGGGCTCCGTCGTCAACATCATGTCCTACGGCGCCTTCATCCGCCTGGACGACGGCATCGAGGGCCTGGTCCACATCTCCGAGATGTCCTGGACCCGGCGCGTCAACCACCCCTCCGAGATGGTCAGCGTCGGCGACGAGGTCGACGTGGTCGTCCTCGAGATCGACAAGAACAAGCACGAGATCTCGCTCGGCATGAAGCAGACCGAGGTCAACCCCTGGGAACTCGTCACCGAGAAGTACCCCCCCGGGACCATCATCAACGGCACCGTCCGCAACCTCGCCAACTACGGCGCCTTCGTCGAGATCGAGCCGGGCATCGACGGCCTGCTCCACATCTCCGACATGTCCTGGACCAAGAAGGTCACCCACCCCAACGAACTCTACAAGAAGAACGACGAGGTCCAGTGCGTCGTCCTCGAGGTCGACCAGGACAAGCAGCGCATCAGCCTCGGCGTCAAGCAACTCACCGAGGACCCGTGGGTCGACGCCATCCCCAGCGCCTACCAGCCGGGCATGGTCGTCCGCGGCAAGGTCACCAAGATCACCAACTTCGGCGTCTTCGTCGAACTCGAGGACGACCTCGAGGGCCTGCTGCACATCTCCGAACTGGCCGACCACAAGGTCGAGAACCCCCAGGACGTCGTCGGGCAGGACGAGGAGATCGACGTCAAGATCCTCCGCGTCGACACCGCCGACCGCAAGATCGGCCTGTCCCTCAAGCGCGCCCAGTGGGGCGACGCCTCCGGCGGCGACACCGACTCCTCCGGCGGCGGCGACCAGGGCTACACCGGCCCCCGCAAGCCCGCCCGAGGCGGCATGGACGAGCACGGCGCCATGGGCACCGACAAGATCCAGTTCTGATCCGGACCCCCCGGAACCCTCCCAACACAACAAGCCCCGGCGGGACGCCCGCCGGGGCTTTTTCGTGCTCGCGGGGCGGCGGGCCGCCACGGGCTGGAACGCCCGATCCGGCCGAACCGCCCGGGTACAGTGTGCGGACAGTCGCGCCCGTCCGGCCGCCGCTGATGGGGGCCGGCCGGCCGACGCCGATCAGCAGAGCGCCACGAAGCTCAGCAGGGTGAGCAGGGCCACGCGCTTGCGGACGTCGGTCATAAGGAAGGTCTGCTGCATGAGTCGCATGGTCATGGTCGAGTCCTTTCTGAAGTTGTCACCCGACATGAAACAACCACCGTGCCGCCGCGTGCCAAACCCCGCCTGGGCCCCGGAATCGGGGTCGGGTCGTGCCGGTCGGATGCGGTCCGACCACACCATGTTGCCTCAAGGCATCACCGCGTGCCAGCGGGTTTCGCGTCCGCCACGCGCCCTGGCCCTGATCGCGGCGTTCGCGGCCGTTCTTCTCGGACCGCCCGCCCGGGCCGCCGACCTGCCCCCGCCGGACCGGGCCCTGGCCGCCCACGCCCGCGTGCGGGACTGGGTCCGGGCCTGGGCGGTCCCCCAGGAGGCGTCCGACCTGCCCGCGGTCTGGGGAGCCGGCGTGACCCTGCGGCTGGACGGCCGGGTGATCGCCCGGGGTTCGGCGATGGCGCGGGGCGAGGCGTCGCCCGAGCCGATCCGCGCCGCCGCCGCCCAGGCCGTCCGGGAAGCACGCCCCAAACTGCCCGTCCCCAACGACGCCCTGGCCGACGAGAACCTCGCGGCGGTGGGCCGGCAGGTGACCGTCTCGCTCGAGTTCTACGCCCGGCCCGTGCCCATCCCGGGCGCCGAACTGGGCCTGACCTTCGCCGGCTGCTCGCCCGGGGCCGAGGCCCTGGTCGTCTCGCTCGTCCGCGACGGGGCCGAGCCCGTCACGCTGGTCTCCGGCGTCGACTCCCAACTCACCCGCGGCGTCGACCCGGCTCGGGACCTGAGCGCCCTGGCGACGGAGATCACCGGCGACGGCGCCACGGCGCTGCGCCCCCTGCCGGAACTCGCCGCCCAAGGCTTCCGCTTCGAGCGGGCGGCGGTCGTCCACCTGGCCATGCCCCACGCCGACGCGGCGCCGGTCTTCCTGGACCGCGGCGCGCGCGTGGTGGGGGCCGAGGAGATCCGCTTCGCGGCCCTCACGGAGATGGCAGACGGCCTGGCCGCGCACCTGCGGTCGCGCGTGTGGCCCGGCGTTGAGCGCTACGGGCTGGGCGGCGACCTGCGCGTGGTGACGGGCGCGGCCGACCCGGTCGCCGCGCCGCCCTTCGAGCAGGCGCTCGCCGCGGTCGCCCTGCAGCGGCACGCCGAGACGCGCGGGCGCGACGTGACCGCGTCGCGCGAGGCGGCGGTGGCGATCCTTCGCGACCTCGCGGCCGTCGAGCCCGGGGAGGACTCGCCCTGGCAGTCGGCGCCGTCGGCCGCCATGACGACGGCCGCGCTGGCCGGGGTGGACGCGCAGACCCTGGCGGCGGACAGCGAACTCCAGGCCTTGCGCGCCCGCGCGCTCGACGCGCTGCGTGAGGCGTTCGACCCGGTCACCGGGTTCTCGGCCGGCGTGCCCCACGCGGCCCGGGGACTGGTGGCGTGGGCCCTGGTGCGGGCGAGCCGCCTGGACCCGGCCTTTACGCACGAGCGCGCCGACGCCGCCGTTCGCGCGGCCTTCCGTGACACGCCGCGGGGGCAACTCGTCGCCCAGATGCCCTTCCTGGCGTGGGCCGAGATGGACCTGCACCCGGACGCCTCGCCCCCGTCCGCGGCCATCCTGACCGAGACCCGCTCGCTCGTGTGGGACCACCAGGTCCGACGCGCCGACCTGCGCTCGATCGACCGCGACCTGGCCGGCGGCGTGGTCTTCACCAGCGGCCGCGCCGTGCTGCCCACCTGGCACAGCATGCGCCCGCTCGCGGCGATGGCGACCATGCTGGGCAACGAGCACCTCACGCCGGGCGGCGCCTCGTCCGGGTCGGTCCCGGGCGAACTGCTGCGCCTGACCGAGAGCCTGCGCTTCGTCCGCCAGTTGGCGCTGACCGACGAGGCGCTGTTCCTCGCCCGCCGCCCGGAGCAGGCGGCCTGGGGCGTCCGCCCGTCCGTCTGGCAGCCCGTGGCGAGCGTTGAGGCGACCGCGCTGGCGCTGCTGACGACCTGCGAAACGATCGATTCCATGCGCGTCATCGCCGCGCGATCGACCCCCCACGGAGCCGACGCGCAACCCTAAGCCCGCGACCGGTTTGCGACGCCCGCGCACGAGCGGATATCCGGGTGTTTTCAGGCTCTGAAAGCGGGTTTGGGCGCACGCGCGAGCCTATGATTTCGGGCTGATCGGAGGCGGCGGCGCGCGGTGTTCCCGCACGCGCCGGTCGCCACCCCGCGGAGCCCCGAATGCCAGACGACGTGACCTCCGATTCCTCGCCCGCCGACCCCACACCCGTCGAGCGGGCCGGGCATGCCGGCGTGGTCGATCTGCAGATCGAGCGGGAGTTGCAGGACTCGTACCTGACCTACGCCATGAGCACCATCATGGACCGGGCCCTGCCCGACGTCCGCGACGGGCTCAAGCCCTCCCAGCGACGCATCCTCGTCGCCATGAACGACCTCAACCTCCGCCCGGGGCGCAAGCACCTCAAGTGCGCCAAGATCTGCGGCGACACCTCCGGCAACTACCACCCCCACGGCGAGTCGGTCATCTACCCCACCATGGTCGGCATGGCCCAGGGATGGAAGATGTCCGTCCCCCTGATCGACCCCCAGGGCAACTTCGGCTCGATCGACGGCGACCCCCCGGCCGCCATGCGGTACACCGAGGCCCGCATGACCCACGCCGCCGTGGACATGCTCGCCGACATCAAGCTCGGCACCGTCGACTTCCAGCCCAACTACGACGACCGCCTGCAGGAGCCCACCGTCCTGCCGGCCAAGTTCCCCAACCTGCTCGTCAACGGCGGCATGGGCATCGCCGTCGGCATGGCCACCAGCCTGCCCCCGCACAACCCCACCGAGATCCTCGACGCCATCGTCCGCGTCGTCAACGACCCGGCCGTCTCGCTGACCGACCTGATGACCGACGAGACCGACGAGACCGGCGCCGTCGTCCGGCGCGGCGTGCAGGGCCCCGATTTCCCGACCGCCGGACGAATCCTCGGCCGGCGCGGCATCCTCGAGGCATACTCCTCCGGGCGCGGCCGCGTCACCGTCCGCGGCGAGGTCCACGTCGAGGAGTTCGGCAACGCCCGCCAGCAGATCGTCATCGACCAGATCCCCTACGGCCTGGTCCAGAACAACCTGGTCGAGAAGATCGTCGAGGCCGTCAAGGACGAGCGCATCAAGGACATCTCCGACGTGCGCAACGAGTCCGGGCGCAACGCCCAGACCCGCATCGTCCTGGAACTCAAGAAGGGCTCGGACCCCGCGGTCGTCGAGAACCAGCTCTACCAGTGCACGCCCCTCCAGCAGACCTTCAGCATCATCAACATCGCCCTGGTCAACCGCCAGCCCCGCACGCTGGGCCTCAAGGAACTGATCGAGTGCTTCATCGACCACCGGGTCGAGGTCATCCGCCGTCGCACGCAGCACCTGCTGCGCGAGGCCAAGAAGCGGGCCCACGTGCTCGAGGGCATGATCTACGCCGTCGTCGACATCGACGAGATCATCGCGCTGATCAAGTCCAGCAAGACGCGTGAGGAGGCCATCGGCAAACTGATGGAGCGGCGGTACACCATCCCCGCCTCGCACCCCGCGGCCGCGTCCATCCCCGCACGCCTGATGAAGATCGTCCGCGACGCCGACGCCCGCGGCGGCGTCGCCCTGACCCGCGTGCAGGCCGAGACCATCGGCGCCATGCGCCTGATCCAACTCGTCGGCCTGGAGATCGAGCGCCTCGTCAACGACTACACCAGGCTCGTCGAGGAGATCGAGGGCTACGAGGCCATCCTCGCCGACCACCGCAAGGTGCTCGACATCATCGTCGAGGACTGCGAGGAGATGAAGGCCCGCTACGGGCGCGACCGCCTGACCTCCATCGAGGAGGCCGCCGGCGACATCGACCTGGCCTCGCTCATCCAGGAGCAGGACATGGCCGTGACCATCAGCCACCAGGGCTACTGCAAGCGCCTGCCCGCCGAGACCTACCGCGCCCAGGGACGCGGCGGCAAGGGCATCCGCGCCGGCGACTCGAAGGACGACGACTTCATCGAGCACCTCTTCGTCGCCTCCACCCACGACGACCTGCTCTGCTTCACCGACACCGGGCGCGTCTTCAAGATCAAGGTCTACGAACTGCCCGAGATGAGCCGCGTCAGCAAGGGACGCCCCATCATCAACTACATCGACCTCAAGGAAGGCGAGCGCACCTGCGCCTACCTGGCCGTCAAGGACTTCGAGTCCGGCAGCCACTACCTCACCTTCGTGTCGCGCAACGGCGTCGTCAAGCGCACCCCCCTGAAGGCCTACGCCAACGTCAACCGCTCCGGCCTGATCGCCGTCGGCCTGCGCGAGGACGACGCCCTGCTCGGCGTCCGCCTGACCACCGGCATGGACGACCTCATGCTGGTCACCTCCAACGGCATGGCGATCCGCTTCCCCGAGGACGACGTCCGCGACATGGGCCGCTCCGCCGCCGGCGTCAAGGGCATCGACCTGGCCGCCGGCGCCACCGTCGTCGGCATGCTCTCGGTCCCCATGGTCCCCGACGCCGCC
>CAZFSO010000079.1:0-10683 GCA_964522095.1 uncultured Phycisphaeraceae bacterium | reverse complement strand
CCGGCCTCGGCCGCCTTGCGGAAGATGCTTCGGATGCGGACCAGCGCGTACAGCAAATACGGCCCGGTGTCGCCCTCGAAGGCGAGCATCCGGTCGAAACTGAACACGTAGTCCTTGGTCCGGTCGCCGGAAAGGTCGGCGTACTTGAGCGCGGCGACGCCCACGGCCTCGGCGATCGGGGCGCGCTCGGCCTCGTTCAGGCCCGGGTTCTTCTCGGCCACGGTGCGCGCCGCGCGTTCCACCGCCTCGTCGATGAGGTCGGCCAGGCGCACGTTCTCGCCCGACCGGGTCTTCAGGGGCCGGTTGTCCTCGCCCAGCACGTTGCCGAAGGCGGCGTGCACGAGGTCCGCCCGGGCGCCGTCGGGCGTCCGGTCGTAGCCGGCCTTCCGGGCGGCGCCGAAGACCAGTTTGAAGTGCAGCGACTGGCGCGCGTCGACGCAGTAGACCACGCGCCGGCCGCCGAGTTGCGAGACGCGCCGGCGGATGGCGGCCAGGTCGGTGGTGGCGTAGAGGAACCCGCCGTCGCGCTTGCGGACGATGCAGGGCTCCTTGTGCCCCTCGACGCGGACGACGAGGGCGCCGTCGTCCTCCTCGGCGACGCCGCGGGCGACGAGGTCGTCGACCAGGGCGGCCAGTTCGTCGCGGTAGGTGCTCTCGCCGGCGGAGTGCTCGTCGGTCACGTTGGCGTGCAGGCGCCGGCAGGTCTCCAGGCAGGCGGCCATGGTCGCGTCGTAGACGCGCTGCCAGGTGGCCACGGAGCGCTCGTCGCCCGACTGGAGCAGCACCAGGCGGCGCCGGGCGCGCTCCGCGTGCGCTTCGGCGTCGGCGACTCGGGCCTCGAGTTCGGCCTCGGCCTTGGGGTGCCCGCCGAAGCCGCGGACGGTCGCGAGGGCGGCCTTCTCCGGCTTGCACGCGGCCTGGGCCTGCTTGTAGAGGTGGTTGAGTTCGTCGAGGGAGATCTGCGCCAGGTCGCGCCCGGCGTCCTCGGTCTCGATCAGCCGCTGGACGACCATGGCGATGGGCAGGCCCCAGTCGCCCACGTGGCTCTGGCGGATGACGGGGTGGCCCAGGCGTTCGTAGAGGCGGGCGATGGCGTCGCCGATGACGGTCGAGCGCAGGTGGCCGACGTGCATCTGCTTGGCGAGGTTCACGCCGCAGAGGTCGACGACGACCGGCTCGGGCGGCGCGGAGGGGGCGGGCGCCTCGACCCCGAGCGCGGGGGTGTCGAGCCGGGCCAGCGACGCGGCCAGGGCGTCGGGCAGCAGGCGGACGTTGATGAACCCCGGCCCGGCGACGTCGCCCGGGCCGACCGGCTCTGCGACGCCCGACAGGTCGAGGCGTTCGACGATCGCCGCGGCGACCTCGCGCGGGTTGCGCCCGAGGCGCTTGGCCAGGGGCATGGCCGCGTTGGACTGAAAGTCGCCGAGTTTCGCCTGGCGGTTGGGCGCGACGTGGGTCTCGGCCGCGTCCTCGGGCAGGTCGGGGAAGGCGGCGAGGATCGCGGCCCGGAATCGGGCGTCGAGGATCTCGGCCGGGTCGATGGCGGTGGCGGGGAGGGTGGGCATGGGTGCGAGTTTAGGGCTCGCCCGGCCGCGTGCTCAGACGGGGTCGGCCAGGTCCGAGCGGCGGTAGCGCAGCACGGTGTTGCGCAGGCTGGCGATGGTGGCGAGCAGTTCGTCGGGCTCGACGGGCTTGCTGACGTGGGCGTGGAACCCCGCGTTGAGGGCCTGGGTGCGGTCGCTGGAGCGTGCGAAGGCGGTCAGCGCGATGGCCGGGAGGTCGCGCACGTGCTCGGGGCACTCGGCGCGGACGCGCCGCATGAGGCTGTAGCCGTCGGCGCCGGGCATGCCGATGTCGCTGACGAGCACGTCGACGCGGGCGTCGCAGAGGTGCTGGAAGGCCTCCTCGGCGGAGGACGCGGTGATGGGCTCGGCGCCGGTGTCGCGCAGGATGCGCGCGATGAGGGAGCGTGCGTCCTCCTCGTCGTCGACGATGAGGACGGCCAGGCCGTCGAGGCGGGGCCGGTGGGTCTGGAGCGCGGGCGCGGGCTTGCCGGGCTCGCGGGCCAGGGCGGGGACGGCGGCGTGCGCGGGCAGGCGCACCACGCAGGTGGCGCCCTTGCCGGGCCCGGGGCTGGTCAGGCGGACCTCGCCGTGGTGCAGTTCGACGAGGTGCTTGACGATGGCCAGGCCGATGCCCAGGCCCCCGTGGCGCCTGGTGGACGAGCCGTCGACCTGGCGGTAGCGGTCGAACATGTGGGGGAGCAGTTCGGGCTCGATGCCCTGGCCGGTGTCGGCGATCTCGATGACGACGGAGTTGGCGTCGTTGTGCAGGGCCGCTCGGATCAGCCCGCCCTCTGGGGTGAACTTGACCGAGTTGGTCAGCAGGTTCCAGACCACCTGCTGGAGGCGTTCGGGGTCGGCCAGGACGCGGGCGGCGGCGGGGTCGAAGTCGCACTCGACGCGCACGCCCTTCTCCTGCATCATCGGGCGGGTGGTCTCGATGGCGCGGCGGACGACCTCGGCGGCGTCGACGGGCTGGAGGTGCAGGGCGATCTTGCCGGCGATGATGCCGCTCATGTCCAGCAGGTCGGAGATGAGTTGGGCCTGGTGGCGCGCGTTGCGCTCGATGACCTCGACGCCGTTGCGGATCTCCTCGGGGTCGGAGAGGTCCTGGCGGAGGAGCATGGCCCAGCCCAGCACGGCGTTGAGGGGCGTGCGGAGTTCGTGCGAGAGGGTTGCGACGAACTCGTCGCGCGCCCGCACGGCCCGCTCGGCCTCCTCGCGGGCGGCGCGTTCGCGCGCGAGCAGTTGCTCGCGCTCGACCTCGTGGGCGCGGGCCTCGCGCATGTCGCGGGCCTCGACCACGATGCTGGTCACCTTGCCGTCGCGGTGGACGGGCGCGACGGTGCACAGGACGGGCACGCGGGTCGCGTCGGGCTGGACGAACACGTCGGGGTGGGTGCTCGGTCCGGCGTGCAGCGGGCAGTCGGCCGCGGCGTGGTCGGCGTGCGGGCCGTGCAGGACGTCGTGCAGGCGCCGGCCGACCGCCTGGCCGGCGCCCAGGCCGGCGATGCGCTCGGCGGCCGGGTTCATGTAGGTGCAGCGCCCGGCGGCGTCGCACATCAGCAGCGCGGCCTCGGCGTGGTCGGTGATGGTGCGCAGGAGGATGCGCTGGCGCTCCAGGTCGTCGCGGAGCCTGGCGTTGTTCCAGAGGCGCCCGCACTGGATCGCCAGCCACTGCGCCATGCGCAGGTCTTCCTCGCCCCAGGCCTCGGCCGAGTCGGCGTAGATCTCCAGCGCGCCCCCGTCGGGCGTGCGCAGGGGCGCGGCGATGACCGAGCGGACGGGCCGCCCGGAGGCCAGGCCGGGGAACTCCAGGTCGCTGCGCAGCGACACGTCGTCGAGCAGCGCCGCCCGGTCGCGCGCGACGACCAGTTCGGCAAGCGTCCGCTCGCGGGGGACCTCGCGGTAGTCTTCGGCCACGCCGAAGACCGACGAGACGCCCATGACGTGCCCGTCGGGCTCGGAGAGCGTGGCTCCGACTGCCCGCTCGCCGAGCAGGCGGACGACCTTCTCGCCCAGGTGCGCGAGCACCTCGTCCTCGGCCCCGCCGCCGACGACGTAGGGCTGGAGCAGGTCGCTGAGCGTGCGCTCGCGCTCGGCCAGTTGCTCGTTGAGCACCTGGAGTTCCTCGGACTGCGTGCCGAGTTCCTCGACCTGCTGCTCGAGTTCGACGGTCTGGGACTGGAGTTCCTCGTTCTGCTGGTTGATCTCCTCCTCGCGGGCGGCCAGTTCCTCGTTGGTCGCCTCGAGTTCGGCGTTGACGCGCTCGAGTTGGACCACGGAGGCCGTCAGGCGGGCGCCGAGTTCCAGGACGGCGTGGATGACCAGCGCCGGCACGAGGATGTTGAGCAGTTGCATGAAGCCGAAGACGCGCTGGATGCCGTCGGGCACGCGCTGGGGCATCACCCAGAACAGTTTGAAGAGCAGCATCGCCGTGAACGAGGCGACCATCAGCCACAGCAGGCGCTTGGATCGGTGCCAGAACGCCAGCAGCAGCGGGAGCGAGTCGGTCAGCGGGACGAACCGGTCGGGGAACACGATCATGCGCAGGTAGAACATGACCCCGATGGCGAGCACGGTCAGCGCCACCCCTGGCCAGAACCGGTCGGATGTCCGCGGATGCTTCATGGTTCGGTGTTCCCCGATCGTCTGAAGAGGCAGGGCCCGACCCTGCGGAAGTGCGGGGCGGGCGGCCGCTCGGCCTTGCCGACCACCAGCAGCCCGCCGGGCCGGACCAGGGCGTGCAGGCGCGACCAGAGGCGGTCGGCGGCCGACGCGTTGAGATAGATCGCCAGGTTGCGGCACAGCACCACGTCGTTGTCGCCGGGCAGGTCGGCCTCGAAGGCGTCGCCGATCTGCCAGCGGCAGGCGGCCCGCAGTTCCGGGCGCACCCGCAGGCCGCCCCCGGTCGCCGCGACGAGGTGCCGGCGCGCCCCCTCGGGCAGTTCGTCGGAGACTTCGTCGGGGTAGATCCCGGCCCGTGCGGCGCGGACGGCGCGCGGGCGGCAGTCCAGGCCGACCAGGCGGGCGCCCGGCAGGCGGCCCATGTCGTCGAGCAGCATCGCGCAGGAGTACAACTCCGAGCCGTTCGAGCAGCCGACGCTGAGGACCCTGGGCGCCCGGGCGGCGTCCTGGGCGGCCAGGCAGACGCCCAGCGACTCGAACACGTGGGGGTCGCGGAAGAACGAGGTGACGCCGACCATCAGGGCGTCGAGCATGCGGTCGGCCTTGTCGGCGTGCTGCTCGCCGGCCGCGCGGGCCTCGGCCGGGCTGGCCGAGCGGACGCTCCGCAGGCAGGCGCCGGTGCGTCGGCGCAGGACGCCGTGGCGGTAGTGGTCGATGCGCAGTCCCGCGCGATCGCACAGCCAGCCGAAGAAGGCGGCCAGTTCCTCGTCCAGCGCGGGCTCGGGGTGGACGGCCCGGGGCGCGACGCGGGCGCGCCGGACGCGGTGGGCCGCGTCGGGCACGGCGGCGACCTCGATGTCGGGCTGGAACACGAGGTGGACAAAGCGGTCCGCCTGTCGGATTGTGTCACAGTCCATTGCGCCCTCTCCCGGACGTCGCGTGGGCGCCCGAGCGGGCGTCACCTTGGTTCACTCAGGCCGGTCGGCCGGCGCACCGTGACGGGGCCGGCCCACGCGGGTTTGGGGAAGCACCGCTCGCCCCGGGCGACCTGACGGATCGCGCCGATGACGTCGCCGGGCTCGCCCTGCGAGACCTTGGACACCAGGCCCCACGCGCCGGCGTCGGCCGCCCCGCGGACGGTCGCCTCGTCGTCGTACCCGCTGAAGACGATCGTGCGCACGCTTGGCTTCGCGCCCGTCAGTTCGGCCAGGGCGGAAAGCGGGTTCCTGCCCGGCATGGTCAGGTCGAGCACCACCACGTCCGGCCCGAGGCGCTCGGCCTCGGCGACCAGGTCGTCGGCCGAGCCCAGCGTGCCGCACATCGTCACGTCGGGCGTGCGCTCGAGCAACTTTGCGTACACGCGGAGCAGGTCGGGGCTGTCGTCGACCCAGAGCACTCGCACGGGATCTGTCATCGGCCGGACCTTCCCTGATGGACCGCGAGGCGGGTGGTTCGCCTCAGCCGGTGGGGTTGATCGTAACAGTTATGGGGTCGGCTGCCAAGCGGGGAATCTGGATTCAAGGTGTTTCGGGCCAAGATGCTAGGACCGACTCGATCTCCGCGGCGACCCCCGCCAGCGACGACGCGGGCAGCAGACCGAGCGGGTGCGTGATGACCCCCAAACGCCCGGTACGCACGGCCGGAATGTCAAGGTCGCCGATCCCGCCCAGGGCGCCCGTCGCGTCGGAGATCGAGGGGTCCACCCCCCCTTGAACGGCTGGCCGGAACAGCAGCACGGCGTCGGGCGCGAGGCGCAGCACGTCCTCGTGGTCGAGTTCCTGCCACGGCCCGCCGTCGGTGATCGCCGGCGTGCACCCCATGCGCTCGATCAGATCGTGATGGAACGACCCCGGGCCCATCGCGCTCGGCGGGTCCACGCCGGCGAGCAGCAGCACGCGCCCGGCGCGCCGCGCGGGCTCGCCGAGGTCCGACCACGCCGCACGCAGGCCCGGCCCGGGGGGCGGCCCCGGCGCGTCCAGGCGCTCGTGGAGTTCGTCGGCCGCCGCGGGCACGTCGTCCAGGGCGAGCAGCGGGAACGACCAGACCGTCCACCCGTGACGCCGGGCGGCGTCGAGCAGGGCCCGGGGCGCGTCGGCTTGAGTCTCCTGGAGCAGCACGTGGGTCGGGCGCAGGCGGATGATGGCTTCCAGGTCCGGGTCGTCGTGGGCGCCCACCGCGGGGACGGCCGGGTCCAGGGCCGCGTCCCAGGCGTGACGCCCGACGACGCGGTGGGCCATGCCCACGTCGCGCACGATCACGCCGAGCGCGGGCGAGAGGACGACCAGGCGAACGTCCCCTGCCTCGGCGGCCGCCGGGGCGGGCGGCGCCGGCCTGCACGCGCCGGGCAGCAGGGTCCAGACGGTCAGCAGCAGGAGGAGGGCGCGGCGCATCGGCTGATTGTTGCGGGGTCGATCGCGCGTCGGATCTGGGCGTGCAGGTCGTCGAGCGAGGCCGCCGGCAGCGTCGGCCAGGGCCAGGTGCGGTCGGCCGCGAGGTCACGCAGGGCTCTGAAGCCCGCGGCCCGATCCGCCTCGGCGTCCAGGGCGGCCAGGCGGTCGGCGTGACGATCGCGCACGGTGCGGAGCAGGGCCTGGAGTTCGGCGAAGGCGGCGGCCGGGTCGAGGCCCTCGGATTTGAGGGTTTGGATCCGGGCCAGCAGGTCGGCCTTGGCGCGGGCGGCGTCGTCGTCGCCGAGCAGCGCGGGCGCGTGGCGGGCGTGGTGGGCCAGCCACCGGGCGCGGGCCGGGTCGGGGAGCGCGTCGGGGTCGACGCCCAGGTCGGGCCGCGCGTCGGCGGTGGCGACGCCGGTCGGGCAGAGTCGCCAGGCGGGGGCGCCGGTCCACCCGGCGAGCCAGGCCTCGGTGACGCGGTCGTAGCGCTCGCCGCCGAGGCCGTGGATGAACAGGTCGGCCAGCGCCGCGCGCACGACGGCGGTCATGGCCAGGGCGCGCGGGCGGAGTTCGTCACGCGGGATGGCATCGAGGTGATCACTGAACACCGGCAGCCGCGCCAGGCCGGGGCGCACCCGCCACAGGGGCAGTTCCACGCGACCCTTCTCGACGGTCAACGCACGGACCTCGGCGTCCGGGTGGGCGCGGGCGGCGGCGTTGTACGCCTCCACGCAGGCGCGCGGGTCGGCTTCGATGGCCTCAACGAACCGCGTCCACGCGCCCGTGCGGCACAGCTCCGACGCGCTCAGCACCGTCGGCTCCGGCAGGCCGAAACGCTCGCACGCCAGGCGGACGACGGCGCGCCCGGCCTGCATGGCCAGGCTCGGCTCGGAGCGGAAGGCGGCGAGGGCGTCTGCGAGCCCGCGCAGGTCGGCGTCGGCGGGCGCGGGCTCGCGCGGGGGCAGGGCGCCGGCCGGCACGCCGGGGCCGGGCGGGTCGCCGGTGAGGACGCGCACGCCCCGTTCCTGCAGCCGGTCGCCCCGGCCTTGCGGCAGGCGGGCGGTGGTGGGATCGGCCTCGTCCATGTCGGGGACGATCCAGGCGGCGTGGGCGTCGGCCGCCCGGGCCAGTTCGCAGGCCGCGAGGAGTTTGGCCAGGATGCCCGCGTGCCAGAGGGTGGGCTGGTGCCCGGACATGACCACGGGCCGGTCCACGGGCAGCCCGACCGCGCGCCGGTCGGTCGCGTGGGCGTGCCTCGGCGCACCGAGGGCGCGCCGCCACTGGGCGGGGTCCGGACGCAGCGTGATGGTCGGTCGGTCAGTCGCCACACCGGCTTCCGCGGCAGCATGCGGATCGCGCGGGGGCGGTGTTGCGGGCGATGGCGGCGTCGAGGACCGCGCGGTAGTGACGCAGGCGGGCGGTGGGCTGGTCGAGCCCGCCCCCGAAGGTGCGGTTCAGGTCCTTGTAGATCAACCGCACGGGGACCTCGCCGATGCGCAGGTTGTGCGCCGCCGCCTCGGCCCAGAGTTGCATGGGGAAGGCGTAGCCGTCGTCGGTCAGGCGCAGGCGGCTCATCGCGCTGACGCGGTGGGCCTTGAAGCCGCAGAAGGCGTCGGTCAGTTCCAGGCCCAGGCGCTCGTTGATCTCCCGGGTCAGGGTCGCGTTGATGGCGCGGCGGTCCTCCGGGGGCCGGTCGGCGGCGAAGCGGTCGTCGAGGTACCGCGAGCCGGAGACGATGTCCAGGTCGTCCCGGGCGGCCGCACGGATGAAATCGGGGATGGCGGCCGGCTCGTGCTGCTCGTCGCAGTCCATGGTGATGACCCAGTCGTACCCGTCGCGATGGGCCCGGGCGAAGGCCTCCCGCATGGCCCGGCCGTACCCGGCGTTGGCCTCGTGCCGGATCAGGTCAAACCCCAGTTCGGGGCGGAGGCGGTCGAGGATGTCGGGTGTCCCGTCGGTGGAGCCGTCGTCGATGACGAGGACGTCGGGGTGATGCCCGTAGACCGTGCGGAGCACCTGCTCGACGGTGGGGGCCTCGTTGTACACGGGGATGGCGATGAGGGTGCGCACGGACTGCAACCTTTCAGCGGGCGGCCGGCCGAGGCACGCGCGGTGGGTCTGTATAGACGCTCGGGCGGCCCGGCGTATTCCGAGCCGCGGGAACTGGGGCTTTGGCCCAGCGCTCCGTGAGGACGCTCCGTCGGGCAGAGGACGCCGTCGCCCGCCTCGGGGTCGCCGGCCACCGAGTGGTTCCTCTACGGCTTCGTTCTCAAAAAGGCCGTCGGTCCGACCGGCGGGAGCGGGGCGGGGACGAATGCCCGAGCCGCTTCGCCGTGGACGTTGGTCACGCGGTATCGACCGGACTGGCGAGCCATGGGAAAGGGTTCTTTCGGAGTCGATGAGGCGAAGAAAAGATCGCTTCTGAGACAAGCGGCTTGGGAAAGGATCGTTTCGTTATGGCTGCGGCGGCCCCTTCACTTCGGGGTGCGGTCCTGAGGGTCGGGGTTCTGGTCGGCGTCCGGGTTCGGGCTGTCGGCGTTCTGGCGTTCGCTGTTCGCCAGGGAGGTGTAGGCGGCGAAGCCGAAGGGCAGTTTGTTGCCGTCCTCGTCGGTCTCCTCCATGTCCCGGGCGGCCCGTTCCATCTGTTCCGAGAGCACGTCGGACATCGAGTGAACCCCGACGATCTGGGTGATGGGCAGCGTGTAGTTCTCGCCCCGGGGCGTGCGGATGCGGAAGACGGTGCACTGGATGTCCTCGGACACGATGCGCTCGCCCGGGGTGGCCGCGGGCGCCGAGCAGGCGAAGACCGGCACCACGTCGGCGATGGGGATGCGCTGGCCCTGGACGGTGATCACGCCCATGCGCCCGTCGAACATGTCGGGCGGCTCGTCGCGCCCGTCGTCATGGCCCCGGTCGTCGGGCCGGTCGTGGGCGTCGTCGGGTCGCCGGTCGGGCTGATCGGCGGAGCGGTCCGGATCGTCGCGGGGGGGGTTGTTGCGTCGGCGGGCGTGCTCCTCGGCGGCGGCGGCGGAGAGGCCCATCAGCACCTCGCGCACCACGTTCTGCCAGAACACGTCGCGCCGAAGGCGGGTGACCTCGACGGGGTGGGTGGCGCTGCGCTGCGTCGGCCCACCCGGCGACTGGCCGTAGTGGGGGCCCGACGGGGTCGGCAGTTCGTCGCGGCCTGGGGTGTGTCCGGGTGTCATGCGGCCTCCACGTTGGCTGCGTCGGTTGCGGGGGGCGGCGCGTCCAGCGCCCGACCGAACGGCCCGGGCTCGAAGCAGTGGACGCGGGCCGGGTCGATCACGGCCCGGACGGTCTGGCCGACCCGGGGCACGGCCCCGTCCATCGAGGGCACGCGGGCCGTGAGCGTGGCGCCCGATGCCGTGGCCAGGCGCAGGTCGGTCTGCTCGCCGAGCGGCTCGACGACCGTGACGGTGACGGGGAACGAGGTTGCGTCGGGGGCGTCATCGCGGACGGTGATGGCGCCGGGGCGGACGCCCAAGGCGCAGGGGGGTGGTGGGGAGGACGGGCTGGAAGCCCGTCCCACCTGGGACGCCCCTGCCGCCGCGGCGAGGCGGTCGGGCAGGGTGATCTCGACGGGGTTGTCGCCATGCTCGCGCCAGACGACGCGGCCGTCGCGCGGGTGGAGCGCGCCCTCGAGGAAGTTCATGGGCGGGGTGCCGACAAAGCCCGCGACGAAGCGGTTGACCGGGCGTCGGAACACCTCGTCCGGGGGGCCGGCCTGCTGGATCTCGCCCGCGGCCATGACGACGACGAGGTCGCCGAGCGTCATGGCCTCCTCCTGGTCGTGGGTGACGTAGACGGTGGTCGTGCGCAGGCGCTGGTGCAGGGCCTTGAGTTCCGAGCGCATGGTCACGCGGAGTTTGGCGTCGAGGTTCGACAGCGGCTCGTCGAACAGGAAGCAGGCCGGCTCGCGGACGATGGCGCGGCCGAGGGCGACGCGCTGGCGCTGGCCGCCGGAGAGGGCGCGGGGCTTGCGGTGCAGGTAGTCGTCGAGCCCGAGGATGGCCGAGGCGTCGGCCACGCGCTGGCGGATCTCGGCCTTGGGCAGTTTGCGGAGTTTCAGCCCAAACGCCATG
>CAZFSO010000078.1:0-10751 GCA_964522095.1 uncultured Phycisphaeraceae bacterium | reverse complement strand
CCATGTTCATGCGGATGGTCTACGACGAGAAGTTGGCCCAGGCGGCGTACCTGATCGGGTGTGAGCGGACCGGGGAGGCGGTGGTCATTGACCCGCAGCGGGACGTGGATCGGTATGTTGCGCTCGCGGCGGCGAACGAGTTGCGCGTCGTGGCGGCGGTGGAGACGCACGTCCACGCCGACTTCGTCTCGGGGGTGCGGGAACTGGTCGAGGGGGTCGGGGCGACGGGGTACGTGTCCGGCGAGGGGGGCGAGGACTGGTCGTACCGGTGGACGCGAGCGGCCGGGGGGCGGGTGCGGGTGCTGCGGGACGGGGACAGGTTCTCCGTCGGCAACATCGGCTTTGAGGCGGTCCACACGCCGGGGCACACGCCCGAGCACCTGGCGTTCCTGGTGACCGACCGGGGCGGGGGCGCGGGCGAGCCGATCGCGATGGTGACGGGCGACTTCGTGTTCGTCGGCGACCTGGGGCGGCCCGACCTGCTCGAGACCGCGGCCGGCGAGACGGGGGCGAGAGAGCCGGCGGCGCGGCGGCTGCGGGCCTCCGTACAAAGGCTCGATGCGGTGCCTGACTTCGTGCAGGTCTGGCCGGGGCACGGGTCGGGCAGCGCGTGCGGCAAGGCGCTGGGCGCGGTGCCGACCAGCACGGTGGGTTACGAGCGCCGGTTCAACCCCGCGATCCGCCTGGCCGGGGACGAGGACGGGTTCCTGGGGTACATCCTGGGGGGCCAGCCGGAGCCGCCGCTGTATTTCGCGACGATGAAGCGGGTCAACCGCGACGGGCCGCGCGTTCTGGGGGCGCTGCCCCGGACCGAGCGCATGTCGGTGCGGGACCTGCTCGGCGTCGACACGGCGTCGGTGGCGGTGGTGGACACGCGGGACTGGGACGCGTTCCGTGCGGGTCACGTGCCGGGGTCGCTGTCGCTGCCGCTGGTCAGGTCGTTCTGCACGGACGCGGGCTCGCTCGTCCGGGAGGGCGAGCCGGTCGTGCTGGTGGTCGAGGCGGGCCGGCTGGACGAGGCGGTGCGCGACCTGGTCCGCATCGGCATCGACGACCTGCGCGGGTGGGTGGAGGCGGGCGACCTTGCCGGTCATGGCCTGGCCACGGCGGCCGAGGTGGGCGTCGAGGAGGCGCAGGGGCTGATCGAGGCCGGGGCGGTGCGCGTGCTGGACGTGCGTCGCGCGTCGGAGTTCGAGGAGGGGCACATCGAGGGGGCGGTGAACATCGCGCACACGCGTCTGGCGTCGCGCCTGGACGAGACGCCGCGGGGGGCGCCGCTGCTGGTCAACTGCCGCAGCGGGATGCGGTCGGCCCGGGCGGTGTCGCTGCTGCGGCGCCACGGGATCGAGGCGGTGAACCTGCGGGGCGGGTTCCTGGCGTGGGACGACGCCGGGGGGGCGACTGCCCATTGAGCCACACCGTTGGTCGGTCGCAATGGGTGACACGCCGGTACCTGGCGGCGCCATCCACCGATGCCGCGTTTTTTCACGCCGTTTGCTCTGTGCACCTTTGACGCGTCCCCTCGTTGTCTGTACGTTGCAATCCTCGCACCCGGAGCCTGGTGGCGCCGGTCGCGGGGCCTTTCGTCGCGACCGGCGACGATCGGACCTGAACTGCAGCCGGGGGCGCTGTTCCCCGAGTCTGAGAAGGAGCAACGATGAGAGAGTTGATGATTGCGGCCGCGGTCGCTGTCGCCGCGGCGGGTGCGTCGGGCGACGTGCTCTTTGACAACTTCGGGCCGGGCGACTCCTATGCGCTCGACACCGGGTGGGCCATCTCGCACGGGGCCATTCTTGCAGGGGCGGTCTACGAGCAGGCGGTTGCGTTCACCGTGACCGGCGGAGACTACTACTTCGATTCGGCCGACCTGGCGGTGTTCAACACCATCGGGCCCGACCTCGTCCACCTCGACCTGCGGGCCGATGCCGGCGGCAACGTCGGCGAGGTGCTCGAATCCACGACAGCCAGCGGCGTCATCCCCTGGTTCGTCCATGCCGAACCGATGACCGCGACGTTCTCGGGCACGACGGTGCTCAGGGAGGGGGAGACCTACTGGCTCTCGCTGCGCACCGAAGAGACCGACGCGGTCGGGGCCTGGGCTTCGAACATCATCGGTGATTACGGGCTTCACGCGTTCCAACTCAACGGCGAGGGTTGGAATCCCTCGTACGGCGACCCGACCGACCAGTTCACGCAACGCGCTGTGTTCCGCATCAACGGCACCGCGGTTCCCGCGCCGGGCACCGGCGTCCTCGCCCTGCTCGCGGGCGGGACCGTTTGCCGCCGACGCCGCGCGTAACCGCCCGGGCGCCGGCCCGGGTTTCCATCGGCGAAACGCCCGAGCGGGCCGTAGCCAGATCCGTCGCCGTCGTCGCCCCCGTACGGGGGGCGGCGGGAAGGACACGGGACGCCGGGCGCCGTAGAGTCGGCCATGCGCACGCAGTGCCTGATCGACAACGAGTGGGTCTGGGCGGACTCCGGGGCGACCGAGACCGTCCGAGACCCCGCCACGGACGAGGCCGTCGCCGAAGTGCCGCGGGTGGGTCGGGCGGAGACCGTCCGTGCTGTGGGCGCCGCGCACGCGGCGCGTGCCGGCTGGCGCGATCGCCCGATCGCCGAGCGCGCCGAACTGGTCGGAACACTCGGCCAGTCGATGCTCCGCGACGAGGACCGCTTGGCGGCCATCATGACCCGCGAGCAGGGCAAGCCCCTGAAGGAGTCGAGGGGCGAGATCCGTTACGCCGCATCGTTCCTGCTGGTCGCCGCGCGTGAGTCCCAACGCCTCGGCGGCGAGATCGCGGTGTCCGCGTCTCCGGACAAACGCATCCTCGTGCTCCGCCAGCCGGTGGGCGTCACCGCGATCATCACCCCGTGGAACTTCCCCGCGGCGATGATCACCCGCAAACTCGGCCCGGCGCTCGTCGCCGGCTGCCCGGTCGTGATCAAGCCGGCCGGCGCGACGCCGCTCTCCGCGATGGCCATCGCGGAACTGGCGGTCGAGGCCGGCCTGCCCGATGGCGTCGTGAACCTGGTCACCGGGGACGCCGGCGAGATCGGCTCGGCCCTCCTCGGCGACGAACGCGTGCGGAAAGTCTCGTTCACCGGCTCCACCGAGGTCGGACGGACGCTCATGAAGCAGGCGGCCGAGCACGTGCTACGGGTCTCGCTCGAACTCGGCGGGCACGCGCCCTTCATCGTGTTCGAGGACGCGGACCTTGACAAGGCCGCGGCGGAGGGCGCCGCGTGCAAACTCCGCAACGCGGGGCAGACCTGCATCTGCGCCAACCGGTTCCTTGTCCACGAGTCGGTGCACGACGCGTTCGTCGAACGGCTCGCCGCGCGGTTCGATTCGATGAAGATCGGCCGGGGCACCGAGCCGGGCGTGGAGATCGGGCCGCTGATCAACGACGCGGGGCTGGAGAAGGTCGAGGCGCACGTGGCCGACGCGCTCGAGCACGGCGGCAAGGTGGTCACCGGCGGGCGTCGAGCCCGCCCGGAAGGCCTGGCGGACCGCTTCTACGCCCCCACCGTCATCACCGGCATGACCCGAGCCATGCGGCTCTGGCGGGAGGAAACCTTCGGGCCGGTCGCCCCGGTCGCCTCCTTCAGATCGGAGGACGAGGCCGTCGAGATGGCCAACGACTCCGAATACGGCCTGGCGGCCTACTTCTGCACGCGGGACGCGTCCCGGGCGGTGCGCGTGGCCGAGGCGCTCGAGTACGGGGTGGTCGGGGTGAACGATGGCGCGCCGTCCACCGCCGAGGCGCCGTTCGGCGGGATGAAGCACTCCGGCTTGGGCCGGGAGGGCGGCCGCTGGGGGATGGACGAATACTGCGAGGTCAAGTACGTCTCACTCGGCCTGTGACCGGGCGCCCCGGCGGGCCGGGCGGCCGTCCGGCCCCGCGCGAGCGGGACGGCGTTCATCCCGCTACGCTGCATGCGGCCAGCCGGCAGCGAGATCCCCCCGATGAAGTATCTGACGCCGGAACTGCTCACCCTGACCTCCGAACGCGGCTCGCGTCGGAACCTCAGGGTCCTGGGCAAGTTCCTCCTCACGCTCGTCGCGATGATCGTCATCTACAGCCTGCTCTTTCACGTCATCATGGCGGCCGAGGGGCAGCGGCACTCGTGGATCACCGGCCTGTACTGGACGCTGACGGTGATGTCCACGCTGGGCTTCGGCGACATCACCTTCCAGAGCGACCTGGGGCGGCTGTTCTCGATCGTGGTGCTGCTGTCGGGCACGGTGTTCCTGCTGGTGCTGCTGCCCTTCACCTTCATCCAGTTCTTCTACGCACCGTGGATGGAGGCCCAGGCGGCGGGGCGCACGCCCCGGGCGCTGCCCGACGACGAGCGCGACCACGTGCTGCTGACCAACCACGACCCGGTGTCCGAGGCGCTGATCCACAAACTCGGGCAGTTCGGGCACCGGTACGCGTTGATCGTGCCGGACCCGGACGAGGCGGCGCGCCTGCACGACCAGGGCGTGCGCGTGATGATCGGGGCCCTGGACGACCCGGCGACCTACGTCAACGCCCGCAGTTCGGCGGCCGCGATGATCGCCACGACGCTCGGCGACGGGCGCAACACCACCGTGGCGTTCACGGCGCGGGGCGTGTCCGACGCCACCCCGGTGGTCGCCACCGTCGACGAGGTGGTTTCGGCGCAGATCCTGGAGATGGCCGGGGCGACGTCGGTCCTGCGCTTCGCGGACATCATGGGCCAGGCGCTGGCGCGGTGCATCTCGGGCGGCGACGCGGTCACGCACGTGGTCGCCCGGTTCGACGACCTGCTCATCGCCGAGGCCAACGCGGCGCGCACGCCCCTGGTGGGCAAGACGCTCCGCGAGAACCGGCTGACCGACCTGGACGTCAGCGTCGTGGGGCTGTGGGACCGCGGGCAGTTCCTGCACGCCACGCCGGACACCGCCGTCGGGCCGAACACGGTGCTGATGCTCGCCGGCTCGGCCGAGCAACTCCAGAACTACGACGAGCACTTCGCCATCTACGGCGTGTCCGGCGACCCGGTGATCATCATCGGCAACGGGCGCATCGGGCAGGCGACGGCGGCGGCGCTGGCCCAGCGCGGCATCGACTTCCGGATCATCGAGCAGAACGCCCGGCGCGTCACGATGCCCGAGAAGACCGTCGTCGGCAACGCGGCCGACCTGGACGTGCTGGCCAGGGCGGGCATGGGCGCCGCCCCCACCGTCGTCATCACCACGCACAACGACGACACCAACCTCTACCTGACGCTGCACTGCCGGCGCCTGCGCCCGGACGTGGAGATCATCGCCCGGTGCACCGTGGACCGGCACGTGGCCGCCCTGCACAAGGCGGGCGCGGACTTCGTGCAGTCCTACGCGTCCATCGGGGCCACGGCGATCTTCAACCTGCTGCAGAAAAGCCGCGTGGTGACGGTCGCGCAGGGCCTGGACGTGTTCCGCGTGCCCGTGCCGCCGGAGGTCGCCGGCAGGGCGATCGCCGAGTCGGGCGTGCGCGAGCGCACCGGGTGCACCATCATCGGCTACCGAACCAGCGCCGGCCTGCAGGCCAACCCGGGCGCCGGGACGGTGCTGCGGGCCGGGGACGAGATGGTCGTCATCGGGGACTGGGAGTCGCGCAACCGGTTCTTCGAGCGCTACGGCGACTGACGTTCAGTGCGGCCCGTCCTTGCGCCCCCCGACGCGGCGCGGGACCACGGTGATCCGGCCCTCGCCCTCGACGTAGGCGGCGTGCACCTCGCTGACGTCCTCGATGCCGGTGCGTCGGAGGTGGTCCATCAGTTCGCCCTCCGTGATGAACTCGCTGCGCATGTTCCGCCACAGCAGCCGGCCGTCGCGCACGATCGGCAGCGGGCGGGCCGAAACGAGGCGCTCGACCGCCCGGAACCGGAAACTCAGGGCGTTGAGCAGGTAGTTCCAGACCATGAAGGTCGTCACGACGACCGCCGCGTCGGCGACGGAGGTGTAGTCGCCCAGCGCGGTCGCGGCGGCCTGGGCGATGAGCACGACGAACACCAGGTCCATCGTGGCCAACTCGCCGCCGGTGCGCCGCGGCATGACCCGCATCAGCACGAGGATGATGGCGTAGAGGACCGACCCCCGGGCGATCAACTCGAACAGGGGGGTTTCGAGCGTGAAGACCGGTTCCCATGTTGGCGGCAGCAGTTGCATGATGGGCCAGCGTACCACGCCCCGGCGTACACGGCGCGCCACGCCCTATGGTCATCAAAGGAGGCAGCACATGGCCGCACCGCTTTCTGACGCGAGCGTTTCGCAGCAGGTGGAACTGCTCTCGGCGTGCCCGGTGGTCTCCGGCGCGACGGTCAGCAAACCCCTGCTGAACCTGCCGCAGGCGCGGATCGTGATCTTCGCGATGGACACCGGCCAGGAGATGACCGAACACCGCACGCCGTTCGCCGCCTCGGTGCAGGTGCTCGAGGGGCGCCTGCGTTTCGAGGTCGAGTCGCGCGAGCGCGAGATGGCGGCTCACGACTGGCTCGTCATGCCGCCCGGCGCCCCCCACTCGCTGACGGCCCTGGAGCCGACACGCTTCGTGCTGACCTTGTTCAAGGGCGCCGAGAAGGCTTGAGCGGCGTGCGCGGCCGACGGGTCAGCCGCGGCCGTCCTTGGCGGAGGCGCCGTCCGTGGGCTGGCGCTCGGGGTACCCCTCGGGGCAGGCCGGCTTGCGGGCGTCCTTGGACCCCGCCTCCTCCGGTGTCGGTTCACAGCCGGGCTTGGGCGTCGCTGCGGGGGGCGGCTCGGCGTGACGCTCGGGCGTGACGCCCGGCGCGGGGGCGGGCTTGGCGCTGGACGGGGCGTTCTGCTTCGGCGGCACGGGCGGCTCCTTGTCTGATCGGCCGGTGCACAGCCCGCGGGCTCGGTTTATTCCGGCCCGGTGCCCAGTTCGAGCGGCTCGCCGGTGGCGCCGGGCGCGGGGTCGATCCCGAGCAGGCGTGCCACCGTGGGGTGGACCCGGCGGTAGTCGACGCGCCCCAGATCGCTGGCCGGCAGCGGGTCGGGGTATCGCCAGACGAGCGAGAAGCCGTACATGTCGGGGTTCGACTCCACGTCGTACCCGTGCATGCCCAGCGGTGCGCCGATCGCCCCGATCGGCACGACAGCCGCCTCGGCGCGCGAACTGAAGATGTAGCCGCGGCTGAGCACGACCACCATGTCGCCCACGGTGTGCGGGTTGGCGTAACCGAACCGCTCGGGCAGGTCATCCATCGCCCACGCGTCGGCGAAGCGGTGGCGCTCCGCGGTCTGCAGGACCGACCTCGCGACCGCGGCCCGCTCGGCGGGTGACGCTCCCGTGAAGTACAGGTTCGCGACGTTGCCGCTCGTGACGATCTCCACGCCCTCGGCGCCCGAGAGCCCGAGCAACAGTTCCGCGTTGACGGCGTGCGTCACCGTGCTCATGCCGTGGTCGGTGGTGAGCACGAGATAAACCTGCTCGCCGTCCCGCAGGCGCTCGTCGGCGAGTTGGGTGAGCCGGTCGACGAAGCGGCCGAGCAGGGCGTCGGCCTCTCGGATCACCGCGTCCATCTCGGGGGCGTCCGGGCCGTGGGCGTGGCCGGGGCTGTCGGTCGCGGTGGCGTAGCCCATGAGCAGCCGCAGTGGCCGGTCTTCATCGTCGCCGGCCCAGGCCTCGAGCGGCTGGAACAGCCGCGGCTCGTCGGGCATGCGGGCCTCGTAGCCTGTATTGAACCGCGACGCGGTGACCGGGCCCTGCTGGCGGTGCGAGACCGGCCAGTCGAACACGGCCGCACGCACGCCCTGACGCTCGGCGGTGATCCAGATCGGCTCGGCCTGGAGCAGGGCGGCGTCCGGCGGGAAGCGCAGCACCTCGCCGGTTCGGCGGTCGTAGTAGGCGTTGGCGGCGATGCCGTGCTCGCTGACCGGCACGCCCGTGGCCAGCGACACGTGCGAGGGGAAGGTCAGCGACGGGAACGCCGGTGCCAGCGCCCGGGTGACGGCGCCTTCGCGCGCGAGCCGGTCGAACGCCGGCGTTTCCACCCGATCGGGGTAGTCCCAGCGCAGGCCGTCGAAGTTGATCCAGACCACGGTGTCGCCGGACCGATCCGCCCGGCTCGCCGGAGGGTTGGCGGCGCAGCCGGCAAGCAGCCAATGGACGGCGATCAGCACGGCGAGCAACTTGCGCATGGGCGATGATAACGCGGCGGGCCCGGCGCCGAGCGCCGGCGGGGCGAGCGAAGACTGCGCGAAGTTTGTTGGCGTGCCGGACCGCCATCCGGTACCATCGGTGCGGGGAACGCGAGGAAGCACGATGCCCGGCCACGGCGCACGGCGCGACGCACGACGCTCGTTCTGGTCCGCGGCCCTGGTTGGGGTCGGCGTGATGGCCGCGGTCGACGAGATCGTCTTCCACCAGATCCTGCAGTGGCACCACTTCTTCGACCGCGCAACCCCGGCGATCGGCGTCCTGTCCGACGGCCTGCTCCACGCGGGCGAGCTGCTGGCGGTCGTCGCCGGGTGCTTCCTGCTGCTCGGCGCGGCCCGCGACGACCGCCTGGCCGCACGCTGGGCGTGGGCCGGCCTGTTCGTCGGCATGGGCGGGTTCCAACTCTTCGACGGCGTGGTGAACCACAAGGTGCTCAAACTCCACCAGATCCGCTACGGGGTTGACCTGCTCGTGTACGACCTCACCTGGAACGGCGCGGCGGTCGCACTCCTGGCGGTCGGCGGCGTGCTGACGGCCAGGGCCCGCCGGCACGATCGGCGCCACGCCCGGACCCAGGCGTGATGGCCCCCCCACCGGCGTTCCACGACCATCACGCGGACGCGGGGTGGGACGCCGCGGTCTGGCTGGCGATGCTCGCGCTCGCGACGGCGTGGTACCTGTGGGGCGTCGCGGCCCAGCGGCGCCGCGCCAAGCGGTGGAGCCGCGGGCGGACGGCCGCGTGGCTGATCGGGATTGCGCTGGTCGGCGTCGCGGTCTGGCCGCCGGTGATGGCGCGTGGGCACCAAGACTTGCGATGGCACATGGGCCAGCACCTGCTCATCGGCATGTTCGGCCCGCTCGCGCTGGTGCTGGCCGCCCCGATGACGCTGCTGCTGCGGACCGTTCCCGTCCGGGCCGGCCGCGCGATCGTGCGCGTGCTGCGGACGCCGCCGGTGCGCGTCCTGTCCCACCCGGTGACGGCCATGCTCCTGAACATCGGCGCGATGGGCGCGCTCTACACGACGCCCCTCTACGCGGCCTCGCTGCACACGCCCGCCCTGCACCACCTGGTCCACGCGCATTTCCTCGCGGCGGGGTGCCTGTTCTGCTGGGCGATCCTCGCCGGACCGGACCCCGCGCCGCACGCGCCCGGGCGGGGGTTCCGACTCGGCGTGCTCTTCGTCTCGATCGCGGTCCACGGCGTACTGAGCAAACTCATGTACGCACACCTCTGGCCCCGCAACACGCACCACCCGATCGAGGAGATCCGGGGGGCCGCCCGGCTGATGTACTACGGCGGCGACCTGGCCGAACTCCTGCTGGCGGTCGCGCTGTTCGCGACCTGGCACGGCGCAAGGCGACCGCTCGGACGCCCGGCGCCCGCGTGGCGTGCGCCGGTCGGCCCGTAGAATCCCGCGGCCGCGTGGCCCCGGACGAGACGCGCCGTACCCGGTCAGGACAAGACGACGCCGCCGCGCACCGAAGGAGTCGTCCAGATGGCATGGATCATTCTCGTCATCGCCGGGCTGTTCGAGATCGGCTGGGCCGTCGGCCTGAAGTACACGCACGGCTTCACCCGCCTCTGGCCCAGTGTGCTGACGATCGGGGCGATCATCATCAGCATGTACCTGCTGGGCGTGGCCGCCCGCACGCTGCCGATCGGCACCGCGTACGCGGTGTGGGTCGGGATCGGGGCGGCGGGCACGGCGGTGCTGGGCGTGGTGCTGCTCGGCGAGCCCCTGCCGCCGGCCCGGGCCGTGTGCCTGATGCTGCTGGTGGCGGCGATCGTGGGGCTGAAACTGACCAGCGGGCCGGCGGCGCCGGTGGTGGTCGTGGAAGCGCCCGACCGGGGCCCGGGAGCCTGAGCGCCGTTGGTTCCCGTCGCGCTCAGTAGCCCGCCGCCGCCCCGTCGCCGCGCGGGTCGGCGCCGCCCTCCAGGGTGCCGTCCTCGTGGATCCGGATCGCCTGGGCGTGGCCGAGCGTGCCGTGCCAGGCGCTCAGGGTGCGCACCGGGTGCCCGCGCCGGATCAGTTCGCGCGCGACCTCCTCGCCGATCCGCGATTCGAGCCACAGGTCGCTCGACTCCATGCCCCAGGTGCGCCCCATCAGCCAGCGGGGCGCCTCGATGGCCTGCTGCACGTCGTAGCCGAAGTCCACGATCCGCGTGACCAGGGCCGCCTGCGTCTGCGGCTGGCCCTCCCCGCCCATGGAGCCGAACGCCAGCACCGGGCGGCCGTCCTTGAGCATCATGCCGGGGATGATGGTGTGGAATGACCGCTTGCCGGGCCGGAGGTGGTTGGGGTGGCGCTCGTCGAGAGAGAAGAACGAGCCGCGGTTCTGCATGATGATGCCCGTGTCGCCGCCGATCACCGCGGCCCCGAAGTCGTGGTAGATCGACTGGATCAGCGAGACGGCCATGCCGTCGGCGTCCACGGCGCAGAGGTACACCGTGTCGCCCGTCGGCGCACGCCGCTGCGCGCCGGTCCCGAACCGCACGCCGGGCTCGATCTGTTCGGGGTCGAGGGCCCGGCGGGGATCGATCAGGCCGCGGCGATCGTCGGCGTA
>CAZFSO010000077.1:0-10758 GCA_964522095.1 uncultured Phycisphaeraceae bacterium | reverse complement strand
GCGCCCCGCTCGTCGAGGGCAAAGGCATGCGGAGGTGACAGAAAGAGAGCCCAGGCGATCAGCAGCGACACAAAGCCCACGATCCCTCGCGGGCGTCGCGTGTGCATCCAACTAAGGATGGCCCGGCGTCGGCGCCGGTCGGGCTGCGCCATTGGATCACCCAGTGTCAGAATACCACGGGTACGACCATCCGGAAAGGCCGCACCAAGGAATGGGCATCAGATTGCCGGGCAATGGCCAGACATCCGCCCACGATCCGCTGGAGGAGGAAGACGAGGTGCCGTGCCAGGACTGGACGGAGTGCTCAGCACTACGAACGCGGGCGCGGCGTGAACGCCGGGCGGCGCAGGCAGAGCAGTGTCCGAAGGATGGGGCGGATGAGAGCCCAAGGGCATCCTCCGGTACGGCTTTAATCCCTCGAAAGCTCGGCTTTCTAGCAACCTTCGGCGGCCTATCCTCGGAACGGACCCGGAACAGGGGGTTCAAGGAGGCCTGCATGGGCACACATGCCGCGCTCATCATGACGCTCGGGTTGGCGACCGCGAGCCTTGCCCAGGCCGAGCCGACGCTGCGCTTGTTCGGGAACCCGAACGAGTTCCTGCATCCCTTCACGATCTCCGCGGACGGGAGGGTGCCGGGAGGCATCTTCATGTCGATCGAGGGCACGACGGCCGGGACCTGGACGCCGGGCCACGGCGTCGTCACCATGTCAGCGCTCCTCAACCCCGATGAACAGATGCCAAGCGTTCAGGCGCTCTCCGCCGACGGCCGCGTTGCGGCGGTCTCGCATGCCACACTTGACGGGTTCTTCGCTCTTCGATGGGCGGAGGACGGATCGGTCGTCGAGTTGGGCGATCTCGGGGGACCGGGCCAGCCGGACACGCTCCCGCACGCCGTCAGCGCTGGCGGCTCGTTCATCACCGGAGGGTCCAAGTCGCCTCTGGGGTTTGAGGCGTTCGTCTGGAGCGCCGACGGCGGGATGATTCCGCTCGGCGTGCTCGGGACCAACGCCCGCGGCTCCATCTCCGAAGGCCTGTGGGTGAGCGAGGATGGCTCCGAGGTGCGCGGCCTCAGCACGACAGCGGATGGAATCGCGATCTACCAATGGTCCGCAAATGACGGCATGACGGCCCTGTCCGACACGATGCCGAGCGAGTCCTGGTGGGCGTTCGCTTCTCCGGACGGAACGGCCATTGCTGGTTCCGCATTCTCTCGCGACACCCAAGGCGCACGGCTGCAAACCGCTTTCCTATGGACGCCGGATTCCGGGTTGCGGACGCTTCCGTCATACCCGGACGGCAACCTCTTCACGCCGCTCGGTGTTGCAAACTCCGGTCGCGTGGTGGTCGGATACAACGGCGTGTGGGCCCTGGACGGGGGCTTGCAGAGCATGGCCGAAATCCTCGCCGACGGGTCGAATCCCTGGTGGTCGGCTCGCGGCTACGGCCCGCAGGCCGTCAGTGCGGACGGCAACACCATCGCTGGCCACGTCTTCGCTCACCTCTCGGACGGCCTCGCACAACTCGGCTTCCTCTACACATTCGACAACCCCTGCCCCGCCGACCTCAACCGCGATGGCCGGGCCGACGTCTTCGACCTGATCGACTTCCTGCGGGCCTACCACGCCGGCGACTACTTCGCCGACGAGAACCTCGACGGGCGGCTGGACGTCACGGACCTGCAGGAGTACCTCGGCGTGCTGACCCGAGGCTGTCCGTAAGCCACGCAAACGTCCCGCCTGTGTCCGAATCGATGACACCGGCATCCGCCTGTGCCCACCCCCCCGTCACGCGGTGATCCGGAACCCCGACTCGCCCCGTTCCGGGGTGATCTCCACCGCGAACTCGCGCTCCACCAGGCCCGAGACGCGCCGGCGCAGGTCGGTCAGGTAGCGCCCGACCGCCGCTTCCTCGCCCTGCACCTCCAGGCACACCGTGCCGTCCGGCTCGTTGCGCACCCACCCCGTCACGGCGTGCCCCTTGGCCGCGGCCTGCGCCCGGGCGCGGAAGCCCACGCCCTGCACCCTGCCCTGAAACACCACGCGCCGACGCACCATGCACAGGTTGTATCACCCTCCCCGGCGCGCCGCCACGACGCGCCGGAAAGGGGGAGCGGGATCGGGGGATCGCTCCAGATTTTGGGCGGGGGTGTGCATAAAGGCCGCGGATTGGGCCCCGCGGGCCGGGCGTTTGGTACACTCTCGCGTGGGGGTAAGGAGGCCCGCGGACATGACGATGAGCTACGCAGCGTTGTGCACGGACTTCTACGTGAACATGAAACTGGGCGTCCGCATGGAGTTGCCCAGGTCGCGCGAGCCGGTGCTCGAACTGTTCGAACGCATGCGTCGCGAGTACCCGCAGATGGCCTCGTTCCGCCGGTACAAGGACGAACTCGCGCTGGAGTCGGCGCCCGAGGCGGCCCCCCACCGCTGGATGGCCATCCGCGCCAACTCCGTGCGCACGGGGGTGGTCAACCCCGCCGACGAGCAGGACATGCACGCCCTGCACCGCACCACCGCCGAGGTCTGCCCCTACTACCTGTCGATCTCGCCCCTGGACCTCGAGTCCATCGAACTGCTCTTCGGCTTCGACCTGGCCGCCAGCGGCAACCACGACGAGATCGTCGCCAGCGCCATCCTCGACGGCTCGCCCCTGGCCGCCCTCGTCCACGCCGCCGAGGCCGGCGTGCGCGACTGCCAGCCCGTGCTCGGCCTGAGCCTCGACGCCGGGCGCATCCAGGCCACCATCGAGGTCAAGACCCGCAGCCGCAAGGAGGACGGCCCGGCCGAGCGGGGCGGCGAGCCCATCTCGCTCTACGTGACCGTCCGCAGCACCGAGGCCCTGACCGATCTGAAGTCCATGGTCGCCCGGGTCGACGAACTCGGCGAGCGCGGGCGCACGCTCGTGGACACCCTGGCCATCCCCAACCTGCTCATCCCGCTGCGTGACGAGATCGCGTCCAGCAGCCTGTGACGGGCGACGGTAGACTCCCGGCCGTGGTGCTGCTCGCGAACACGCCGATCGGGTCCGTGCTGCTCTGGGTGGGCGTGCTGATCGTCTTCGTGCTGCTCGGGGCCCTGGTCATCTTCGCCCTGCGCCGGTCCGTGCTCGGCGAGCGGCCGGGGTCCGGCGACGACGCGGGCATGCTCGAGCAGATGCGCCGGATGGTCGAGCGGGGCGAGATGTCCCAGGACGAGTACGACCGCACCCGACGCGCGATCGTGGAGAAGGCGCAGGGCCGGGCAACCCGCCACCCGCCGAGCGACCCGGGCTGAACACCCGAACCTGTTGGGTACGCCGGGGTGGTTCACTCTGGGAGGGCGGAATCGATCTTTGTTCGGGTCCAATTTGAGCCCATGCGCTTGGAGCGCCGGCGCTTGCGCCCTACCCTTTGACAAGCCGATCGCCCGCCGACGCCAGCCTTTTCGCCGCCTTTCGGATTGAGCAAGGCCTGTCGGTTGGCCGATACCCCAGCGTGTCCGCCCCACGGCGGCGTCCGCCAGACCGACCCCACGCCCCGAGAGGCCGCGATGACCAACCCCCGCCCAGGCGCGCCCAGAACGCCCGTTCCCGTCAGCGCGACCCGTTCCGGCACGCCCGGCTCCGATTCCGGCTCCGGCTCCACCGGCGGCGGCTCGGGGGGCGGCGGGGGCTCAAGCGGGTCTGGCGGCGGCGGAGGGGGCTTCCGCGGGCGCAAGGTGACCACCTGCTCGTTCTGCGGCAAGACCAGCCGCGACGTCGGCCCGATGGTCGAGGGCCCGGGCGAGGTCTACATCTGCTCGAACTGCGTCGACCTGTGCCAGAACATCTTCCGCCAGGAGCGCCGGCGCGTCTCCTCGGTCTCGGCGCAACTCAGCGAGATCCCCACCCCGCGGGAGATCGTCGAGTTCATGGACCAGTACGTCATCGGCCAGCGCGGCGCCAAGCGGTCGCTGTCCGTCGCGGTGCACAACCACTACAAGCGCCTGCTGCACGCCGAGAGCGACGACGCCAAGTCGATCGAACTGGACAAGTCCAACATCCTGCTCATCGGGCCCACCGGCTCGGGCAAGACGCTGCTGGCCCAGACCATGGCCCGCCTGCTCAAGGTCCCCTTCGCCATCGGCGACGCGACGACGCTGACCGAGGCCGGCTACGTGGGCGAGGACGTCGAGAACCTGCTGCTCAAACTGCTCCAGGCCGCCGACTTCGACATCGAGGCCGCCCAGCGCGGCATCATCTACATCGACGAGGTCGACAAGGTCGGCAAGACGTCCAACAACGTCTCCATCACCCGCGACGTGTCCGGCGAGGGCGTCCAGCAGTCCCTGCTCAAGATGCTCGAGGGCACCGTCGCCAACGTGCCCCCCCAGGGCGGGCGCAAGCACCCCGAGCAGCAGTACATCCAGTTCGACACCCGCAACGTGCTCTTCATCGTCGGCGGCACCTTCGTCGGCATGGAGGACATCATCCGCCGGCGCCTGGGCAAGACCCGCATCGGCTTCACCGGGCACGAGAACGACCCCAGCCGCCCCCTGGGCGACGAGAAGGCCGAGCGCGAGTGGCTGCTCAGCCAGGTCACCAACTCCGACGTCGTCGACTTCGGGCTGATCCCCGAACTGGTCGGGCGTCTGCCGGTGATCACGCCGCTGATGCCCCTGACCGACGAGGCGCTGGTCCAGATCCTCACCGAGCCGAAGAACGCGATCGTGCGCCAGTACCAGCACCTCTTCGGGCTCGAGGGCGCGAAACTGACCTTCACGGACGACGCCCTGCTCGCGATCGCCCGCAAGGCCGCCAAGCGCTCCACCGGCGCCCGCGCCCTCCGGGCCGTCATGGAAGAGATCATGACGGACCTGATGTACGACCTGCCCGACATGGACAACACCAACGCCGAGTACGTCATCGACGCCGACCACGTCGAGTCCGGGCGGACGCTCAAGGAACTCCGCGTCGCCAAGGCCCACACGGCCTGACGCGGGCCGCTTGGCGCCAGCGCCAACCCCACGCCCCCCGCAGCGCCCGGCAGCCGCCGGGCGTTTTCATGCGCCGGTCGTCGCGCCGCCGGGCGCGTCGCCCAGGGGCCGCATCACCGCCGGCCGCCCGCGCCGGGACGAGTCGAGCACCACGAACACCCGCGTCTCGGTCTCCGTGGGGTTGGTGAAGCGGTGGTCGGCGTCGGCCGAGAAGTTGGCGCTCTCGAAGGGCCCGAGTTCGACCGATTCGTCCCCCTGCTCGATCGAGATGACGATGCGCCCCTGCACGCACGTGGCGTGCTCGATCACGCCGGCCCCGTCCGAGTGCCAGTAGACCTCCGCCCCCGGCGGAAAGATGAAAAGCAGCACCTGGACCCCGTGCTGGACCATCGGCGGGCTGAGCAGGTGACGCTCGACCCCAGAACTGGGGTCGACCAGCACCTTGCGCCGGGCGTCGGTGAGTTTCTCGAAGCGCACGTCGGGCGGCACGTCGAGCAGGTCCGAGATCTGGCAGTCCAGCCCACCCGCGATGGCGCACGCCACCCTCAACGTGGGGTTCTTCTTGCCCGTCTCGATCTCGCTGAGCATCGCCTTGGACACCCCGGTCCGGTCGGCCAGGTCCCCCAGCGACATCTCCATGCCCGATCGACGGCGCCGGACGGCTTCACCAAACTCCATCGTGCGCCTCCGACCGTCCTGAAAACCCCAAAATCGTTCGCAATGGCGATTTCTGATCGCTCTCCGCGAACAAAAGAGAGCGATGCGTCGTATACTATAGCGAACACTCCCGCCGGTCGAGTGTTCCCAGTCTCAACTGCCGGCGTTCAAGTGGAGGTGCGTCATGCGCAATATTGCTGGTCGCTGGTCGTCGTTCCCCACCCGCGAGGAATCGCTGGCGTGGGCGATCGCCGGTTTCGCCCTGGCCGCGGCGGTCATCGCCTGGGTCGGCCTGGGCTGACCAAGGCTTTGCCGGCCGCGTCAGGACGACGCGGCCCGGCCCGCCAGCCGGCCCAACCCTTCGACGTCGCGACGCGTCAGCACCGTGCGGATCTCCGCCTGGTTCAGACTCGTCCGAGCCAACGCCTGCTCGGCCCGCTTCCAAAGCCGGTCGAGCTTTTTTTCGTCCCCGCCCGCCAAGGCCATGTCCGAGACGATCTCGGCCAGGCGCGTGGCGACGATGGTGTCCTGGTTCTGGTAGTAGCGGTCGATGATCTTCCGCTGGTTGCGGCTGTATTCCTGTCCGCCGGCCATGAGGCCCTCCTTACTGGATGCGGGCCATCCGCCAGGCGAACCACGCCAGGGCGGCCCCGAAGAGCATGATGATCGCGGTCACCCACCAGAACCCGCCGCCGCCCTCAGTGAACGGCAGGTCGCCGGTGTTCATGCCCCACATCGACGCGACCAGCCCCATGGGCAGAAACACCGTCGCGACCGTGGTCAGGGCGACGTTCGAGCGGTTCATGCGTTCGGTCAGGCGGGCGTGCAGTTCGTCGTGGGCGAACCCCGCGCGGGTGATCAGTTCGTCGATGTCCTCGACCACGCGGGCCATGCGCTCGGCCCGGGCCCGCAGGCGCAGGCGGTCGCGCTTGGTGATCCACGCCGGCCACTCGGCCGCGGCCCGGAGCATGATGTCCCGCTGCGGCGCCAGGTATCGCTTCAGACGCACCGTGCTGCGCCGGATCTCGCCGATCTGCGTGCGCACGCCCTGCAGGGCCGCCTCCTCAAGCCTCGCCTCGGCGTCGTCGAGTTCGCCCTCGAGTTCGTCGACCACCGCGTCGATGCGGTCCATCATGGCGCTGGTCAGGTGCGTGACCACGTCGGCCGAGTTCAGGGGCCCCTTGCCCGCGCGCAGGGACGCGCCGAGCACGTCCTCGGCCAGCAGTTTGCGCCGGCGCATCGAGATCACCCGGTCCGCGTCGACCCACAGGCGCACGGCCACCATGTTCTCGGGGTCGGCGTTGGGGTTGAGGTTCACGCCCCGCAGGATGAGCACGAAGCCCTCGGGGTGCGTCTCGTCGGCGGCGAAGTGGACGAACTTGGGACGCGGGTCCTCGGCGAGCAGCGCCTCGACCGCCTGCTCGGGCACGCGGGCCACGTCGATCAGCCAGCGGTCGGTGTCCGGGGCGGTGCGGTCCAGGTGGATCCACAGGTCGCCCTTGATCTTCGAGCCCAGCGGGTCGCGGTCGACCTCCTCGCGGTCGGCTTCCCGCCCCCCGCCCCGGGCGTCGAGGCGGAAGGCGAACAGCAGGCCCCCGGGTGCGGACGCACGCGCGGCCGCTCCGGACCCGGCTCGTTGCTCGACGGGCGCGTCCATGCCATCGTCCCCCCTCATCCCTTGATCTTCACGCGGCCCTTGCCCTTGGTGACCTTGCCCAGGGTGTACACCGTCTCGCCGAGTTTCTCGAGTTTGCGCACCGCGGCCTCGGCGAAGGTCGGGCGGACGATCAGGCAATAGCCAACGCCCATGTTGAACACCCGGTCCATCTCGTCCGGCTCGATGTTCCCGTGCTTCTGGAGAAAGCCGAAGATGGGGGGGACGGTCCAGGACTTGCGGTCGATGACCACGTCCACCCCGTCGTGCAGGGCGCGTTCGAGGTTGTCGGCCAAGCCGCCGCCGGTGATGTGGGCCATGCCGGTGACGATCTTCTTGACCTTGTAGCCGCGCTGGAGGCGGACGACCGGGTCCACGTAGATCCGCGTCGGTTCGAGCAGCACCCGCCCGAGCGTGCGCTCGGGGTCCAGGTCCGGGTAGACCTTGTGCAGGTCGAGCCCCGCGTGCTTGACGACCTTGCGGACCAGGCTGTAGCCGTTGGAGTGCACGCCCGACGACGCCAGCCCGATCACCACGTCGCCCGGCTCGACCCGGGTGGAGTCCATGGCCCGCTTGAGTTCCACGACGCCCACGGCGAAGCCCGCCAGATCAAAGTCGCCTGGCCGGTACAGGTCGTTCATCTCGGCCGTCTCGCCGCCCAGCAGGGCGCAGCGGGCCAGTTCGCAGCCCCGGGTCACCCCTTGGAGGATGTCGAAGAGCATGCCCTGCTCGACCTTGTGGACGGCCACGTAATCAAGGAACAGCAGCGGCTCGGCCCCCTGCACGATCAGGTCGTTGACGCTCATCGCGACGAGGTCGATGCCGACGGTGTCGTAGACCTGCATCTCGGACGCCAGGTGGACCTTGGTGCCCACGCCGTCCGTGCAGGCGACGAGCACGGGGTCCTTGTAGTTGTGCTTGAAGAGTTGCTCGTTGTAGTCCAGCCGCAGAAGCCCGGCGAAGCCCCCGGGGTTGTTGATGACACGGGTGCCGAAGGTGCGGCGCATGAGGCCCTGGATGGACCCGGCAAAGCGGTCGCCGGCCTCGATGTCCACGCCGGAGTCGGCGTAGGTCAGGCCGCGGGAGGGGCTGGAGGGCTTCTGGGGGGGCTGCTTGGGCATGCGGGGAAGGGTAGGAGGGACCGCAGCGGGCTATGCGGCGGGAGTCAGTCCGCCTGCTGGTCCGGATGGTCCGCGGCGAGCCGCTCCGCCAGCGCGGCGGCGAGCCGGGCGATTTCCTGCGTCTCCCGATCCCGGCCCAGAATCCGCTGACCCGCCCGGCGCTCGAGCAGCGCGACGAAACCCTCCAGCGTGCGACTCTGACCCTGATGGGCGGCGAGGCCACCGGCCAGGTCGACGAGCCACGCGTCGGGCTCGACCAGCAACCGGCGCCCCACCGCGACCAGGGCCGGCCCGCCGGGCGGAGGGCGATGGGAAATCAGCGCCGTCACGCCCTCCTTCATGTCGTCGGCGTCGCCCGTGGCCATCTGGTCGAGCACCTCGGCCCAGCACGCGGCGATGTCCGCCTCGGACGCCTCGGACCAGACCCGCATCGTGACCAGCGGCCACGTGCGGCTCCACAGGCTGAGGGAGCGATCCTTCCACGCCTCCTCCAGCGCGAAGCACAAGGCCGCCGCGCGGCCGTGCCTGACCCGACCGAGGTTCGCCATCGCTCGATCCCGGAGTTCGCTGTCCCGGTCGCGCACCATGGCGATGTACCAGTCGGCCGCGCCCTCGTCGTGACGGTTGATGAGGCTGACCAGCTCGGAATGGGCGTCGAAGGCGCTGGATGACCTCAGCACTTTGCCGAGCAGTTCGCGATCGAGGTGCGCGCCAAGCCCCGGGGCGAGATCGGCTTGCAGAAGGGGTTCAGCGTGGTCCTTGCTGGTCTTTCCGATCGGGAGTGACGCGACGTGTTCGATGGCCAACGCCCCCACCACCGCGTTGGCTCTCGCCCCGTCAGCAAGCGTTTCAATGGATCCGATCGAGCCCGCCCGGACCTCAGCCGCGTACGCCAGCCAGACCGCTTCGGGCGGTTGAACGCCCAAAGAGGAAACCCGGCTCCCCCTTCCGGGAGTTGATCCGGCATCCGTTCGAGCGAGGTACGCTCCGAGAGCCTGGGCATCCTCCGGCTCCAGGGTTGATTGGGCAACCGTTCGCGCGACGGACGAGGCCCACTGCGAATCAGGCGCCAACAACACTCGGCGTGCAAGGCGGATCTCGGGTGTCGGCTCACCGGTCCATCGGGCGACAAGGGGCCGGACATGCTTGTGATGAACGCCGTGGACGCGGAGGATGCGGTTCATGTCCTCAGCGGTCACACGGCCGTGCAAGCCGGAAAGCACGCTGCTCGCCCTTTGCAACTGTTCCGCCGGTCGCACGCGCTCACGCGTCATCACCCAGACCGCGGTCGACACGGCGGCGTCCCGCCAGGTCTCGACGTGCGCCGGCCCGGCTGCTTCAAGATTCGGGCTGATCCGCATGCCGTTGATGCGCGGCTGCATCTGACCGCTCTTGCCGCTGAGCCGATCAAGGAACGCCCACCACGCGTCGCTGTTGCCCTCCAGATGAAACGCCCGCACCTGCACCCGCATCGGCAGCAGGTGCAGCCAGCCCTCGCGCTGGATCCCCGGGGTCATGCCGACGCCGACCGCGCCGAGCAGCAGGACCAGCCCGAGCGTCGCCACTGGCCAGCGAAACCGCCCGGCGTAGTGCTCGCCCTCGTCCCGGGCGGCGTGGCCGCACTCGGGGCACAGGTGCCCGTCGGTGGCGGACATGTCGAACCGGCACCGCCGGCACGACCGCACCCGCCCGGCCTTGCCACCCGCCCGGAACCAGCGCCCGAAGACGCCGCGGACGAGAACGACCATGCCGACCCCGCCAAGCAGGACCGAGGCCAGGGGATAGATCAATGCGTGGTTGACCATGGATGAAGCCTACCGGAAAGCGTCGGCGGGGGCGCACTCGATGGCACGGGCGAGCGGTCAGCCGGGACCCTCGCCGTCCTCGGCGGATTCCGGTTTGGTCGGAAACCAATAGGCCTGAACGTCGTTGAGCCGGTCAACCGTGTTCGGAGTCTGACGTCGCAGCGAGTCTCGCAAAAGGCTCTCGAATGCCGCCCTGGGTGTCGCGGCTTCGGGCGCGTACGCGGTCGTCGCGGCCGCGAGGCCGGGGTTGGCTTCAAACCACTGGGCCAGCCCGTCCGGGCCCACCCCGTCGAGCGCGGCCTTGTCCGCGACCGCGAGCACGAACGCGGCCGGGTTCGACACGCGGTCGTCCCGCCCGATCTGGATCAGCAGTTCGGGGTCGCCGGCGATGAGCGCTTCGACGATCAGCCGGTAGAGATCCTCGAAATGGTGCGGGGCGGGCGGTTGACGGGTGCGGAGGGAAACGTATTCGAACGCTTCCGCCGCCGCGAGTCGCTGCCACACGGGGCGGCTTTCCTCCAGCGCGAACGTGCGCAGGCCGTCGATCACCGCCGGGTCGTCCCGGCG
>CAZFSO010000076.1:0-11021 GCA_964522095.1 uncultured Phycisphaeraceae bacterium | reverse complement strand
CCGCCGCGTAGTTGGCGCCGCCCTGGACCAACTGGCGCATCCGCGTCTGGGACAGGACGTTCTTGGCGGTGTCCCGCGCCTTGCCGATGGCCGGCAGCAGGATGCCGATCAGCAGCGCGATGATGGCGATCACCACCAGCAGCTCGATCAGCGTGAATCCCTTGTTCTTCCTCACGACGACCTCCGGTCTGACACGGGCCCGATCGCTCTTCCGCGGCGTCTGGCCGCACGGCTGTTCGGGCTCTTGAGTCGGTTTCACGAGATGGGCGGCCCTGCGGGGGGCGTCCCGGTTCCTATTCGGGGTTCGGTCCGGCGCGGTTCCCGGAACCCGGGCACGACTCCGCACCGGGGAGCCGCCGCGTCTGAACGGGAGATTTATACAGCCGCGCCCCCCCCGGAGCAAGCGGGACGGGGGTCCAAACTCGCTGCCGGGCTAGATCGCGTTGCGGTGGGCGAAGCCCCGGATCAGGGTGAGGAGCAGGATGCGCAGGTCGAAGCCGAGCGACCAGTTGCGGATGTAGAACAGGTCGTACTGGAGGCGTTTGCGCAGGCTGGTGTCGCCGCGGTAGCCGTTGACCTGTGCCCAGCCGGTGATGCCGGCCTTGACGTGCTGGCGGAGCATGTACCCTCGCCAATCGTCGCGGAAGCGGTCGATGAGTTCGGGGCGTTCGGGCCGGGGGCCGACCAGGGCCATCTCGCCGCGCAGGACGTTGAACAACTGGGGCAGTTCGTCGAGGCTGGTGCGCCGGAGCCAGCGCCCGACGGGGGTGACGCGGGGGTCGTCGCGGGTGGTCCAGCGGGCCGGGGCGGCCTCGTCGCCGACGTGGCGCATGGTGCGGAACTTGTAGATCTGGAAGACCCCGCCGCCGAGGCTGACCCGGGTCTGGCGGAAGATGATCGGGCCCGGCCCGCTGAGCCGCACGAGGGCGGCGATCACGAGCATGACCGGCGCGAAGACGATCAGGGCGAGGAGGGCGCCGGCGAGGTCCATGGCGCGTTTGAGCACGCCGCCCACACCGGCCAGGGGTGATTCCCGATGGCTGAGGATGGGCATGCCCTCGAGTTCGGAGACGGCCATGTTGCCGGGCAGGTACCGGGGGTGCACGTCGGGCACGATGCGGACGTCGAGCGCGTGGCGTTCGAGGCGCCGCAGCAGGGTCGGCACGCCCGTGCCGGCGGAGCCGGGCACGGCGATGTACACGGCGTCGACCGGGTGGCGGTCGAGCGTGGCGTCCATGTCGCTCAGGCCGAGGCGGACGGGCAGGCCCATGCAGGCGGTGCGCTGGGTGACGGGGTGGTGGCTGATGAAGTAGGCGACGCGGATGCCGGTCCAGGAGTTGCGGGCCAGGGTGTGTGCGGTGATCTGGGCCAAACGTCCGGTGCCGACGATGGCCACGTGGCGGGCGTTGAGGCCGCGGCGTCGGGCGAGCCGGAGCAGGGATCGGAGGATCAGGCGGTGCGAGCCGACGAAGGCGGGGATCAGGGCGGCCATCAGGCCGAGTTGGAAGCGGGCTGGGTCGGTGATGCGGACGCCGAGGACCTGCGGCACGCGGTCGAGCGGGCCCTCCGGGGCGAGGAGGCGGTCGCTGCCGATCGCCCAGAGGGCCACGACGAGCGTGGCGACCGAGAGCAGGCCGGCGCGGGCGACCATCCACTGCTCGCCGGCGAGGGACCGGTCTCGCCTGGGGCGGTAGAGGCGGCACGCGGCGAGCGTGAGCAGCGTGACGGGCACGGCGATCGCGAGAAGCGAGGCCCGCATCCAGTCGCCGGGCCCGCCGGGCGCGGGCTCGCCGAACCACCAGGCCCTGGCTCCGACGGCCACGAGGCACGCCGAGGCGACGGCGACCGCATCGGCACCCGCGAACAAGGTGACGAAGATCTGATGACGCTGCTTGAGCACGGGGTCTCCTGCGGGAGCATCTTGCGGGGTTGACCGGGCCGTGTCAACCCTCTTGCGGGTCGAAGGCCGCGCCGGAGGCCGGGACGACCCGCACCCGGGCGACCAGATCGCCCCGGCGGCCCCCTCCCGCGCGGACGCCGAGGCCGGGCACGCGGAGGGACGCGCCGTCGGGCGTGCCGGGCGGGACGGCGAGGGGGTGCGGGCCGTCGGGCGTGGGGATCTCGACGGTGAGGCCGGCCGCGGCCTCCGCGGCCGAGACGGGCAGGTCGATGGCCAGGTCGAGGGTGCCGGGGATGGGCTGGAAGCCCGGGCGGCGCTTGCGCGGCCGGGCCTGGGTCTGGTTGCGGAAGAAGGCGTCGTAGACCTGGGCGGCCTCGGCCGGGTCGTCCGCCTCGACGGGTACTGGCGCTTCCCGCGCGCCGGGGGCGAGGCTTGCGTCGGTCAGGCGCTCGTAGGCCCGGGCGACCTCCGCGAAGCGCTCGGCGGCGTCGGGGCGGGTGGAGACGTCGGGGTGCAGTTCGCGGGCCAGGCGCCGGTAGGCGGCCCGGACGTCGGCGGGCGTGGCGTCGGGCGGCACGCCGAGGACGAGGCGGGGATCACGGGCGGGCTTGGGCATGGGCGCAGAAAAATGCGGCGTCCGGGGACGCCGCTCGGGGTTGTGGGTGTGGGCCGGGCGCGCGGGTCAGTGGTCGTGCCCGGTGTGGTCGTCGTGGTCGGCGTGGTCGGGCTGTGCGCCGCCGGCCTGGGGTCGGTCGAGGTGGACCAGGTGGATGTTGAAGTACAAGGTGGCGTCGCCGGGGATGTTGGCGCGGGGGTTGCCGCCGGGGCCGTAGCCGAGGTGGCCGGGGATGATGAGTTTGCGTCGGGCGCCGACGGCCATGCCGTCCATGCCCAGGCCCCAGCCCGCGATGGCGCGAGCGCCGGGGGGGTAGGCGAAGACGAAGGGCTGGTTGCGGTCGTAGGAGGAGTCGAAGCGGGCGCCGGAGGCGAGGAAGCCCTCGTAGTGGACGTGCATCTGGTCGCCGTTGGCGACGATGGGGCCGGAAGCGCCGCCGTAGTCGAGGATGACCATGCCGTCGTCGCGTCGGTCGGTGGAGACGAGGCCGTTGCCGCGTTCGAAGAAGTAGACGCCGTCCTCTTCGGCGCCCCAGACGATCTCGCCCTGTGCGTTGTAGCCCCGGTCGGCGACGGAGAGGGCGTCGCCGTCGATGGAGAGGGTGGAGGTCATCTCGACCGCGCCGCCGAGGCCGGTGGGGAACGGGTAGGGGGTCTGGCCGGTAAAGCCGGAGGGCTGGAGGGTCAGGTCGAGGTCGATGGTGGCGATGAGGTCCTCGGCGCCGAGGTCGGGGAAGTGCTCGGTCGCGGCGTGCATGCCGTTGAAGGCGCCCTCGGCGGCCTGTCCGACCGCCAGTTCGTAGGTGCGCAGGCGCAGCCCGTCGCGGTAGGGGTAGATCTGGAAGATGGCCCGGCGGTATGGGCTCCAGGGGGTGTCGGTGCGGGCGGTCTCGACGTACAGGGTGTCGGCCAGGCCGGTGACTTGGACCGGCGCGACGGACATGGCCAGGTAGACGGGGACGGACTGGCCGTCGGCGTCGGGCATGGAGTCGATGGGCTCCTGGGTGCGCCAGGTGCCGGCGAGGTGCTTGGCGACCTGGGCGATCTCGGACGAGGACCACTCGGGCTGGTAGGGCGGCTGGGCGAGAGAGTCGGCCGGGCGGGTCGGGACGGCGTTCTCGTCGTCCTGCGCGAGGGCGGGCGAGCCGATCGTGGCCAGCATCAAGGCGGCCAGGGCGGTCCGGGTGATGGTCATCCTTCAGTCTCCGGTTGGGCGGTCGTGCAGAGGCGCCGGGACGCGACGCGTGGCGATTTTAGCCGGGGTGGCCGGACGGGCATGGGAGCCTCCACCCGAACCGGGAACCGGCGGCGATCGGCGTGCGGAGATGTCCCCCATGCACGCGTGGGGGCACGAGGACCTGTTCGAGCCGCCGCCGGGGATCCCGGCGGGCGCGGTCGAGGACCGGGACGATCCGGAGCGCACGGTCGTCATGCACGCGGGCGACCTGGAAGAGAGCGAGCAACTCCTCCGCGGGTTTGACCCCGAGGCGCTCGTGCGGCACACGCGGCACGCGGGGCGGGGCGTTTGCGAACTGGCGACGCCGTCGCGGCGGCCACCCCGGCGGCGGGGCGGCTGGGCCGGGCTCGCGACCGGGCCGGGGGCCCGGTTCGTCGTCGCGACGGTGCTGATGGCGGTCTCGCTGGGCGGGCTGGGCCTCGCGCTGAGTTGGCCCAGCCGGGGCCCGGTCCTCGTGGCGGGCGTCCTGAGCGTGGTGAGCGGTGTGGCGGCGTGGGCGCTCTGGCGGGCCTGGCTGGCCGGTTCCCCGCACGCGTACCGGCTGATGGCCTCGCTGGGCGAGGACGCCGAGAACCTGGCGGACTGGCGGTGCTGGCGGGTTTTCCTTGGCGCGATCCGGTCGGTGTACCGGTAAGAAACGCGCCAAAACCGGAAGACTGCGGCCGAAAGCGTACGGCGGCGGTTGAAATGCCGAATACTGTTGCGGCCGGACGCTGACTCGCCGAGCGCCCGGACGACCGAGCGGCGTCGCGCAGGCCGCACGGGACGAGGGGTACTGCGCGACAGCAGCCAGGCATGGCCCGCGATCGTGATCGACGCATCGAGTTGCTCCCGGACGCCGACCCGGATGCGGTGCGCGCGGCGTTGCGCCCGCCCGAGCCGCCGGCGCCGGTGATTGACGAGAACGACCCGGACGCGGTCTGGCTGCTGGGCGACGACCCCGAGGCGAAGGTGAGGCGGATCTCGGACCGGCGCGGGGTGGTGCGCAAGCACGCGCGGAGCGAGGGGGCGCAGTTCGTCTACGGGCTGATCGTGCTGGCGGTGGCGCTGGGCGCGGTGGCGCTGGCGGCGACGATCCGGACGATGCCGTTCCTGATCGCGGCGGGCGTGCTGTTCCCGGTCGGGGCGTGGTGGTTCCGCAGCCGCTGGCGTCGGTGGCTGGGCGCGGCGCCGTACGCGTACCGGCTGATGACCTCGCTGGGCGAGGACGCGGAGAACATCCTGGTGGCGCGCGAGCAGCGGGAGCGGGAGCGGTACGTGCGGCAGATCGGGGATCTGTACGAGCACACGCGGCCGAAGAAGTGACGCGTGAAAACGGCCGCCCTGAGGGCGGCCGGGGGGACGGTGGGACGGTCTCGGCCCTTCGGGCCGACGGGGGGCGGGCAGCCCCCCGCTCCATGACGAAACGGGGGCTGGTAGCCCCCCGGCTCCATGACGAAGCGGGGGCTGGTAGCCCCCGCTCCAGAACCGGAGGGCGTCAGGACAGTTCGGGGAACATCTTCTTGACCGTGTCGACCAGGTCGCGGACGTGGGAGGCGGACTCGTCGAAGAGTTTCTGCTCGTCGTCGGTGAGTTTGAAGGTGACGACCCGCTCGACGCCGTTCTTGCCGAGCAGGGCGGGGACGCCGACGAAGAGGTCCTTGGCGTTGAACTCGCCGTTGCAGTAGACGGCGCTGGGGATGATGCGCTTCTTGTCCTTGACGATGGCCTCGACCATCTGGACGGTGCCGCTGGCGGGGGCGTAGTAGGCGCTGGTGCCCATGAGTTTGACGATCTCGCCGCCGCCGACCTTGGCGCGCTGGACGCAGGCGGCGATCTTGTCCTCGGGCAGGAGGTCGGCGATGGGGATGCCGTGGACGCTGGTCAGGCGGGGGAGTGGGACCATGTCGTCGCCGTGGCCGCCGAGGAGCAGGGCCTGGACGTCCTCGACGGAGACGCCGAGTTCCCAGGCGATGAAGGCGCGGTAGCGGGCGACGTCGAGGGCGCCGGCCTGGCCCATGATGCGGTGGGTGGGGAAGCCGGTGGCCTTCCACGCGGTGTAGACCATCGCGTCGAGGGGGTTGGAGACGACGATGACGATCGAGTCGGGCGCGTGCTGCTTGATCTGCTCGGAGACGCTCTTGACGATCTTGACGTTGGTCTCGATCAGGTCGTCGCGGCTCATGCCGGGCTTGCGGGGCAGGCCGGCGGTGATGACCACCACGTCGGAGCCGGCGATGTCGGCGTAGTCGCTGGTGCCGATGAAGCGGCCGTCAAACCGCTCGATGGGGGCGCAGCAGCCCAGATCGATCATCTTGCCCTGGGCGACGCCCTCCTTGTCGGGGATGTCCAGCAGGACGATGTCGCCGAGTTCCTTGGCCGCGGCCCAATGGGCGCAGGTGGCGCCGACGTTGCCCGCTCCGATGATGCTGATCTTGGCTCTTCCCGACATGCTGGCTCCCTTGAAAAACGCGGAAAACTGGCTCACGACGCCCTTGCCGGCACGCCGTGCCGGGCACGGGGGCGGCGGGGGGCGATCCTAGCGCGGCTCCTCGGTGATCTCGCCGACGAACTCGACGGGCAACGGCCCGAACGCCGGCGCCGCTCGGGGCGGCAGGGGCACCACGCTCGACGCGCCGCCCGAGACCACCGGCGTCAGCAGCGGCTGTCCCGCGGGCAGGTCCCCCACCACCGGGGCGACCAGGTCGCGCACCGGGCCGCCCTTGGCGAAGTCGAACTGGCGGTAGACCTGACGCAGCGGGAGCGAGACGGCGGGGTGGCGCGCCGCCTTGCCGTCGCAGCGTTTGAGGAAGGCCTGGACGATGGCGGCGATCTCGTCGTCGACCGGCCCGCCGTCACGCTCGCGGGCGGTGGCGCAGACGCTGCCGGCGAAGAGCGGCACGCCGGGCGCGGGGACCAGCACCTCGCCGACGAACCCGGCGTCGAGGAGTTTCTCGGCCAGGTCGGCCGGGTGCGGGGCGACGAAGCGCTCGGACTCGACGGTCCATTCCAGGCCCTCGTGCAGGGCCAGCTCCCAGGCGTGCCTGGCGTCGTCGACGAGTTCAGCCAGCGCGGGCGGCATCGGCTCGGACCGCCAGACCGCGTTCAGCGCCGCGGCCTGCTCGCGGATGGTCATCTCGGACCGGTCCATGGCGAGCGGGCGCTCTTCCGGGTCGAGGCGGGTGAGTTCACCCAGGGCCATGGCGGTGGCGTGCAGCGCGATGGCGGGCGCGACCGAGGCCCGCCAGCGGTCGGCGTCCTCGGTGTCGGGAAGCGCCACGGCGGACTGGGCGAACTCGGTCCACCCGGCGAGCAGCGTGGTCCAGGTGACTGGGGCGGTGGGCATGGCGCAGCGTAGCTGCGCCGAAGTGAAGATAGCAAAGCGAGAAAGCGGTAGATCAGAACCGGGTCCTGATTTGCTGCTCTATCGCTTTGCCATTTCCCGCTTTGGAAAGCCCCCGGGCCGTGGTGGGCAATGCCCGGGGGCGGAGCCGGGGGCCGCGTCGACAAGGAGGCGAGGGCGCGGTCCGGCTGGGTGGTTGGGGCCCGCCGTTGGGCGGGCGAAGACGGATGGGACGGCGGCCCGGCCGAGGGGGTCAGGGTGCATCGGGGGTCGGGCGTCGGTTCGGGCGCCCCTTGGCCTGCCGGCCCGGCCCGTCGTTCGTCCGAGGGTGACGGGGGCCGGCTGGTCCGTGCCAACCCCCGCAGCGCACACTCCGTTTGCTTGCTGACCGTGCTCCTCCGGGTGACCCTGTGCTTCGGCTCGGGCCGCCGGCCATCCTGGTTTGCTCGCCGTTTCCGGCGGGGTTTACTTTCTCCGCTCCCTTACGGTCGCGGCTCGTTGAGGGTGTCGCGGCTCGATCGAACAGATCAGCTGCAGCCCATGGAGTTGCCGCAGTTCAGGCACTTGTAGCAGGTGCCGGAGCGGACGGTGATGGTGCCGCAGACGTCGCAGGGGGGCGCGTCGCCGGCGGATTCCAGCGCTGCCGAGAGTGTCGACGCGGGCGTGCGCTGCACGATGACGCCCTGGTCGCCGGCGTGGACGGGCTCGCGGGTCTCGACGCGGGGCTTCATCTCGGCCTCGGACTCCGAGAGGATGCGCCGGGCGTTGCCGGTGGCGATGCGCCGCTCCCCGGCGAGCACGTCGGTGCGTTCGGTGAGTTCCTCGCCGGGCCGGCGGGGCGCGTTGGCCTCGCGGTAGCCGGGGATGAACTCCATGCCCAGCCAGCGGAAGATGTAGTCCACCAGGCTCTTGGCGAAGGGGATGTCGCGGTTGGTGGTCATGCCCGCCGGCTCGAAGCGCTGGTGGGTGAACTTCTTGACCAGGCTCTCCAGCGGCACGCCGTACTGAAGCGCGACGGAGGTGGCGGTGCCGAGCGAGTCCATCAGGCCGCCGATGGTCGAGCCTTCCTTGGCCATGGTGATGAACAGTTCGCCGGGCATGCCGTCCTCGTAGATGCCCACGGTCAGGTAGCCCTCGTGGCCGGCGACGTTGAACTTGTGGGTGATCGAGCGGCGGGTCTCGGGCAGGCGTCGGCGCATGGGGCGGTGGATGATCTCCACCTCCTTCTTGACGACGACGCGGACGTTGCCGCCGGCGACGGCGCCGACCAGTTCGCCCATGTCCTCCTCGACCTCGGCCAGGGCCGCGGCGTCGGCGTCGTCCTCGCCGGCCTCGTCCTCGATGTCGGCGTCGGACTTGACGTTGAGGGGCTGGCTGAGTTTGCAGCCGTCGCGGTACAGGGCGTTGGCCTTCAGTCCCAGTTCCCAACTCAGGCGGTAGGACTGCTTGATGTCCTCGACGCTGGCGTCGTTGGGCAGGTTGATGGTCTTGGAGATCGCGCCCGAGATGAAGGGCTGAGCGGCGGCCATCATGCGGATGTGGCCCCCAACCTGGATGAAGCGCTTGCCGGTCTTGCCGCAGGTGCTGGCGCAGTCGAAGACGGCCAGGTGGGCGTCCTTGAGGTGCGGGGCGCCCTCGACGGTCTGCGTGCCGCACACGAGCAGGTTGAGTTCCTCGACCTGGGCGGCGGTCAGGCCCAGGCGGCGCAGGGCGTTGAAGCCGGGGTCGGCCTTGGCCTGGGCGGGGTCGAAGCCCAGGCGGGTCAAGGCGTCGTCGCCAAGCCCCCAGGCGCTGAAGGCGAAGCCGAGTTCGAACACGCCGGGCAGGCCGCGGGTGACGGCGTCCAGGTCGTCCTCGGTCAGGCCCTTCTCGCCCAGCCACTCCCGCAGGGACACGCCGACGCTGTCGGAGACCGACGCGGGCATGGGCACGTGCAGGTCCAGCGTGCCGAGCAGGTAGCGGAGGACGTCCGCGACCTGGTCGGGGCTGTAGCCCAGCGCGGTCAGGGCGGGCTTGACGGAGGCGTTGGCGATCTTGAAGTAGCCGCCGCCGGCGAGTTTCTTGAACTTGACGAGCGCGAAGTCCGGCTCGACGCCGGTGGTGTCGCAGTCCATCAGCAGGCCGATGGTGCCGGTGGGCGCGATGACGGTGGTCTGGGCGTTGCGGAAGCCGTGCTTCTCGCCCAGGGTCAGGGCGTCGTCCCATGCGCGGACGCTGTGCTGGAGCAGGTCCATGGCGTTGCCCAGGGGGACCTTCTTCTCGCGGATGAGGTCGTGGTCGATCGGGACCGGGGCGATGCGCAGGTCCTCGTACTCGCCCGAGTCGCGGGCGACGCCGTGGGCGGCCCGGCGGTGGTTGCGGATGACCCGGAGCATGTTCTCCCGCTCGGGGCCGAAGCCGGGGAACGGCCCGTGCTCCTTGGCCATCAGCGCGGACATGCGGTAGGACCGGCCGGTGAGGATGGCCGAGAGGGTGGCGCAGATGGCCCGGCCGGCGTCGGAGTCGTAGGGGATGCCGGCCTGCATCAGCATCGCGCCGAGGTTGGCGTAGCCCAGGCCCAGGGTGCGGTACCTGTAACTCAGTTCGGCGATCTCGCGGCTGGGGAAGGCGGCCATCAGCACGCTGATCTCGAGGACCATCGTCCACAGGTCGACGCCGTGCTCGTAGCGCTCGATGTCGAACTCGCGGGACTCGGGGTTGTAGAACTTCAGGACGTTGAGCGACGCGAGGTTGCACGCCGTGTTGTCCAGGAACATGTACTCCGAGCAGGGGTTGGACGCGTTGATGCGCCCCGCGCCCGGGCAGGTGTGCCAGGCGTTGATGGTCGTGTCGTACTGCACGCCGGGGTCGGCGCAGCGCCAGGCGGCGTAGGCGATGTCGTCCCACAGGTCGCGGGCCTGGTAGGCCTTGGCGACCTTGCCGGTGATGCGGAAGGTGGTGCTCCACTCCGCGCCGGCGTCGACGGCGTCGAAGAAGGCGTCGGGGATGCGGACCGAGTTGTTGGAGTTCTGGCCCGACACGGTCTGGTAGGACTCGCCGTTGAAGTCGTAGTCGAGTTTCAGGCCCAGGCGGGCCGCGGTCTCGCCGATGGTCTCGGGGTCGGTCTTGCTGGCTTTCTCGTTCTTGATGGCCTTGAGGCCCTCGACCAGGGCGGCGACCTTGATCTCCTCGCGCACCTTCCAGTTGATGAACGACGCGATGTCCGGGTGGTCCATGTCCAGGCAGACCATCTTGGCGGCCCGGCGGGTGGTGCCGCCGGACTTGATCGCGCCCGCGGCCCGGTCGCCGATCTTCAGCCAGGACATCAGCCCGGAGGACTTGCCGCCGCCGGAGAGGCTCTCGTTCTCGGCCCGCAGGTTGGAGAAGTTGGTGCCGGTGCCCGAGCCGTACTTGAACAGCCGGGCCTCGCGCAGCCACAGGTCCATGATGCCGCCGTCGTTGACCAGGTCGTCGGACACGGACTGGATGAAGCACGCGTGCGGCTGGGGGTGGGTGTAGGCGTCGTCGGCCAGGCGGGGCTCGCCGGTCTTGGCATCGACGATCCAGTGGCCCTGGGCCGGGCCGGAGATGCCGTAGGCGAAGTTCAGCCCGGTGTTGAACCACTGGGGGCTGTTGGGGGCGCACATCTGGTGCACCATCATGTAGACGATCTCGTCATAGAACGCCTGGGCGTCTTCGGGGGTGTCGAAGTAGCCGTGCGTCTCGCCCCAGTGGCGCCAGCAGCCGGCGAGCCGGTGGATGACCTGGCGGGCGGACCGCTCGGGCCCGGTGGCGGCCCTGCCGTCCTCGTCCGTGAGCTTCTTGCCCTCGTGGGGCAGCGCGAAGGGCTGCTCCATCTGCGGCACGCCGGCCTTGCGGAAGTACTTGGACACCATGATGTCGGTGGCGAGCTGCGACCAGGTGGAGGGGACCTCGGCGTCCTTCATCTCGAACACGACGGAGCCGTC
>CAZFSO010000075.1:0-11119 GCA_964522095.1 uncultured Phycisphaeraceae bacterium | reverse complement strand
CCCCCCCCCCCCCCCCCCCCCCCCCCCCCCCCCCCCCGCCCCCCCCCCCCCGCCCAGCACTTCGGGCAGTTGACGCCGAACTTGACGCACACCGGGTGGTCGTGGGGGCAGTTGGGCCGGGCGGTGCAGGCGTAGCGGCCGTGGAAGATGATCTGGTGGCCGATCTGGCACCAGCGTTCGCGGGGGAACAGGGCCATCAGGCGTTTCTCGACGAGCACCGGGTTCATGCCCTCTTCCTCGACCAGGCCCAGGCGCCAGGAGATGCGCTGCACGTGGGTGTCCACGGCGATGCCGTCGTTGATCTGGAAGGCGTTGCCGAGGACCACGTTGGCCGTCTTGCGGGCCACGCCGCGGAGGGTCAGCAGTTCGTCCATCGTGCGCGGCACCTCGCCGCCAAAATCCTCGGCCACGCTGGTCATGGCGGCGTGGATGGACCTGGCCTTGTTGCGGAACAGGCCGATCGTGCGGATGTACGGCTCGATGCGCTCGGGTCCCGCGCGGGCGTAGTCGGCCGGGGTCGGGAAGGCCTTGAAGAGTTCGGGGGTCGCCTTGTTCACGCCCGCGTCGGTGGACTGGGCGCTGAGGATCGTCGCGACCAGCAGTTCGTGGGGGTTGGAGAAGACCAGTTCGCAGTGGGCGTGGGGGTAGTGCTCATCCAGGGCGTCGGCGATGCGCTTGGCCCGTGCCTTCTCGGCGCGGGTGACCTCGGGCAGGGCGAACGGCAGGTCGCGCAGGCCGCGGGGGTTGTTCTTGCCCTTGGGGTGCACGCTCACGGGCGCGCCCCCGTGGGCTCGGCCCTCCCGGCGCCGGCCGACAGCGACCACGCGCCCAGCGCCAGGGTCAGCACGGTCGCGGCGAAGGTCGCGCCCATGACGCGGGACGCCCCGGAATGCTGGGCGCTGAACGCCTCCTGGTGGCGCAGGGCGGCGGGCGTGTCGCCCGCGTCGGCCGCGTCCCAGTAGGCCCGCAGGTCCCGGTCCATGCGCGGGGCCTGGACCAGCAGGTGGTACGACACGAGGATGAACGCAATCCCGAGCGCCGCGGCCCGGAGGAAGCGCGACCACGACCGCGTCCGCGCCCCGAAGACGGCGGCCAGCGCGAACCCGGCGACCGCGAGCAGCGCGCACACGAACTGGGCCGCGTCGGTGATCAGGAACACCCGGGCCGCGACCCGTCCGGCGGCCAGCATCCAGTGCTCGCCGGTGTAGCCCGGGTACGCGCCCAGCACCGGGTCCAGGCCGCGCATCGTGGGGAACGCGACCGCGGCCGACACGCCCGCGCCGAACAGCGCCCCCGACCACACGCCCAAGGCGGTCAGATGCACGGTCTCTCCGACGCGGGCGATGGTGGCGCGGTTCACAGGGGACTGTAGGGAGCGGCCTCGACGGACCCGGCCTCGTCCCCCTCGGGCGGCTGCCCGTGCGGCCCGGTTTCACCCTATGGTTCGGCGTGCTCCGAGCGCCCGAAATCGCGGTCAGCGTGGCCGGTCTGCCGGCGCGGGCCGGCGCGGACTGGGAGAGCACCCAGGACGCGGCGGCGTGGGTGCGCGCCCAGCGGGTGCGGGGCATCGCGCTGGACGCGGCCCGCCCGGACTGCCGGGCGCGGGACCTCGGTCGATCGGCCCGGCGCGACCTGGCGGCCATGCTGCGACGCACCGAACTGGAACTGACCGGCATCGACCTGTTCATCCCGCCCGAGCACTTCACCGACCCGGCCCGGGCCGACCGGGCGGTCGAGACGGTCCGGCTGACCGCGACGATGGCGGCCGAACTGGCCCGGCTGGTGGGGGGGCGGTCGCGGGCGCTGGTTTCCGTGACCCTTCCCGCGGGCCTGCCGGCGGCCGTTCGGGCCGAGATGGGCGTGCACGCCGACCGGCACGGCGCGGTGATCGCGGACCACACGCCGGGGGACGCGCCGGCCACCACCGGCGTGGGCGTGGGGGTCGACCCGGCGGCGTGCTTCCTGGCCGGGACGGACCCGGTCCGTGCGGTGGCGGACGACGGGCTGGCCGCCCTGCGCCTCAGCGACCTGAACGCGACGGGCCGCTGCGCCGTCAACGCCGAGGGCGGACGCCTTGACCTGCTGGCCTACGCGGCGGCCACCATCACCACCGAGCAGCGGTGGATCACCGCGGACACGCGCGGGACGGCGGACGCGGACCGGGCCGCGAAGGCCGGCGTGGCCGCGTGGCGCGAGGCGACGATGCTGCCCAACGCGTAAGCCCCGTACGATCGCCCGTGCGAGGCTGGGCCAACTTCGACAAGACGCGGGCGTACCGCTACACGCTGCACCGCCGGTGGGAGGCCGAGCCGGGGTCGCTGACGCGCTCCGGCGGGCGGGTGTGCTTCTGCCTGCTCAACCCGTCCACGGCCGACGCCCGGGTGCTCGACCCGACGCTCAAGCGTTGCCTGGGCTTCGCCCGGCGGTGGGGGTTCGGGCACATGGAGACGGTCAACGCGTTCGCGCTGCGGTCGACCCAGCCGGGCGTGCTGCGCACGCACCCGGACCCGGTCGGGCCGGAGAACGACCGGTCGATCCTGCGGGCCGCCCGTCGGGCGGACCTGGTCGTGGTCGGCTGGGGCGTGCACGCGGGCCTGCTCGGCCGGCACGAAGCCCTGGTTGATCTGCTCGCATCGGCGTGCGAGGTCATGTGCTGGGAGACGACCAAAGCGGGCTACCCCAAGCACCCCCTGTACCTCCCCAGCGACGCTGACTTGACGCCCTACCGCCCCAAGTAAGCATCCCCCCTCCGTGCCTCCGTGCCTTCGTGCCTTCCCCCTCACATCCCCGCCATCTCCTCCGCCGGGATGTCGGCGTTGGAGAAGACCTTCTGGACATCGTCGTTGTCCTCGAGGGCCTCGATGAGGTTCAGGAGTTTGCGGGCGTCCTCGCCCTTGACCTGGACGGTGGTTTCCGGGATGCGGGCGATCTCGGCTTCGAGGATCTCGATGCCGACCTTCTCCAAGGCGTCCTTGACCTGCTGGAACTCGGTCGGTTCGGTCAGGACGGTCCACACGCCCGGCTCGTCCTCCGTGGCGCCCTGCGGGGCCTGCACGTCGTCGGCGCCGGCCTCGAGGGCGGCTTCCATGACCTGGTCCTCGGTGTGTTTGGAGGCGTCGATGATGATCTGGCCCTTGGTCTGGAACATGAACGCGACCGAGCCGGAGGTGCCGAGGTTGCCGCCGAGTTTGTTGAAGATCGAGCGGATCTCGTTGACGGTGCGGGTGTTGTTGTCGGTCAGGCCGTCGACGATCATGGCGGTCGAGCCCGGGCCGTAGCCCTCGAAGACGACGGGGCGGAAGTCCTCGCCGCCGGTGTTGCCGGCGCCCTTGTCGATGGCCCGCTGGATGGTGTCCTTGGGCATGTTGGCGTACTTGGCCTCGTCGACGGCGTAGCGCAGGGCGAGGTTGGTCTCCAGGTCGGCGCCGCCCGCGCGTGCGGCGACCATGATGGCCTTGGAGCACTTGGACCAGATCTTGCCGCGTTTCTTGTCCTGGGCGGCCTTGCGGTGCTTGATGTTCGCCCATTTGCTGTGCCCGGCCATTTGGTTGGCTCCTGATGCCTGGAACGCTGCCGCGTTGGTGTGGAAAAGCGCTGGGGGGGATTGTTGCCCGGCGGACCGCGGGCGTCAGCGGGCGGGGGGGGGAGGGGGGGTCAGCCGGGGTCGGCCTGGCCGCCGGGGTCCGGGGGCGGCTCGGGCTCAGCGGCGATCGGGGCGATCTCCGGCTCCTCGCCCGCGCGGGCGGCGTTGACGCGCCGACGGACCTCGCCGACCTCGCGGTTCACGCGGTCGACCACGCGCGGGTTGGCCTGCTCGGTCATCGCCAGTTCGCGGGCCCGGGCGCGGAGGATCGCCTCGGCGGATTCCCAGGACTTGAGCGCCTCGTCGCGCCGGCCCAGGCGCCACATCGCATCGCCCAGGTGCGAGAGGATCGTGGCGTTCTCGGCGCCCTCCTCGGTGTGCGCCGCCCGGAGCAGCAGGGTGACGGCGCCCTCCCGGACGCGGGCGTCCTCGCCGGCCTGGTCCTCGAGCACGCCGAGTTTGTAGCGGACCCAGCCGAGCGAGTCGAGCACGCTGGGCTCGTCGGGCAGGGCGGCGTGGGCCATCTCGAGCAGGCGTTCGGCCTCGTCGAGGGACTCGCCCCGCTCGGCCAGCCCGTAGCCCAGGTCGTTGGCGGCCCACGCGTGCCCCGCGTCGTGCGAGAGGGCCAGGCGGTGGACCTCGGCGGCGACGTCGTCGCGCTCGAAGACGCTGGCGATCAGGGCGACGGTGTAGGCCACGTCGGCCCGGTCGCGCTCGGGGGTGGGCTCGGCGTCGGGCTGGCCGGGGGCGAAGAGTTCGACGAGCACCTCGGCGGCGCGCCGGGTCTGGCCGCGGGCGTCGAGGCGCTCGAGCATCGCGGCGACGTCGTCGGCCGAGCCGGCCGCGCCGGCGAGGCGGGCCCACTCGCTGAGCATGTCTTCGTAGACGCCGTCGCCGGTGATCGCCAGGTCGGCCAGCAGCCTGAGCGCCTCCGAGACGCGGTCGGCCCCCAGGAGGGCCTGGGCGGCGACGAGGGCCGAGTCCGGGCCGAGCGGCGCCTCGTCGATGAACCGGTGCAGGGCTTCGAGGTCGCCCGTGCGCGCAAGCAGCGCAAGCCGGGCGCGGACGATCTGCTCGGGCGGCTCGAGGCCGGAGGCGCGGGCCCGGTCGAGCGCCGCCAGGACCGGCCCGGCGGTGCCGGCCGCGTCGGCGTGGCGCATCAGTTCGAACGCGACGGCGTGCCAGCGTGCGGCCTGCGCGGCGGCGAGGGCGCCCCCGGGCGGCAGGGCGCGGGTTGTCGCCTCGATGGCGGTGTCCCACCGCCGGGCGGCGACCGCGGTCTCGGCCAGTTCGAGCGAGGCGTTGACGCCCCGGACCCGGCCCAGCCGGTCGAGCGCCCGGCTGACGGCTTCCTCGGGCCGCCCAAGGCGCTGGACGAGCACGGCCTCGGCGGTGCGCGCGAGGTCGGGGTGGCCGATGCGGGCCCAGGCCTCGTCGACGAGGTCGAAGGCCTGCTGGTCCTCGGCGTCCTGCAGCAGCGTCTGGGCGACGGCGAGGGTCAGGGGCGTGGAGCCCGGGAACTCGGCGCGCCGGGCCCCCAACCAGTCACGCACGCGGGCCGCCACGTCCTCGCGCCCGGTGCGCTCGGCGGTCTGCGAAGCCTGGAGCAGCAGCGGGAGGCCGGTGTCGCGGGCGGGGTCGCGCTCGTTGACCGCGATGAGCAGGCCGACCGTTTCGGCGAGCATGCCCTGCCCGGCCATCTCCCGGGCGCGGAGCACGGCGAACAGGGCGCTGCGCGGGCGGCGTTCGGAGATCTCCCGGCCCAGGGCCATCGCCTCGGCCTCGTCGGTCAGCGGGGACTCCCCGGCGCGCAGGGCAAAGCGGCGTTCCCACACGCCACCGTCGAAGGGGTCGGCCCGGGCGGCCCGCTCCAGCCGTGCCATCGCGGTGTGCGCGTCCTGGCGCGACAGGGCGAAGTCGGCGGCCTGGAGCAGCAGCCCCGGCGCGGCGTCGGCGTCCGCCGCGATCGACTCGGCCAGCGCCGCGGCCTCGTCGAGGCGCTGGCACGCCAGCAGGGCGTCGAACAGGTCGCCGCGACGGGCGGCGTCGGACGAGGCCAGGGCGCGGGCGGCGTCGAGCCAGGCGTCGGCCACGCGCCAGAGCCCGCCGACCCCCGCCAGTTTCGCGGCGGCCAGCGCGTCGACGCCGGGGCGCGGGCCGGCGTCGAGGACAGTTTCCGCAAGGTCCGGGCGTTCGAGTTCGAGGGCCAGGGCCAGGCCGAGCGTCACTTCGGCCGGGCGGCGCGACGCGAGCAGCGCGCGGGCCTCGTCGAGCGGGCGCTCGACCGACCGGCACAAAGGACCGGCCCAGGCGCTCGCGGCGCCGGGGTGTGCGGCGACGGCCTGGGCCGCCATGCGGACGCGCTGGGCGGGCACGACGGACGCCAGGGCGTCGGCCGCGACGTCGGGGTGGCGGGCGATCGCGGGGTGGCGTGCGATCAGGGCGAGGGCGTCGCCGGGGTCCGCGCTGGCGCCGACGAGCGTGCGGAGGAGTTGTCGCCGGGCGGTGGGGGGGCGCGACGGGTCGGCGGCCATGTTCTCCACCGCGCCGGCGACGGCGCCGTCGATGCGCCGGATGGTGAGCAGGCCGCGGAGCCAGCCGGTCTCCTCGGGGCCCAGGTCGCCGGCGCTGTGGTCCAGGTGCTCGACGGCGTCGAGGGCGGCCCGGGCGGGGCGGCCGGCCGCGACGCTCGCTGCGATGGCGCGCTGCGTGAGTTGGACGGGGACGGGGCGGGGCGTCGCCTCGTCTGCGCCGGTGCCGGCGTAGGCGTCGGCGGCCCGTCCCGGGCGGCCCATGGCTGCCCATGCGTCGCCGAGGCGGACGGCCAGTTCGGCGCGCTGGTTGCGCAGGCGGACGAGTTCGACGGGTTCCCCGCCGCGCACGGGCCGGGCGTCGAGCAGCGACGCGGCGGCCTGCAGGGCCTCCGCGCCGGCGAGCAGGTCGCCCCGCTCGATCAGGGCCGAGCCGAGCATCGCGCCGGACAGCGCGTGCTCGAGCGAGCCGGGCTCCGAGGCGCCCCAGGCGGCGCCGGCCCATCGGACGACCTCGTCGGAGTCGGCGCGGGCGGCGGCGTCGGAGGCGAGCGTGAGCATCACGCGGGGGTCGTCGGCGCCGAGTTCGGCGGCCATCGTCAGCGCGTCGACCGCCCCGGCGCGGTCGCCGGCGGACAGTCGCGTCTCGCCGAGTTCCTGCCACAGCCGGGCCGAGGCGGGGTCGAGCGTCAGCGCCTGCTCGAGCAGCGCGGAGGCCCGGTCGGCGTCGCCCTCCATGCGCGCCGCCTTGGCGCGGGCGTAGAGGCGGGCCGCCTCTTCCACGTCGGCGGGCCCGGGGGGCTCGATGTCGGAGAGCGGGGGGTTGATCGGGTTTGCTTCGAGCACCTGCGCGAGCGGGCGGGCGGCGCGCCGGAACTCGGCCGAGCCCTGCGGGATCGGGTCGGGCAGGCCGGGGTCGATCAGGCGTGCGGCCCGCAGCAGGCGCTCGTCGGCGACCCCAACGCCGACGGCCTCGATCTCGGCCAGCGCGGCGAGCCGGCGCGCGGGGTCCTCGATCGTCTCGGCGGCGCGGACGGCCTCGGGCACGCGGTCGGTCGCGGCGCAGCCGGCCAGCGCCAGGGCGGCCCCGCAGGCCGCCGCGATGAGCGCGGGGCGCATCACTCGGCGTCCCCCTCGCCCGCGTCCGGCTCGGACGGGGGCGTGGAGGCCCGGGCGCGGGCGGGCCGACGCCGGCGCGGCCTGGTGGGCGGGGGGTTGGCCTCCGCCTCGGCTTCGAGCAGGGCGTACACCCGGGCGAGGTCGGGCGCGCGGACGGCCCGCTCCAAGCGGCAGGCGAGGTCGTGGTCGTCGCCCGCCCCGTGCGCCACGCCGGCCTCGTCGAGCACCGCGCGCACGCGGGCGTCGGCCGGGAAGGCGTGGCCCCCGAGCGAGACGAGCACGATGCGCGAGGCGACGAAGTGCGGCAGCGCCTCGACCGAGTCGAGATACTGGCGGGCCTCGCGCTTGGGCAGGGCGTTCAGGCGCTCCAGCGACAGGGCGTGCTCGTTGTCGAACACGGCGTTCAGCGCCGCGATCAGGCGGACCGACCGCTCGGCCCGAAGAGGGCAGGCCTTGGGCAGCAGCGAGCAGACCTCCTCGGGCTCGCACACGCGCAGTTCGTTGAGGTCCACGACCGGATCGAGCAGGCACCCCACGCACTCGGCGGCGAGCGCGCGGGAGGACTCCCAGAGCATCATCGAGTAGACCAGTTGGTGGACGAGGGGCTCGGCGCCCGGCGGGACGGCGTCCAGCGACGGGTCGCTCGCGGGCGGGCCCAGGCGCGACTCGATCGCGCCCGCCAGCGACAGCACGGCTTCGCCGAGCGCTTCGACGCTCACGCCCCGCCCCCCGAGTCGTCGCCGGCGTCGTCCCCCCCGTGCGGCGCGGCGCCGGGCTCGACGGGGGTGTCGGCGGGCAGGCCGCGGTCGGCGCGGTCCTTGGCGAGCAGGGCGATGACCTCGAGTTGCGAGCGCAGGCCCTCGTCGTAGCGGAACTCGATGGCGGGCATCTCGCGGATGTGGATCTTGTCCATGACGTCCCGGCGGATGCGGGGCGTGGCGGCCTTGAGGCCGTGCATGGTCAGTTCGGCGTGCTCGGCGGGCATGACGGAGACGAACACGCGGGCCCTCTTGAGGTCCTGGCTGAGTTCGAGGCGGGTTGCGGTGATCAGCCCCCGCACGCGGGGGTCGGCCAGCCCGCGGGCCAGGCGCTCCTGGACGCCGCGGAGCAGCAGGGATTCGAGCTGGAGTTTTCTGCGGTCGCCCTTCACGCGTCCCCCTGTTCGTGGTTGCCCGGCTTCGCGGAAGGCTCGGGTCGGGCGGCGTCGGCCCTGGCGTACATCTCGGCGGCCAGGCCGGCCTCCTCGGCGTCGGTGAAGCCCGGGCCGGCGAGTTCACCGGCCCACCCGCGGAGGATCTGGCGCTGGCTGGCGACCAGTTCGGCCTCGGGGTGGTGGGCGATCTTGTCGCGCACGGCGTCGAGGGTCGCCAGGACGGGGGCGGCCGCGCTGCCGGCGCAGGCGACCCCGAGCACCAGCGTGTTGTGGATCTCCTGCGCCTCGACCTCGGCGACGGAGACCTGGTGCTCGCGGTGCAGGCGGTCCTTGAGCGAGCGTGCGACCGAGCGTTTGTCCTTGAGGGACCGCGCCCACTCGATCCTCAGTTCGGCCTGGAGCACGCCGACGATCATGGACCGGTCACCTCCGCGCCGCCCGGGGCGGCCGTGCCTTGACGCCCTGAACGGCTCAGAGCGTGCGCTTGACCTCGACCTGCTTGTAGCACTCGATGACGTCGCCTTCCTTGATGTCGTCGTAGCCGGCGATCTTCATGCCGCACTCGGTGTTGGCCCGCACTTCCTTGACGTCGTCCTTGACGCGCTTGAGCTGCTCGAGGCGCCGGTCGTTCTCGACGACCACGCCCTGGCGCGTCACGCGGACGAGCGCGTCGCGCTGGACGACGCCGTCGGTGACGTAGCAGCCGGCGATCATGCCGACCCTGGTGACGCGGAAGACCTTGCGGACCTCGGCGTGGCCCAGGACTTCCTGGCGCATCTCGGGGGCCAGCAGGCCCTCGGCGGCCTTCTTGAGGTCGTCGACGATGTCGTAGATGACCTGGTAGTTGCGGATCTCAACGCCCTTGGCCTCGGCGAGCGAGCGTCCCTTGGCGTTGGCGATGACGTTGAACCCGACGATGACCGCCTTGGACGCGTCGGCGAGGAGGATGTCCGACTCGGTGATGCCGCCCACGGCCGCGTGGATGACGCGGACCTTGACCTCGGTCGACTCCTCGCCGACCTTCTCGATCTCGTTCCGGAGCACGTCGACCGAGCCCTGCACGTCGGCCTTGAGGACGACCAGGATCTCCTTGAGGTCGCGGTCGGCGAGCTGGCTGAACATGCGGTCCAGGGTGGCCTTGGGCTGGGCGAGTTGCTCCTGGCGTTCGCGGTCGCGGCGCTGCTCGGCGGCCTTCTCGGCCTCGCGGAGCGAGGGGACGCAGTAGAACTTGTCGCCGGCGTCCGGGATCTGGTCGATGCCCGAGATCTGGACCGGCATGGGGGGGAAGGCCTCGCGCAGTTTGTTGCCGCGGTCGTCGGTGATGTCGCGGACGCGTCCGAAGGCGCGGCCGAGGACGATGAAGTCGCCGACCTTGAGCCTGCCCTCCTGGACGAGGATGTTGGCGACGTTGCCGCGCCCTTCCTCCGGGCGGGACTCGACGACGGTGCCCTGGGCCTGGCCGTCGAAGTCGGCCTTGAGTTCGAGGACCTCGCTCTGGAGGTCGAGGATCTCGAGCAGTTCCTGGATGCCGGTGCCCTTGAGGGCGCTGACGCGGACGACCTCGGTGTCGCCGCCCCACTCGACGGGGTTGAGGCCCTGCTCGGCGAGCTGGCCGAGGATGCGGGTGACGTTGTTCTCGGTCGCCTCGGCCTTGTCGATCTTGTTGAGGGCGACGATGATGGGCACGCCGGCCGCCTTGGCGTGGCTGATGGATTCCTTGGTCTGGGGCATCACGCCGTCGTCGGCCGCGACGACCAGGACCACGATGTCGGTCACCTGGGCGCCGCGGGCGCGCATGGCGGTGAAGGCCTCGTGGCCGGGCGTGTCGATGAAGACGACCTGCTTCTCGTCGGACCCGAGTTTGACGGGCACGCGGAAGGCGCTGGTGGCCTGGGTGATGCCGCCGGCCTCGCCGGACGCCACGTTGGCGTTGCGGATGCGGTCGAGCAGGCTGGTCTTGCCGTGGTCGACGTGGCCGAGGATGGTGACCACGGCGCCGCGCGGGCGCTCGTCCTTGCGGTCGCGGTCGTCGAACTGGGCCTTGACGGCCTGCTCGGCGGTCTTGGCCTCGGTGACCTCCAGCTCGATGTTCCAGTCGATCATGATCTCCTGGGCCTTGGCCGAGTCGATGCCGGAGTTGATGGTGGCCATCACGCCCTGCATGAAGAGCTTCTTGACGATGTCCGCCGCCTTGACGCCGGTGGCCGCCGAGAGGTCCTTGATGGTGAAGGGCTCGGAGATGGCGACCTTGCCGCCGGTGGTGGCAGCGCTGGCCGACTGCATGCCCTTGACGCCGCTGCGGAGTTGCTGGCGGCGCTGCTTGAGGTAGCCGCCGGAGCGCTGGAGGCGCGCCTCGCGCTCGGCCAGGTCGGCCTCGGACCAGCCGGCGCCCTCGCCGGGGCCCTCGTGGTCGCGCTTGCGGTCGGACCCGCGGCGTCGGGTGTTGGCGCCGCCGCCGCCGGGTCCGCCCGCGCCGCGGGCGGGACGGCCCTCGAAGGGCATGTCGCCGGGGCCGGCGGGCACGCCCGGGCCCCCGGGGCCGCGACGGGCCGGGCGGGGGCGCGGCGGCTCGATGCGCTCGGGCGCCTCGACGCGAACGACCTTCGGCCCGGAGAGTTTGATCTTTTCCTTGCGCTCCAACTGCGGGCCGGCCGGGGTGACGACCGTCGGACGCGTGGGCACGTTCATGACCGGCGGGCGGTCCGGGGCGCGGCGCGGCGGGGGCGTGGGGGC
>CAZFSO010000074.1:9569-11319 GCA_964522095.1 uncultured Phycisphaeraceae bacterium | reverse complement strand
GGAGGCACGAAGGCACGAAGGCACGGAGGGGGGGAACTTCAAGGCGAAGATCGCGAAGATCGCGAAGGGGGTGGGGCTGGGGTTGAATCGGAGTCCTTCTCTCTCTGTGTGCTCTGTGCTCTCTGTGGGCTCTGTGGTGAATGCATCTGATCCTCTCTGCGCACCTCTGCGCCTCTCTGCGTGCTCTGCGGTTGGTCGTCTGGTGCCGGGCCGCGGGGCGTGTCGCGCGGCTGATTGGGGATGCCGAGCAGCGCGAGCAGGGCGGCGGTGCGGTTGGGGGCGTTGGTGTTGAGGCGGGCGAGGACGGCTCGGCGCTGGGCGCGGGTCAGGAAGAAGGTCAGGGCGTCGGGGAGCAGGTCCGGGGGCGTGGGCGCGGCCGGCGCGGGCGGGGGCGACGGGGTGGTGTTCATGGGTGTGCTCCTTGCGTGTGGGCGTAGGCCATCGGGGTCGTCATCAGGCGGCAGGCGGCGTGCATCGCGGTCTGGCGAGGCGCGTCGGGTCCGGCCGGGCGCACGCGGGCGTGCCTGGCCCAACGGCTCAGTTCGGCCTGCACGAACGGGTCGGCGGGCTGCGCGCCGAGCAGGTCGGCGGGGCGCAGGCCAGCGCTTGCGAGCGCGTCGGCGAGGCGCGCGTCGTGAGGTGGGCGGGGCAGGGCGTACTCGGTCATGCCCGCGGCCTTGAAGAACGGGCAGCAGCATCCCATCGCGGCGACGGCCTCGGTGCAGGGGGTGATCGGGTCGGCGAGGTAGGCGGCCACGAGCGACCGGGCGACGCCGAGGCCGCGGGAATCGGGGGCGGTGATGACGCGGGCGATGCGGCGCACCTCGCGGTTGAGGCGGGCGGCTGCGGCGCGGCGGTCGCCCGCGTGGCGCCCCGGCCAGGCGATCGGCCGCCACGAGGCGTTGAGCGTGGGCATCGAGACGGCGAGCACGCCGGCGAGGCGCTCCGAGGGGTCGGGCGCGGTGCGCACGGCGCGCAGCACGCGCACGACCGACGCCGGCGGGCCGGCGCGGTAGTGGTGGTGGGCCAGCGCGTCGAGGTCGCGTCGGTCTCCCGGCTCGATCCGGATGGGCGGGCGTCGTCGCGGGCGTCCGGGCTGGGCGGACCGGAGTGCGGGGCGGAGGACGGCGGCGGTGTCGAGGTGGTCGGGGAGGTCCTCGTGCGCGCCGGCCAGCAGGAGGGTGACGCCTGCGCGGGCCGCCCATCGGGAGACGGCGGCGCCGAGCGCCTGGGCGGTGGCGCGGTCGAGGTTGCTTGCGAACTCGTCGCAGGCGACCAGGTCGCCGGGGCGGGCGTCGGCGATGACGCGGGCGATGGCCAGGCGGGCGCGTTCGCCGGTGCTCAGGCAGGACGGCGGCAGCGCCCAGAGGGCGGGCTCGGCGAGCCCGGCCGCGGCGAGGGCGGGCAGGGCGCGGGCGGGGTCGGGCGAGACGGCGTCGAAGGCGCAGCGGGCGTCGTCGGTGACGGGTGTGGCGGTGAGGGTGCGGCGGCGGGTTGTGCGGGTGATGGCGTCGAGCAGGCGCGACTTGCCGCAGCCGCTGGGGCCGGTGATGAGGACGACGCCGGGGTGTTCGAGCGCGGGCGCGGCCCACGCGGCGTTGACGGGGTCTCGCCGGGCGGCGCCGGGCGTGGGGACGAGGCCGAAGGCGGCGCAAGCCGCGAGCGCGGCGTCGCTGACGAGCGGGGCGGCGGGCGTGCGGGGGACGGGGGATGTGGTGGGGCGGTTGGGCATGGGAGGAAGGGACGGAGG
>CAZFSO010000074.1:6342-9469 GCA_964522095.1 uncultured Phycisphaeraceae bacterium | reverse complement strand
AAGCGACGAAGCGACGGAGGGGTCGAGAAGAGGTACGCGGAGGTGCAGAGATCACGCAGAGGGCGCGGAGCGGGGCGGAGGTGTTTCGTGCAGGGGTGCGAGCGTCATGAAGGTGACCGGTTCGGGTTCGACGCGTGTCTTCAACTTCTCTGTGTGCTCTGTGCTCTCTGTGTGCTCTGTGGTGGACGCGTCAGGTGCTTTGCGCGCCTTCGCGTGGTGTGGGTTGTGCGTTGGGTTGGGCGTCGCGCCAGGCTCTTGGGTTGTTGCGGGCGGCTTCGTAGAGGCCTTCGATGGCCTGGCGGTGGGCTCGGACGACGTGGAGGGTGAGGTTGTGCTCGTCGGCGATGGCGCGGAGGGTGCGGCCGTGGAGGTAGAAGGCCTTGGCGACGCGGGCGCGCGTGCCGCGGAGGGTGGGAAGGGTGCGGGCGACGAAGGCGGTGCGTTCGTCGAGGAGTCGCGCGACGAGGGCGGCGAAGCGTCGGCGGAGCAGGCGGGGGTCGGCGTGGTGGAGGCGGGCCAGGGCGGCGATGGTCTGGCCGTCACGGAGGACGGCCAGCACGAGGTCGCGGTCGGCGGGGGCCAGCCAGTCGGCGCGGAGGACAAGTCGGTCGGCGGCCTGGCGGTCGCGGGGGCGCCGGAGGTCCACGCCGGTGGTCTGGTCGAGCCAGTCGGCGGAGACCGTGCGGCGGGGTGCGGTGCGGGCGGTTCGGGTCGGTTCGGCGTGGTCGGGCATCGGGCTTCCCCCTGGCTTGTTCGTTCTCTATTTGGTGAACAGGCTTGATTTGTACCCGTGCCCGTGGGATGATGCAAGGGTTCTGTTCGGTATGTCACGGAAACGGCGCACGGGCGCGGTCATCGGGGTTCGGGCCTGCTGAGAGGGGCTGCGATGGTGTCCGGAACGGGGGAATCTGGAGCGGGTGAGGCGGCGGGGGACGCTGGGGTGTTCGGGCGCGTGCTGGCGGCGCGTCGTCGGGCGGCGGGGCTGTCGCTGGAGGCGTTGGGGGACCGCGTGGGGTGCGCCAAGTCGTATCTGTGGGCGTTGGAGCGGGGGCGCAAGGGCCCGCCGTCGGAGGCGCTGGTGGCGCGGTTGGAGGCGGCCTTGGGATTGGCGGCCGGCGAACTCGGGGCGGCGGCCCGGTGGCAGAAGACGCCGGGGCCCGTGCGCCGCGACCTGTGCGCCATGCAGGAGCGGGGGCGTTCGGGCGAGCGTCTGGCGCGGCTGTTGGGCGAGGGGGTGCGGGCGGGGGCGTCGCTGGACGAGTTGTACAAGTCGGGGGCGCTGGGGGCGTTGATCGAGCGGCTGGCGCCGTCGGGGCCGCAGGCGCAGAGCGTGCGGGCCGCGCTGCCGGTGGAGATCCCGCTGATCAACCGCGTGACGGCGGGGTACCCGGCGGACTTCACGGACCTGGGCTATCCGGCGCGGGTGGCCGACGAGTATGTGCGCACCCCGGACCTGCACGACCCGGACGCCTTCGCGGCCCGGGTGGTGGGCGACTCGATGGAGCCGGACTACCGCGAGGGCGACATCGTGGTGTTCTCACCGGCGGTGGCGGTGCGGTCGGGCATGGACTGCTTCGTGCGGCTCGAGCCGGACCACGAGTCGACCTTCAAGCGGGTGTTCATCGAGGGCGACGCGGGCGAGGAGATGATCCGCATCGCGCCGTTGAACCGGCGCTACCCCGAGCGGGTCGTGGAACGTGAGCGGGTGGCTGGGCTGTACGCGGGGGTGTCGGTGACGCGGGCGATCGGGCGGTAGGGGAAAGGGGTCAGGCGTGGGGGTGGCCACACTCGGGGCAGGTCGTGAGGCCGGCGAGGTCGTAGGCGCAGCCGGGGCAGCGGCCGCGGGCGGTGCGGCGTCGGCGCGTGGCGGCTCGGACGCGGGCGCACGCGATGGGCGCCGGGCCGGCGACGGTGAGGGCGGCGAGGGGTATCCACAGCGGCACGCCGATGAACCAGCCGCCGTGTTGCGCGCGTGCGTAGGTCTTCCAGAACCACGATCCGTTGGGAACGAACTCGACCCGGGTGGAGAGCCCGGGCGGCCGAGGATCTTTGTAGCCAGAGGCCGAGGCGTCGTAGCGCGACCACGCGATGCGGCCGCCGGCGAGCCAGAGGTTGTTGGACAGGCGCTCGGAGGTGGGCGCGGGACGGTGATAGAGGGCGTAGACGTACCAGTTCGTGCTGACGTACAGGGGGATCAGGACGATCCACAGCGCCATCGCGGCGAGGGTGGCGTTTCGGAAGTTTCGTCGGCCCTTGGCCACGGTCAGGCCTCCCGGTTCACGCGGGCGTCGGTGTCCTTGTTTCGCCCCGGATCAAGCCCTGGCGCTCGCGGCGTCGAGGACGAAGCGGCGGCCGGTCCAGAGTTTTTCGAGGCGTTCGCTGAAGCCGGCGGTGGCGGGCAGTTCGGTGGCGCAGCCGAGGAGCAGGTCGACCATGTTGTGGAAGTCGTCCAGGCCGATGTGTTCGCTGCCGACGCGGGGCTGGCCGGTGTGGGTGCCGGCCTGGACCTCGGCGAGGTTGGCCATGTTGTGGTAGTTGCCCAGGGGCAGGCAGACGCAGGTGGCGGCGTAGCCGTAGGCGCAGAAGACCGAGGCCTCGCACGCGCCGCCGGCCATGAGTTTGCGTTGCCATTTCCATTTGGGCATCTGGCTGTGCTTCTGGGCGGCGGTGGGGGTGGACGGGCCGCCGGCGATGGTCTCGGCGACCTTCGCGACGGCGGCGGTCAGTTCGGGCGAGAAGACCGAGACGCGGTCGCCGACGCGGACGATCGGCCCGGCGTGGATGGGCGCGTCGGCGAAGGCTCTGGAGTTCTCCAGGGCGATGATGCGGCTGTTGCGGGGCATGAAGCCGTCGCGCGAGGCGCCGATGGCGCCGATGAAGCCGATCTCCTCGGCCCGGGTGAAGAGGATGCGCAGGTCGGTCGGCTCGGCGCCGGCCTCGACCCGCAGGCGGGCCTCGTCGAGCGCGGCCAAAGCGCCGGCGACCGCCGCCAGGTCGTCGCAGGCGTGGGTGTGGAGGATGCCGCCGAACTCGTCGGGCTCGATCCGCGGCGCGGGCAGGTCCCACGTGGCGATGTCGCCGGGGCGTCCGGCCTGGGCGCGGTGGGGGGCGTCGGTGCGGCAGCGGT
>CAZFSO010000074.1:0-6242 GCA_964522095.1 uncultured Phycisphaeraceae bacterium | reverse complement strand
GCACCGTGCCGTGCTTTCAACCCGTGGCTGATGCCGACGGCCTCATGCCTGCTCCTGATGCCCATTGCCCATTGCCAAACTCCTGGTGCGTAGTGCCCAGCGCCTCACCAGTCACCTGTCGCGGCCGGCGAGGCCGTTGGTGGTGGTGAAGCCGGGGCCGCCGATCGCGACGGTGCTGCGGTCGACGTACGGGCCGGTCAGGTCGAGGCTGACGATGGCCGACCCGTCGGCGAAGCCGAAGGTCTGGCGGGTGCGGGCATAGGCCTCCATGTCCCGCTCGCTGTTGAGCCAGACGGACGACCAGTCGTACACCAGCATCTTGGCGCTGGGGAAGGCGACCTCGCGCGAGCGCGTGGGGCGCAGGTGGTCCCAGCGGGGCGGGACGGTCTCGGAGAAGTACTCGGGGGCGGCGAACAGGGTCGCGCTGGGCTGGAAGCAGCCGGAGACGACGCCAGCCTCCTCATCGCGTTCGAGTTGCCACCGGAAGTGGGCGCGGTCGGGGTAGATCAGGTTGAGCAGGTCCGGGCTGTGGCGCGTCAGGGTCATCATCCAGTAGCGGTGTTGCGCCCGCGGCGGCGCACCGCCCCGCGGCCCCATCGCTTCGGGCGGGTACGGGACGTGCGCCAACTCGGACGCGAGCAGGTACGGGTGCGTGTCCTGGTGGTCGTGCGCGTAGATCGCCAGCGACTGCAGCACGGTGCGGGTGTCGGCCATCGAGCCTGCGAACCGGGCCGAGCGCCGAGCGCCGGCAAGGGCGGGCAGGAGGATCGCGACGAGCACGCCGACCACCGCGACGGCCGCGATGATCTCAAGCACGGTGAAGGCGCGGGGGCGGGGCGGGGCGTTGGGCATGGCTCAGTACAGCATCCGGAGTTCATGGTCGCGGTCGAGGTTGCCGAAGTTGAGGTGGTCGATGATCCACCGTCCCGCCGTGTCGTCGAAGAAGAGGGAGAGCGTCATGGGGTGGCGCACGCCGCCGGCGTCGACGAGGATCACGCCGGTGCGTGCCCGCAGCACCGGACGCGCACGCTGGAACAGGTCCTGGCGCGTCGTGGCGGCGGTGAAGAAACTCACCAGCGTGCCGGTCTGCGCGCCGGACCAGAGGTCGCCCAGGGGATCCGGGTGGGGCATGTCGGTCGGCACGTGCGGGTTCGTGAAGGCCAGCACGGTGTACGCGGCGTCGGGGTGGTTGAGCACGCCCACCACGCGGCGCTCCGGCGGGCGCGTCGCCGGCACGTGACGGGCCACCAGGTTGAAGCAGTCGACGTTCGTCGCGCCCTCGGGCATCGGCTTGCCGGTGAACTCCAGCCAGTGGTCGGTGATGTGGTGGTGGCGGTGGAGTTCATCCACCGTCATCAGCCGGTCGCCCCGGGCGATGCGCCAGGCGGCGTAGGCGTGGGGGTCGTCGCGGACGACGGCGTGAAGGAGGAACTCGGCCATCAGCCGGTTGAGGCGTGCGCGGTGGCGTCGGGCCTCTTCGGGGGTGAGGCCCGCCGGAATCTGCGCCGTGGCGGGCGGCATCGGGCGCTCGGGCGCGGCGTCCAGCACCGCGAGCAGGTCGTCGGCGGCGGTCGCTTCCGTCAGCGGCAACACCGGGAACCGCGCGTACGCCGCCCTGGCGTCTTCGAGTACCACCCGCTGGTCGGGCGTGAGGGCGGAGAAGTCACGCCGCGGCGTGATGCGCGGCAGCACGACCGCCAGCACGGCGACCGCGCCGGCAACAACCCAGACCGCAAGCGTGACCCGACGCGGCATGGCGGTTGAACCGGGACAGACGCGTGCGGATGCGAAGGCCCTCCTCATTGGAATCGGGGAGGGTTCGGCTCAGCGTTCCGCGGCTTGCAGGGTGCGGCGGCGTTTGTCGGTGCCGGTCATCGCGCGCAGGGCGGACTTGAGGCCGCCGCCGAGCGAGTGGGCCCGCAGCAGGCGGCGGGTGTACAACTCGGGGTGGACCACGGAAACCGACGCGGGATCCACGGGGCGCACGCCGGGGGGCAGGCGGAGGTCGTTCAGGCGGGCCGCGCGGGCGTAGAGCAGGGTGTTCTGGCGGTACCACACGGCGATGTCGGGCTCGTGCCAGATGGCCGGGCGGACGAGGTCCAGGGCGACGAACCCCGCCTTGGCGAAGCGCTCAGCCCAGTAGGACTGCCACTGCTCGTTGACGTGGTGCTTGCCGCCCTGGCCGGGGATGGCGGCCGAGAAGAGGACGAAGTCGGCCATCCCGGTGAGTTTGGCGACGAGCGCGTCGCCCTGTTCCGGGGTGACGTGCTCGGCGACCTCGAGGCTGATGGCCAGGTCGAACGTCCGGTCGATGGGGATGGGGCGTCGCAGGTCGATGCGGACGAAGCGGTCGGGGTCGATCTGGAGGAGTGAGGCGTCGAGCCAGTCGCCCTCGGCGCCGACGACGTCCTCGACGCCGCGCTCGGTCAGGACGCTCAGCCAGGTGCCCACGCCGCAGCCGACGTCGACGGCCGAGCGGACGGGCGGCAGGGCGTCGAGGACCAGGCCGAGCACGCGCCGGGCGGCGTGGCGGGTGCGGTCGTCGCGGTCCTGGAAGAAGCGCTGGTTGTACTCTTTCATCGGGCGCCTGCGTGCGGTTCGGGGCGGCGGGAGGGCTGGGGCAACCCTAGACGGGGGCGGGGATGGGGATTGGAAGGGGGAGGGCGACCGGGCGGTTTGAGGCGGTTGGGGGGTGGGGGGTCGGGGGATGGGGCCTTGGCGAAAACCACGATTCGAGGGCTCATCGCGGGCGTTGGGGGAAGGGGAGGGCCGCGGGCCGGCTATGATTGTTTGGTCCGTTCCTTGGTCCTTTGCCGGGGCCGTGCGGGCGTTAGTCGGAGCCGAGGGGGCCGTTGGTCCCCGGTTCGGCGGTACAGAGGAACACATGATCGACGACCCCAAGCAGGTCGCCCCGGGAGCCGCGGCCCCGGGCGAGCACCCGGAATCGGACACCAACAACGAGGCGAACCCCGACGCCCCGGCGAAGAAACGCCGGCGTCGTCGGCGCGGCAAGAAGGCCGAGGGCGTCACGGAGGCCGACGGCGCCGAGTCGCCGGACGCGCCCCACGCCGCCCCCTCGACCGACGCCGACGCGAACGGCTCGGACGCGGACGAGGAGCGGCCGAGCGGTGAGGACTCCGAGCCGGGCGATGAGGGCGCGCCCCGCAAGAAGCGTCGGCGCAAGCGCAAGAGCAAGTCCGGGTCGGGCGAGCCCGCGTCGGACGCGGACCCCGAGACCGAGTCGACCCCCGCGCCGCGGCGCATGACCACCAAGCCCGCCGCCGGCTGGTCCGAGGAGAGTTTCCAACTCGCGCAGACCTTCACCGACCTGGGCCTCAAGCAGGAGATCCTCGACGCGATCACGCGTCTGGGCTTCGAGCACCCCACGAAGATCCAGTCCGAACTGGTTCCGGTGGCCCTGACCGGGCGCGACATCCTCGGGCAGGCCAAGACCGGCACGGGCAAGACGGCCGCGTTCGCGCTGCCGCTGCTGAACATGGTCCAGAAGGGCGAGCGGTTCAGCGCGCTGATCCTGGCGCCGACGCGCGAACTGGCGGTGCAGATCAAGCAGGACTTCGACGACCTGGGGTCCAAGACGGGGCTGACGGCGGTGGCGATCTACGGCGGGCAGTCGATCCGCGTGCAGGCCGACCGGCTGGCCCGCGGCCCCGAGATCATCGTGGGCACGCCGGGGCGCATCCAGGACATGGTCCAGCGCGGCTACCTGGCGCTGCACAACGTCAAGTTCGCGGTGCTCGACGAGGTCGACCGGATGTTCGACATCGGCTTCCGCGAGGACATCCGGCGCATCCTCAAGATGTGCCCGGAGGACCGCCAGACGGTGTTCGTCTCGGCGACCTTCACGGACGAGATCGAGGCGCTGGCCCGGCGGTACATGCGCGACCCGGTGAAACTGGCGGTGTCGTCGGGCTCGCTGACGGTCGACCTGGTCAAGCAGGGCTACGTCACGGTCGAGCCGTGGGACAAGAAGCGGATGCTCGCCCACCTGCTCACGCACGAGGCGCCGGCGCTGACGATCGTGTTCTGCCGCATGAAGCGCACGGTCGACGACGTGGTGCGCTACCTGTCGCGCAAGAACATCGAGGCGCACGCCATCCACGGCGACATGCCCCAGGGCAAGCGCAACAGCGTGATGAACCAGTTCCGCTCGGGCCAGTTGGCGGTGCTGGTCGCCTCGGACCTGGCCAGCCGGGGCATCGACGTCGAGGGCATCACCCACGTGGTCAACTACGACCTGCCCGACGACCCGGACCTGTACGTGCACCGCATCGGGCGCACGGCCCGGGCCGGGCGCGGCGGGCACGCGTGGAGCCTGGTCACGCCCAAGCAGGGCCCCTTGCTGACCGACATCGAGATGCTCGTCAACACCGAGATCCCCAAGATGGACTACCCGGACTTCGAGGCGCGCCCGCGCCCCGAGGACTGGAAGGACGAGCCCACCGGCGGCCGCCCGGTCTACGAGGTCAAGGGCGTGCCGGTCGGGGCGCAGAAGAACCGCTTCGAGGTCGAGGCCCCGCCCAAGGCCGAGGAGATGAGCGAGGCCGACAAGGCCGCCAAGTTCCCCGGCGGCATCGTGCCCAGCAAACTGCCCCCCAAACTCCTCCGCGGCAAGGCCAAGACCCGGGGGCGTTAAGCCTGTCAACATGGAGCGGGGGGCTGCCAGCCCCCGGATCGGGCGCAGCCCGATGTAACCGCTTCAAGAAGCCGAGCGGGCCGGCCGTCGCCGGTTCTTCTCAAAGCCGCCCCGATTTCGAGACCCCGATGGTCACCACCCTGCCCCGGCGCACCTTCGCCATCATCTCGCACCCCGACGCCGGCAAGACCACGCTGACCGAGAAACTGCTGCTCTACGGCGGGGCGCTCGACCTGGCCGGCTCGGTCACCGCCCGCAAGAACCAGCGGGCCACCACCAGCGACTGGATGGAGTTGGAGAAGCAGCGGGGGATCTCGATCTCGTCCACCGTGCTGCAGTTCAACTACCAGGGCGTGCGGGTCAACCTGCTGGACACGCCGGGGCACAAGGACTTCTCGGAGGACACCTACCGCGTGCTGACGGCGGTCGACGCGGCGGTGATGGTGATCGACGCGGGCAAGGGCATCGAGGAGCAGACGAGGAAACTGTTCGAGGTCTGCCGCCAGCGGGGCGTGCCGATCTTCACCTTCATGAACAAGTGCGACCGGCCGACGCGCGACCCCCTCGAACTGCTCGACGAACTCGAGAAGATCCTGGGCATCGGGGCCTTCCCGGTGAACTGGCCCTTGGGCAGCGGCGAGGACTTCCGGGGGGTGTACGACCGCCTGACGCGCCAGGTCCACCTGTTCGAGCGCACCGCCCACGGGGCCTACGCCGCCCCGGTCGAGGTGCGGGGCATCGACGACCCCCGCGTGCGCGAGCGCGTCGACGCGTCGGTGTACGCCCAGGCCCGCGACGAGATCGAGATGCTCGAGGGCGCGGGCGAGTCGTTCGACGAGGCCCGCGTGCTCGCCGGCGAGGTGACCCCGGTCTACTTCGGCAGCGCGATGAACAACTTCGGCGTGCAGTTGATGCTCGACGGGTTTCTTGAGCACTCCGCCCCGCCCGGCCCGCGCCGGTCGGTGGGAGGCAACGGCGCGCCGGCGCGCATGGTCCGCCCCGAGGAGCCGGCCTTCAGCGGCTTCGTCTTCAAGATCCAGGCCAACATGGACCCCCGCCACCGCGACCGCATCGCCTTCGTGCGGGTCGTCTCCGGCTCGTTCACGCGCGAGATGACCGTCGTCCACACCCGCACCGGCAAGAAGATCCGCCTGTCCAACGCCCAGAAGTTGTTCGGCCAGACCCGCGAGACGGTCGAGGACGGCTCCGCGGGCGACGTGGTGGGCATCGTCGGCCACGACGTCCTGCGCATCGGCGACACCCTGACCGAGGACCGCTCCATCGAGTTCGACGAGATCCCCCGCTTCACGCCCGAGGTCTTCGCCTACCTGCACAACCCCCAGCCGGGCAACTCCAAGAAGTTCCGCCTGGGCTTCGAGCAGTTGCTCCAGGAGGGCGTGATCCAGGTGCTGATGGTCGGCACGGGCCAGGCCCAGACGCCCCTGCTGGCCGCGGTCGGCCCCTTGCAGTTCGAGGTGGTCCAGCACCGCATGCTGGCCGAGTACGGCGCCGAGAGCCGGCTCGAACCGGCCCGGTTCAACCTGGTGCGCTGGTACCGCAAGCCCGGCGCCGGCCCCGACTTCCGCCC
>CAZFSO010000073.1:10192-11441 GCA_964522095.1 uncultured Phycisphaeraceae bacterium | reverse complement strand
AAAAACAAACGGGGCCGATCAGACCTGCCTGCCCAGCTCGGTCTGATCAGCCCCGCGTTCGTGATGGGCCGCGGTCAGGCCGAGCGTTTCCGCCCGACCACGGCCCAGTTCCGGTACAAACGTCCGCCCCTGAGGGCCCTGTGGGTCAGGTCGACGCTTCCATCAGTTCCATCTGGGTCACGCGTGCGAGCTGCGATTCAAGGAACTTCGCCATCGACTCCTCGTCGCCGAGGATCTGCTCGCACATCTGCTCGGTCTGCGTGTCGCCCACCGCCTGGGCCGCCGCCATCAGCGAGCGGTAGCAGGCGATCTCGAAGTGCTCGGCGGCGATGCCGGTCAGCACGTCCTTGACGCTCGTGTCCGCGGCCGCCCCGCTCATCATGCCCTGCATGGCCGCCTGGGCCTTGCCCATCACGTCCTTCATGCCCGAGGTGTCGGAGCCGTACCGCTCCAGCGCACGCTCGACCATCTCGGCGTGGCGGCGGGTCTCGTCACGGTGCTGGATCAGGCGCGAGCGCATGCCCGGGTCCGCCTCGGCGTGGTCCGCCTGCTTCTCAAGCGCCGTCTCCAACGAGCGCTCCATGGCGTGCGCGTCCTTCAGCCAAGACACGATCCGTTCCTTTGCCTGGTCTCTCATCGTGGCCTCCTTACTCAAAGAGCCGCGGGCGTTTTTGATTCGTCGTTCCGGGTTGCTCGTTGCCCCCGGACACGACAGACTTTCCCGCCGCGCCCTGACTCCGCGGTGAACCCCCGATGAATCCACCCTCATTCGTGCAGAATCTCGACGCCGGGCACGCGCGAGGGGCGCGCGGCGGCCACAAAGAAACCGCCCGGGCGGGCCGGGCGGTCGGGGATGCGTTGAGGTCGGGGCCAGCGTCAGCGGCGGCGGCGACCGACGGCCAGGCCGCCCAGGCCGCCCAGGCCAAGCACCGCCAAAGCGGACGGCGCGGGCACGATCGTCAGGGTATCGCTGACGAACGCCTCCGGGCCGAACCACACCGCCGGGAACTCGGGGACGATCGGGTTGCCGGCCCCGATGACGGCCCACGGCCCGTTGGGCGGCACGCTCGGCGTGGCGGAATAACTCAGGCTGCCCAGGCCGGTGAAGGTCACGGTGAACGTCGTGATCAGCAGCGGGTTGGAACTGTCGATGTTGCCCAGCAGGCTGTTCTGCCCGGCGTTGAGGCTCAGGATGTTCGCGCCGTCGGCGATGCCCTGCCCGGAAAGCCCGGAGAGTTGCTGGTTCCAC
>CAZFSO010000073.1:1605-10092 GCA_964522095.1 uncultured Phycisphaeraceae bacterium | reverse complement strand
TGCCGGCCGGTCCGCGGCCGGGTTGGCCGGTCCAGATTACCTGATCCGGGGCGCGATGTCACTGTTCGTTCCAAAAAAAGAACCCGCCCGGCGTCGGGCCGGGCGGGTCGCGATCGGGTCAAGGCCGGTTGGCCCTGGTCAGATTCAGCGGCGGCGGCGGCCGGCGACCAGACCACCCAGGCCGAGCAGGGCCATGGCGGACGGGGCGGGGACGACCGTCAGCGCCTGGCTGTCGAGCACGTCGGTGCCGAACCAGACGGCGGGGAACTCGGGCACGATCGGGTTGCCCTGGCCGATGATGGCCCAGGCGCCGTTCGGGGGAACGCTGGCCTCGGCGGTGTAGGTCAGGACGCCCTCGGCGGTGCCGGTGACGGTGAAGGTCGTCACGAGCAGGGGGTTGGAGCTGTCGATGGTGCCCAGCAGGCTGTTCTGGCCGGCGTTGAGGCCCATGATGCTGGCGCCATCGGCGACGCCCTGGCCGGAGAGACCCGAGAGGGCCTGGTTCCAGGCGACGGGGGCGATGTAGTCGACCGAGACGACCTCGGCGCTGGCGTGCAGGTTGGCCGCGAACACCGTGAGGTACGAGCCGGCGGGGCCGACGTGGGTCGAGGTGATCGTGGCGGTCGCGGTCTCGCCGATGGCGATGGTGGTCTTGTCCCAGGTCAGGGAGATGACCAGGCTGTCGACGTTCTGGGCGGAGGCGACGGTGGTCAGGCCGGCGGCGGCGATCAGGGCAACGGTCTTCATTTCGGAACTCCTCTTCGCGGATTTGGGTCAGGTGCGGCCGGCTCGTTGCCGCCGCGTTGCTCTCGGTGCCAGAATCTACCTCATCCGGGGGAGTGTGCCAGTGATTCGGACAAAAAAGAATCCGCCCGGCGTGAACCGGGCGGATTCCTGTGCAGGATGGGCACTCCGGGCAAGCCCGGCGGCCGGGATCAGCGGCGGCGGCGGCCGGCGACCAGACCACCCAGGCCGAGCAGGGCCATGGCGGACGGGGCGGGGACGACCGTCAGCGCCTGGCTGTCGAGCACGTCGGTGCCGAACCAGACGGCGGGGAACTCGGGCACGATCGGGTTGCCCTGGCCGATGATGGCCCAGGCGCCGTTCGGGGGAACGCTGGCCTCGGCGGTGTAGGTCAGGACGCCCTCGGCGGTGCCGACCACGGTGAAGGTGGTGATCAGCAGGGGGTTGTCGTCGACGTACTCGCCCAGCAGGCTGTTCTGGCCGGCGTTGAGGTTCAGGACGTTGGCGCCGTCGGCCTCACCCTGGCCGGAGAGACCCGAGAGGTCCTGGTTCCAGGCGATCGGGGCGATCGAGGTGACTTCGACGATCTGGTCGCTCGCCCACAGGTTGGCGGCGAAGACGGTCAGGTACGAGCCCTCGGGGCCGACGTGGGTCGAGGTGATCGTGGCGGTGGCGGTCTCGCCGATGGCGATGGTGGTCTTGTCCCAGGTGAGGGAAATGACCAGGCTGTCCACCTGGGCGGAGGCGGCGGTGGTCAGTCCGGCGGCGGCAATCAGGGCGATGGTCTTCATCTCGGTACTCCTCTTCGCAGGTTTGAGAACTTTTTTGCGGCCGGTGGCCGCGAGAAGGTCTGAGAACTCTCCTGAGAAGTTACCCCCGGTCTGGCGGTGTGCCAGTTGATTGACAAAAAAAAGCCCGCCCGGCTGGGCCGGGCGGGGCTTTGGTCGGTTGAACGGTCCCCTGGTGAAGGGGCGTTCGGTCGTGCCGATCAGCGACGACGACGGCCGGCGACCAGACCACCGAGGCCGAGCAGGGCCATGGCGGACGGGGCGGGGACGATCGTCAGGGCCTGGCTCTGGAAGACGTCAACGTCGAACCAGACGGCCGGGAACTCGGGAACGATGGGGTTGCCCTTGCCGATGATGGCCCAGGGGCCGTTCGGGGGGACGCTGGGGGTGGCGCTGTAGGTCAGGACGCCTTCGGCCGTCGCGGTGACGGTGAAGGTGGTGACGACCAGCGGGTTGGAGCTGTCGATGGCGCCCAGCAGGCTGTTCTGGCCGGCCTCGAGTTCGAGGACGTCAGCGCCGCTGGCGATGCCCTGGCCGGTCAGGCCGGACAGGTCCTGGTTCCACGCGACGGGGGCGACGCTGGTGACCTCGACGATCTGATCGCTGGCCCACAGGTTGGCCGCGAAGACGGTGAGGTACGAGCCGGCGGGGCCGACGTGCGTGGAGGTGATGGTGGCGGTGGCGGTCTCGCCGATGTTGATGGTGGTCTGATCCCACGTCAGCGAGATCACCAGGCTGTCAACCTGGGCGGAAGCGACGGTCGCGAGACCGGCGACGGCGAGCAGAGCAGCGCTCTTCATTTCAAATCTCCTCACTTTAAGACAGGTGAACGGTGTACCGGAACAAACTGGAAACGAACGACTCGTTCCTGACCCGGCCTGAGCATACCCGGAGCGGGGGTGGGGTGCAAGAGGGAATCTGCGGTCTGAACAGGGAAATTGCGCGAACCGACGGGTTTTTCCCTAGTTTTGGGCTTTGTTGGGGAAATCCGACCGGTCCCGCAGGTCCGAAACGGTCACAAACGGGCTTTTCCGTGCCCGGAACGCGTTCGGATCAAGTCTGATTCAGGGGGCGGTGGGGTGTCGCCGGGTCGTGGTCGAGGCGGAAGGTGCCGCGGTTGCGGTCCTTGACGGGGCCCGGGAAGGCCAGGGCCCGCCCGTGGGCAACCACCCAGACGCCTGGGGCGAGGACCCCCGTCGCGAAGATGGCCTCGGTGAGGTTCTGGAGGGCGTCGCTGCGGGTCATCTCGAAGGGGCGCATAGCGCCGGTGAGGACGACCGGGATGCGCAGCCACGATCCGAGCCGGGCGTGGAGCAGTTCGCCGGTGCGGGCCAGCGTGTCGGTGCCGTGGAGAACGACGACGGCTTCGGTGGTCGAGGGGTTTTCCCGGGGCCCGGCGGTGGTCTCGACGGCGTGGACGATGCGCTCGCGGTCGGCGTCGTCGAGGTCGAGCGAGTCCTTGTGCATCAGTTGAATGGTGTTGATGCGGGTGTCTTCGAGGCGGAGCAGGGCGAGCATGCCCTGGACGACGGAGGCGCGGTTCTCGAGCGAGCCGGTGTGCTCGTCGTAGGTCTTCTCGATGGTGCCGCCGGTGGAGATGAGGGTCACGCGTCGCATCGGCGTAAGATTAGTCACGGGTCTTTCCGTTCTCGCCGTGCGAGTTCTCCTGGAGTGTCCATGAATCCCAGCGCGCCGACGCAGCCGTCACCGAAGCAGGTTTTCGACCAGGCGCAGCGCCTGATGGCCCTGGGGGATTACCACGAGGCGCACCAGCGTGCGGGCCTGCTGCGGGCGCACTTCGGTGGGCAGGCGCCCACGCTGGCGCTGCACGGGATGACGGCCTCGGCGTGCGGGCAGCACGAGTTGGCGCTGCCCGACCTGCGCGCCGCGGCCGACGCGCTGGAGGCCGAGGCGGCGGCGGACGGCGAGGACGCGGGCGCGAGGCGGGCGTCGTGCGTGCGGGTGATGGCGTGTCTGGCGCGGTCGCTTGAAGCCTTGGGGCTTTCCGACGAGGCGGACCGGGTGCTGGCGCGGGCGGGGCGCGTGGGCGGTGGAGGGGACGCGGGCCTGGCGCTGGCGCGGGTCGAGATCCTCGCCGGTCGCGGCGCGGTCGACGCGGCGCGGTCGGCGCTCGGCGAGGCCGAGGCGGCGGGGCTGGACGAGCGGTCCTCGGCCATGGCGGCCGGCGCGGTCGCGCTGGCGGACCGGGGCTCGGGCGGCGAGATGTGCCGCATGCTCGCCCAGCGGGTGCGGTCGCTGAGCGAGGTGGTGGGTGTCGACGCGGACACCCAGTCGGACGTGCTGCGCCGGTGCGCCGCGCTGTTCGACCGCGCGGACGAGACGGACGAGGCGTTCCGCGCCTTCACGCGCGCGGCGAACCTGCGGCGCGGGACGTTCGACGCGGCGGCGCACGCGCGCCTGACGCAGGCGGTGATCCAGGCGTGGACGCCCGGCACGGTCGGCACGCTGCGCCGGCCTTCGGTGGACGCGTCGAACCTGGTGTTCGTGGTAGGGGCGCCGGAGTCGGGCGGGGTCGAGTTGGCGCGGGCGATGACGGGGCATCCGTCGGTGGGGACGACCGGCCCGAGCGACGCGCTGACGTATGCGGCGGTGCGGTTCGCGGGCGCGACGACGACGCCGCACCGGCCGGTGGTGGTGGCGGCCGCGAAGGTCCGCGGTACGCAGTTGAAAGAACTGGCCGAGCACTTCCTGGAGATTGCCGGCCGGCGCGCGTGGCCGTCCGGGCGGTCGGTGGTGGTGGACGCGGGGGCGCTGCACGCGCACCTGGTCGGTCTGGCCGCGGCGGCGCTGCCGGGCGCCAGGTTCGTGCTGGTGCGCCGGGAGCGGCGGTCGCACGCGCTGGCGTGCTACTTCGGCGCGATGCGGGGGCACCACGCGTACAGCCGGGACCTGGCGACGACCGCGTCGTACCTGCGAGACCTCGGGCTGCTGCTGGACCACTGGGAGTCGTCGCTGCCGGCGATGGGGCACACGGTCGTGACGACGACGCGCGAGGCGCTCGCGTCCGACGGCGCGGCGGAGGTGTCCAGGGTGCTGGCGGCGTTGGGGGCGTCTGGCTCGGGCGGGGGCGCGCCGCGGCTGGAGGCCGGGGCGTGGGACCGTCCCGAGCGGTACGAGAAGCGCCTGGCGGTGGCCGAGCCGTTCCTGTCGTAGCGTCGCATGGACGATTTCCTGGAGAGGCTGTTCGCGTCGCTGGACAGGCCGGTGGACCGGCCGACGCACCCGGCGGCGCTGGACGACGAGGCCCTGCTGGGCGCGTGCACGGTCGAGCACGGCATCGGGCAGGGGCCGGGCGGGCAGCACCGCAACCGCAACCGCACGGCGGTGCTGCTCACGCACGCCCCGACGGGTCTGGCCGCGCAGGCCTCGGAGCGCCGCAGCGCCGAGGAGAACAAGCGTGTGGCGCTGCGCCGCCTGCGGCTGGCGCTGGCGGTCGAGCACCGGGTCGCGGTGCCGGCCGGGGACGTGCGCAGCGCCTTGTGGCGTTCTCGGACGCCGGGGGGCCGGATCGTGCTCAGCGTGCGGCACCGGGACTTCCCGACGATGCTTGCCGAGGCGCTGGACGTGCTGGCGGCCTGCGGGATGGACCCGAAGCGGGCCGCGGTGCGACTGGGGGTCTCCCCGAGCCAGTTGATCCGGCTCGTGGGCGAGCACCCGCCGGCCCTGCGGATGGTCAACGCGGCCCGCCAGGCCCGGGGCGAGCACGGGTTGCGCCCGTGACGGGGCTTGGATGGACGGCCGGTGTCCGGGTGCGGGGCCGAGCCGCGGGCAGACTGAAAAACCGGCGAAAGCGGGGATTTCCTTGACGCGGCGGCGGGGGCGGCGGTACTTTACTGCTCGGCGCCCGCCATCCGTTCCCGGGGGCGTTCAACAGAAAGAGGAGAGAGGTCATGCAGTTCCGTTCATTCGCCGCGCTCGCGGCTGTCGTTGCCGGCGCGTCCTGCGCCATGGGCAGCGTGTTCCACGACGACGCCATCCACGGCGACCTGTCCGACGACCGCTTCAACCCCACGGTGTTCAACCTGGGCGTTGGCGTGAACACGATCATCTCGGAGACCGGGCTGTCCAACCTGCCCGCGCCCGAGGGCGACCGTGACTACTTCACGCTGGTCGTGGGCGCCGGGCAGACGCTGACCTCGATCATGCTGGTCGAGTCGGTCAACGTGGGCGGCGGCGGGTTCGACCCGGTCGCGTTCATCGGCCTTCAGTTCGGCCCGATGGTGACGGTCGACCCGGACGCGCCCAACCCCGCGCCCCTGGCCGGCTGGACGCTGAGCACGCCCGACGCGGTGGGCACGGACCTGATGTCGATCCTCACCGGCGGCCTGACCGAGTTGGGACCGGGCGAGTACGCCTTCTGGGTGCAGCAGACCGGCGAGGACATCACCCGGGTGCGTCTGGACTTCAACGTGGTGCCCGCGCCCGGCGCGGTGGCGCTGCTCGCCCTGGGCGGGCTGGTCTCGACGCGTCGTCGTCGCTGATCCGGTCTCGTCAGGGCCCGTCTGGTCCCATATCCGAGCGTTTGATCGCGCGACCCCGTCTTTTCGGACGGGGTCGCTTGATTTTGGCGGGATTCGCGCGTCGGGGCCTTGGCGCGGGCGTGATCGCGTGGGATGATTCGGGTCGCCGGGGCGTCGCTCCGGGGGTTGCGTGAAAGGAAGATCGATGCGACTGGACGCTTGTGTTTCGGCGTTGGGTTTGGTGTCGTTGGCCGCGGGGGGCGCGTCGGCCTCGCTGACGGTGCTCGACTCGCTGTGCGTGGAACTGACCTTCGACCGGGACGTGATCTCGGTCGGGGAGACCGCGGTGGCGACGGTCACGGCGTCGTGGGACGGGCCGGTGGGCTCGTACCTGTCGCTGGTGAACGTCGACCTGCTGGCGAGCGGCGCGTTCGTGACGATCGACGGGGCGCCGACGGTCGCGTGGAACAACGCGGCGACGGGGATGAGCGGGACGGGCCTGGCGGTCGGTTCGGACGTCTTCGGGCTTGAGGCCGGGCAGCACTCGGCGCTGGGCGCGGTGGACGCGTCGCACCCGGTGGTGATCACGAGTTTCGTCGTGACGGGCACCGGCGTGACGGACGCTCTGACCTTCTCGGCGCTTCTGGGCGGGGCGGGCGCGGACGCGTTCCGCGTGGGCCGGCCGTTGCCGGGCGAGTTTCACGAGTCGTTCGGGACCGAGGTGTTCAAGTCCGGGTCGCTGCGGATCGTGCCGACGCCGGGTGGGCTGGCGGTGATCGGCCTGGGCGGGCTCGCCGCCGCACGCCGGCGCCGCTGAGTGCGGGGGGATGGAAGCGGGGAGAGAGACGGCCCCGCCCGGTCGACCGGGCGGGGTTTTTCGTTGGGCTCAGTTTGCGGGGCGGCGGGACCACCACTCGAAGGTGAAGGCGTGGGCGTGGCGGTCGTCGGCCTCGTGGCGTTCCGAGCGGTCGAGGCGCCACTCGGCGCGGTCGAACTCTGGGAAGGTGGTGTCGCCGGGGGGGCTGGCGTGGACGCGGGTGAGGGTGATGTGGGTGGCGAGGGGCAGGGTCTGGCGGTAGATCTGGCCGCCGCCGATGACGCAGATCTCGGGGGGCGGGGGCTCGGGGTGCGCGAGGTTCTCGCGCTGGGCGGCGAGGGACTCGGCGAGGAGGGAGCCGGCGTACTCCATCGCGTCGTGGACGGAGGCGCGGATGGCGACGCCGGGGGCTTCCTTGAGGGTGCCCGAGACCACGATGTTCACGCGGTCGGGCAGGGGCTTGCCGAAGAGTTCGTCGAAGGTCTTGCGGCCCATGATGACGGGGCGGCCGACGGTCTCGCGCTTGAAGTGGCGGAGGTCGTCGGGCAGGCGCCAGGGCAGGCCGCCGGCGGCGCCGATGACGTTGTTCTCGCCAGCGGCGACGACGAGCACGACGCGGACGCGGCGGACGTCGGCGGGGGCGTGGCCCTCGGGCTCGGGGCGGTTGGCGTGGGGTGGGAGGGGGCCTGCCATTGGGGAGTGTAGGAAAGCGATAAATGGCAAAGCGATACAGCGAAAATCGGAGGGGGAGATCGGCTCTGCTTTGCGCTTTATCGCTTTGCCGTTTGAACTTTCACACTGCGACCGCCGCCGGGATGTGGGGGGCGGGGTCGTAGCCGGTCAGTTCGAAGTCCTCGTAGCGGAAGGCGAAGAGGTCGGTGACGTCGGGGTTGAGGCGCATGGCGGGCAGGGCGCGGGGCGTGCGGCTGAGTTGCTCGTTGACCTGGGGGAGGTGGTTGAGGTAGATGTGGGCGTCGCCGAGGGTGTGGATGAACTCGCCGGGGCGGTGGCCGGTGACCTGGGCGACCATCATGGTCAGCAGGGCGTAGGAGGCGATGTTGAACGGGACGCCGAGGAAGAGGTCGGCGGAGCGCTGGTAGAGTTGGCAGTTGAGCCAGTCGGGCCCGCCGTCGGTGGAGCGGGCGACGTGGAACTGGAAGAGGCAGTGGCAGGGGGGCAGGGCCATCTTGTCGACGTCGGCGGGGTTCCAGGCGGTGACGACGTGGCGGCGCGAGCAGGGGTTGGTCTTGAGGTTGTGGAGGAGGTCGCTGATCTGGTCGATCTGGCGGCCGTCGGGGGCGGCCCAGGAGCGCCACTGGCGGCCGTAGACGGGACCGAGTTCGCCGGTCTCGGGGTCTGCCCAGTCGTCCCAGATGGTCACGCCGACGGCGTTCAGGCTGCGGGCGTTGGTGTCGCCTCTGAGGAACCAGAGCAGTTCGTGGATGATGGAGCGGAGGTGGAGTTTCTTGGTGGTCAGGAGGGGGAAGCCGATGCGCTCGCCGGTGGCGATCTCACGCTGGCGGGCGCCGGGGAAGTCCGGGTGGAGCAGGTAGCGCGACTGAGCGCCAAAGACGGAGATGGTCCCCACGCCGGTGCGGTCGTCGCAGGGGGTGCCCTCGGCGAGGCAGCGGCGGAGGAGGTCGTGGTATTGGCGCAT
>CAZFSO010000073.1:0-1505 GCA_964522095.1 uncultured Phycisphaeraceae bacterium | reverse complement strand
CAGGCCCCGACCCTGCGGGCGCTTTGGCGCCACACTCGGGGCAGACATCTCGGCCCTCCAGGGGATAGCCGCACTTCTTGCGCACGCAGCAACCCTGTTGCAGCCTGATTCTGATCCGAGGTTCCGAGATGAAACGGGTGTATCCAAACAAGACGGTATAGACGATGGCTGCCCAGAATACAGTATTGACCAGTACCCCTCGAGGAATGGGCCGAAAAGGTATCATGCGGTTGGTGTTCACGAATATCGAGTAGTCTGATCGGAGTGGGGACGGAAGGGACCAGGTGTGATCGATCGGCGATCCGGCGATCGGATGGATCTCTCGATAACCTGACAAGCAGAGGGCCGGGAAACCTGCCGCGCTTTCGAGGTACGCGTACGCGCCACCGGTTCGGGCCCGCTGCGCGTCCGGCGGCCAGAACGGGCGCTGAGTGGGAGCGAGCCCAGGTCTTTTTGCAACGGACCAATCGGGGGGTGTTGATTCAACCTCGTCAAGATGAGGAGGTGGGTCGCCCTCGTGCGCTTGGTAGAACGCGACTCGCACGCCAATCGACCTGCTTTTCTGGAGTGATCCGAGAATCCACCAGTAGTGGGCGTCGTTCGGTCCTTGATACCACCCCGTGAGCTCGTCCTCGTGCTGAAACCACGCCAAAGGCGGAGTTGTGAAGTTCGACCGCTGTATCCGGGATATGCTCTCTGAGAACAGGGCCAAAATCCACGCTGACACAACGCTCAGAATAAGGCCGGCTGCAACCGAAAAAGCCGTGGCCACAATGCGGCCACGGCGGGGGTGTTGGGCGTAGACGCTCATCCTGAGTTTTTCATGCTGGCTTGCCAGCCGTCCGTCTCTCTGATGGCTCGGATGCCGGTGACGTTTCCGCTCGGGTCCGGGGGGGGCGTTTCGCGGGTCATCAGCAGCGCGTGAACGGAGTCGGTGTCGTCGAGGATGCTGGTGATCGTCCAGCCGTCCATGACGTAGACCACCGGAGCGATGGTGAGGTCTTGGGCGGTCGCGAGCGTCGCGGCGACACCGAGTGCGACCCGCGCGGTGCGCTTCATTTTGCGGATCTCTCCTCGGGTTGAGTTTCCCCGGCAGGGCTCCATCGCCGGAAGTTACTTCATTCCGGAGGGGTTGTCAACCCCGGGTGGTTTCCGCGTAGAGTGCTACCGGGGGGCGGGAGGAAAGATCACCCAGTCAAAGCCGGTGACGGCGGGCGCATCGTCAGCGTTCGGGTCGTAGCGCTGGCGGAGCGATTCCACGGCGCGCAGGTTGTCGGCGGGGGGGCGGACGGCGTCGTCGTCGACGCCGTCGGCGCCGACGAAGTAGAGGTGGGGGGTGCCGTCGATCAGGCGGTACTTGATGGGTTGGCCGGGGTCGAAGGGGTCCTCGGGGACTGCCGGGAGCAGGTCGGGCGTGAGTTCGGCGAGGGTGTCGGGCCAGCGGCCGGTGCGGTGGCGGTAAACGTGGAGGGCGATGGCGGTGAGGGTGGCGTCGGTGCGGGCTT
>CAZFSO010000072.1:0-11537 GCA_964522095.1 uncultured Phycisphaeraceae bacterium | reverse complement strand
CCGCCCACGGCCCACGCCGTCAGGCCCCAAGCCAACCCCGCCCCGACCAGCACGTCGCTGAGGTAATGGGCCCGGAACAGCACCCGGCCCGCCGCAACGACCAGCACCATCACGACCGCGAACCCCCGCAGCGCCGGGTACAGGCGGGCCAGGAACACGCTCATCACCACCGCGAAGGCCGCGTGGCTCGACGGCATCGACCACAGGTCGCTCGAGATCCCCCGCCCGACCTCCCAGGCGTGCCGCACGCCGGTCGAACCCCCGAAGTCCCAGGCCCCCCAGGGCCACAGGAAGCCGAACGGGTCGTCCAGCCGCGGCCGGGGTCGCCCGACCAGCGCCTTGATCGAGAAGGTCACCATCCACACCACCGCGGCCGCCGCGGCCCAGTCCAGCAGGCGACGCCGCCGGGCGGGGTCCAGCGTCCAGATCAGCACCGCGACGATGACGGAGGTCCCGGCCTGCCCGTACTGCTGGAGCGCGTCGAGTTCGACCCAGAAGTCGTTGCGCTTCTTCAGCCCCGCCGCCCAGGCCTCCACGCCGGGGTCCAGCGGCATGACGAGCAGGCCCAGGCACACGAGCGCGGCGCCGCCGACGGCCGCACGACGCAGGGCCGTAGAGTCGTCCCGTTCGAACCGCGGAGCCCCTGCGTCCATGCCTGCGATTTCCCACTCGTCGAACCAGGCCGGCTCGGGCCGGGCGGAACGGTTCGCCCGACGCCCCGCCGCGGGCGCGGCGCTCGTCCTGGTGCTGCTGGCAGTCTATCTGCCCGGCCTGCGTTCGATCCCGGTCGTCGACCGCGACGAGGCCCGGTTCGCCCAAGCCAGCCGCCAGATGTTCGAAGCCCTCGCCCTGCCCGCGTCCGAACGCGACGATGAGCCCATCGCGCCCGACGCCGACGCCCGCCTCACCGGCGGCCGCCACGCCGGCGGCTGGGCCGTGCCGATGGTCGACGACCATCCCCGCCTCGTCAAGCCGCCGCTGACCTACTGGGCGCAGGCCGGCGCCGCCGCCGTGTGGACCGGCGGGAATCCGCGTGCCGACCGCATCTGGCACTACCGCACCCCGTCCGTGCTCGCGGCCATCGGCGCGTGCCTGATCATCTGGCGTCTTGGCGTCCGCGCCGGCGAGGCCCGGGCCGGCCTGCTGGGCGCGGCCCTGCTCGGCGTGTGCCCGATGGTCGTCTGGGACGCCCACCAGGCCCGCGCCGACCAGATCCTGCTGTTCACGACCACCGCCGCGATGGCGGCGCTGTTCGTGATCCGGTCCGGCTCCCCCGCACGCCGGGCCCGCGGCTGGCTCGCGCCGCTCGCGCTCTGGACGGCGGTGGGGGCCGGCATCCTGACCAAGGGACCCGTCACGCCGATGGTCGTCGGCCTCGCCGCGGCGTCGTACGCGTGGGTGGCACGCGACTGGGGATGGCTGCGACGCACGCGCCCGATCCTCGGCGCCTGCGTGCTCGGCGCGATGCTCGGGCCGTGGGTCGTCGCCAGCGCGGACGCCGTGGGCTGGCCGGTGATGCTCGGGGTGTGGTTTGACGAGACGATCGGGCGTTCGGCCGGGGCCCGCGAGGGCCACTGGGGCCCGCCGGGCTACCACCTCGTGCTGCTGGCCGTGCTGTTCTGGCCCGGCTCGTTGCTCACGCTCCACGCGGTGCTCGGCGCGGCCCGGACGGCCCTGCACCTTCCCCCCGACGCCGGCTGGCGCACCCGGTGGCGGGCCCGAACCGTGGCGGACCCGGCCACGCTCTTCCTGCTCGCCTGGATCGTCCCCGCTTGGCTGGTCTTTGAACTCATCGGAACCAAACTGCCGCACTACACCATGCCGCTGTACCCCCCGATCGCCCTCCTCACCGCGCGGGCGGTGCTGAGCGGCGCCCGTCCGGCGCGGTCGGGACTCGTCCTGTGGACGGCGATCGGGCTGTGCCTCGTGGTCGCGGCCCCGATCGCCGTGGCGTGGCTCGGCGGCGGTGAGGACGCCCGCGCCATCGCGGTCGCCGGGGGCGTTGTCGCCGGCGTGCTGGTCCTCGTCGCCGCGTGGTGCGCCCGACGCGGGCGGGGCGTCCACGCCCACGCCGTCGCGGTCGGGGCGGGCGTCGTGTTCGCCGGGGCTTTGCTCGGCGGCGTGCTGCCCCGGGCACGGGCGCTGTGGGTGTCCGAACAGATCGCAGACCTCGTGCCGCCCGGCGTGCACATCGGCACGATCGTCTACGACGAGGGAAGCCTCGGCTTCAGCACCCGCGGCCGGGTCGAACGGATCCCGCCCGACGCCGCCGCGTCGTGGTCGGACGCCCACTCCGGCGCGGTACTCGTCCTGCCGGCGCACGCGTCGCCGCCCGCCGGCGCGGTCCTGCTGGGGCGTGCAACCGGCGTGAACTACTCCAAGGGCGAGCGTGTCGACCTGTCGGTGTACGCCATCGAGCGCGAGTGAGGCGTCACGCCCGCCGGGCGAGATCGTGCTGGATCACCACCGAGGTCGGCATCGCCGGGTACCGCACCACCAGCCGGAAGCCGTGGAAGTCGCCCGCGTCCCACCCCATCCGCTCGTACACACGCGCCACCATCTCGGGCAGCCTGGGCGCCAGCGGCGTGGCGACCACCGGCGGCCCGTGCCCGATCGCTTCGATCGACTCGGCCATCGGCAGCCGGTCCCAACTCGCGTCGGCCCCCGGCGCCGGCCCGCTGGCGACCTGGCTGAACTGCACCGCGCGCGGGCTCATCGCCCAGCCCAGCGAGCGGTGCACCTGCAGGTCCGCCAGCAGCCACTCGACCGGCATCTGCACCGGCACGGCGTGCTCGCCGACGGTGTTGTGCTCGTCCGCCCAGACCGGCGCGAACCCTCGGATCATCTCGCCGTGGATCCAGGTGTTCAGCCCGCCGTTGCCGATCGGCCCGGGCGCGAGTTGATACCGGGTGTACCCGTTGCCGCTGATCGGCACGAACGCCGGCAACGGCGACGAGCAGAACTCGGGCATGAGCATCAGCGCGCCGGCGTCGGGGGCGGCGTCGATCGGGCGCACGCCCGACGACTGCCGGACGGTGCCGTCGTCGTTGTAGGCGAACCGCATCATCAGCGGGACGCTCGCGTCGCCCCGCAGCCGGCGCACGTCGATCAGCCCGCCGAGGCTGGCGGTGTCCAGCATCTCCGGGTCGTCGGCGTTGGGCGCGATGAAGAACGACGCGAGCCGCACCCGCGCCTGGATCCCCCAGATGCACGAGTTGCCCTGGAACGCCATCCGGCGGGTCTGGTGCAGGTGCTCCTGCGGCACCTTGTGCGGGGCCTTGCTGGAAAGCACCAGTTCCAGCGTCGAGCGGTCGCCCACGTGCACCTCGACCATCCGGTCGAAGCGGTCCACCGCGCTCCGCGCCGCGTCGACGCTCCAGCCTGGCGCCCCGCCTGAGGCGAACGCCGTCAGCACCGTGTTCATCCCCGTCGGCCCCGGCAGGTTCGCCACCACCGCGTGCGGGTCGGTCACCGTCACGACCTTGCTGATCTTCCAGGCCAGGTTCTTGTTGATCCGGAACCGCCGGGCGATCTCCTGCGGCTTCGTCGCGTCCGCCCGCACCGACACGAGCAGATCGGTCAACGCGCCCCGCACCCCCTGGAACGCCCGGTCCAGCGCGTCCTCGAACCCCGGCCCTTCAACCGCCGACGGCACGGGGGCATCGGAATGGTCTGCGGACGCACGCACGGTGGACCTCACTCAGCAAGTACCCAAATATATGCCGAACGGCATTTTTCGTCGGCGCCGGCGAATCCCGAGTGTATCGTGCGACCCCCGCGTACGAAGTTTCCACAGCGACTTTCCCATGGGAAACTTGACGGGAACTTCACGGCCATGGTATCTTGCCCGTCGTGCCCCGCCGACGCGGGGAGATCCCGGCCCGAAGCCGGCAAGCCCGGCCGCTCCGCCGACCGGCGCGGCCACCCGCAACAAGGAGAGAGACCGATGAGAACCGCGACCCTGACCGCCCTGGCCCTGACCGCCGGCGCCGCAGCCGCCACGCCCGTCCTGGTCGAGATCCACGGCGACGTCTACTTCAACGGCGTCAACACCGGCCCCCTCGGGGGCGTCAGCGCCGGCGAGACCGTCACCTACTCCTTCACCCTCGACTCCGAGAACTTCGTCGACGGGTCGTTCCCCACCCGCGGCTACGCGATCGACCTCGGCTCGTTCGCCCTAGATTTCAGCGGGGGCGTCTCGATCGGGCTCCGCGACGGCTTCACCGGGCCGGCCTACTTCGTCCTGCGCGACAACGACCCGGCCGTGGACGGCTTCTTCCTCTCCCAAGGCCTCGACTTCCCCACCGGCCTGCCCCTTGCCCAGGCCGGCGTGTTCGGCGACTTCCAGGCCACCTTCAACGTGTCCTACCCCCAGGAGTTCCTCTCCTCGCTCGACATCCTCGGCGCGGTCGGCTCCTACGACTTCACCGGGCTGTCGGTGTTCGGGATGGGCATCGAGGACGGCCCGGCCAACGCCGTCGGCATCGACTTCGCATCGATGACCATCTCGGTCGTCCCCGCCCCGTCGGCCCTGGGCCTGCTCGGCTTGGCCGGGGGCGCCGCCCTGCGCCGCCGGCGCTGAGCGCGGAACGCATGCAACGGACGCGCGGGCGGTCCTCAGGGGCCGCCCGTGTTGCGTCAAGGCGCGGGCGGTCAACCGCGATCTGGAAGCGCTCTGGACAGTGCCTCGACCAGGTCTTCGGGCTCGACCATGCGCCCGACCCCGACGTGGCGGCAGGCCTGCCAGCCCGTGCCGGGCCCGACCAGGCGGAAGCCGTCGGCTTCCAGTTGGGCCGCGTTGCGCCGGGTGGATGCCTGGGCCCACATCGCGTCGTTCATCGCCGGGGCGAGCAGGACCGGCGTGCGGGCCCGGTCGATCGCGCTCAGGGCCAGCGTGACGGCGTCGTCGGTCCGCCCGGTGGCCAGTTTCGCCATCATGTCCATCGTGCACGGCGCGACCAGCGCGACCTCGCACCGGTCCGCCAGGGCGATGTGCTGCGGGTCGTGCGCCTCGGTGTGCTGCCACTGGCTGGTGTAGACCGGGCGGCCGGACAGCGCCTGGAACGTCAGCGGCGTGACGAACCGCGTGGCCGACTCGGTCATCAGCACGGTGACCTCCGCCCCAGCCTGCGCCAGGCGCGAGACGACCGTGCAGACCTTGTACGCGGCGATGCCCCCCGAAACCCCGATCAGGACGCGTCGGCCCTCGAACCGGGGACGCATCTCGTGCGGGGTCAGGCTCATCGCGGGGTCCGGTTCTCGGTTTGGGTCAGAGCAGCGGCTCGTCGGCCGGCTTGGGCTGGTCGTCAAACTCGAGCGTGATCTTGTCCTGGAGGATCTCCTCGATCACGATTTCGAGATCGGTGCGCCCCTCGCGCTCCACGAGCGGGCGGGCCCCCTCGACGAGCTGCTGAAGCCGGCGCTGGATCAGCGCGGTCAGCTTGAACCGCCCGCCGACCTTGTCCACGATCTCTTCGCTTTTCAACGCCTCGATCATCGGCTACCATCTCCCAACGAAACTGGGGTGTCGGCCCGCATGTCCGGGCCGGAAGGATCGACTCGACCCCCCGGTGGACCGCTCGATGCCAGAGCGAAGGGTAGCCACCAAGCGTGTTCGGGACCACCCCCGGGCACGCCGCAAACCTCTTTCTACAACCGAGTTTCCGACGCCAGCCATGACCGCAACCGCTCAAGACAAGTTCCAGATCGGCGACCGCGTCCTGCACCCCGGCAAGCCGGAGTGGGGCGTCGGCACCGTCGCGACCGCGTCGGGGACCGTGCACGAAGGCGCTCCCTGCCAGCGACTCGCGATCCGGTTCGACCGCGCCGGCCTGAAGACCATCAGCACCGCGTTCGTCCACCTCCGCCGGGCCGCCAAGGCCGACGCGGTGCTCGCCGAGGCCAAGCCGGCCCCGGCCGCGAACGCCACGCCGAAGGGGGTGTTCTCCGCAATGGCGGCGTCCACCCCGTCCGCCGGGCCGGACCCGTTCGGCCCGCCCCCCGCGCACGGCCTGCCGACCGACCCGCGCGAGTTGCGCCGCAAGATGACCGGCATCCCCGACGACGCGGTCGACCCCTTCCAGACCGACGCCGCCCGCCTGCGGTCGGTGCTCTCGCTCTACCGCTTCGAGCCGACGCCGTCGTCGCTGATCGACTGGGCGGCCGCCCAGTCCGGCCTGTCCGACCCCCTGAGCCATTTCTCGCGCCAGGAACTCGAGGAGTACTTCTCGGACTTCCAGCGCAACCTGGACAAGGCCCTGAGCAAGGCGGTGGCCGACGCGTCCAAGGTCGAGCCGGCCGAACTGCGCTCGATCGCTCAGAACGCCCCGCCCGCGGCGCAACGCGCGTTGCAACGCCTGCACCGCCGGCGTTGAATCCGGGCAACAGCCCGCGCGACCCCACCCGCCGACGGACCGGCGGCGTGGACCCGACCGCCCCACGGAGGGGCCTCAAGAACGGATTGTCTGACCCCACGGACGGGGTATTCCCGGACCCCGCGTCCGGCCGGGCGTTCCAGTGCGCACACTGGCCCGCCCGGTGCATCCCGTCACTCGGACCGGCACGCGGCCGGCCCGAGACATCCCCAGATCCGACCGGAGGGACCAGACATGACGGAGAACGAGTTCCACAGCCGCCTGGCCAGCCTGCTCGAGCAGATCGAGACCCTTCCCGACGCCGAGCGCCCCAAACTGGCCCAACTCGCCCAGGAGACCCAGGCCAGGCACCAGAAGATGAAGAAGACCATCGGCGAACTTCAGGACTCGCTCGACCACCTCCGCCTGAGCGTCAAGTACCTGGTCTTCGACCTGGAGGCCACCCGGCGCGAGAACAAGTACCTGCGCAACCTCCTCGAGACCCGCCAGAACGGCGGCGAGGGCGCGGACTGACCACCCGGACCCGGTCGCCCCAAAACCGGCGTGCGCACCGCCCGGGCCATTTGTTCACCGCCCGCAACCGCCCTACGCTCCCCGTCCACAGGCCCGACCCGGAACGGTGCCCGAGAGGCTGAAGGGGCCGGATTGCTAATCCGGTGTACATCGTAAAGGTGTACCGAGGGTTCGAATCCCTCCCGTTCCGCTCCAAGACCCGCCTCCCACGGCGGGTTTTTTCGTGCGTCCGCGCAGGCCGCCCAATGATCCGGCATGCCCGCAACCGTCGCCCCGATCGAGTTTCTCGCCACCCGCCGCTCGGCCTCGCCCCGCATGCTGCGCCCGCCCGCGCCGGGCCGGGCCGAGTTGGAGCGGATCCTGACCCTGGCCAGCCGCACGCCGGACCACGGTCGCCTCGTGCCGTGGCGGTTCGTCGTGCTGACCGGCGACGGGCTGGCGGCCCTGTCGGAAGCGGTGGGGCGGGCGTTCGCGGCCGAGCACCCCGAGGCCGACGCCGCCCGGGTGGCCGCGTCCCGCGAGCGCTTCGACCTGAGCCCGATGGTGGTCACGGCCGTCTGCCGCGCCCGGGCCGACCACCCGGCCAACCCGAAGATCCCCGAGTTCGACCAGACGCTCGCCGTCGGCGCGGCCTGCATGAACCTGCTGCACGCCTGCCACGCGCACGGCTACGGCGCCGTGTGGCTGACCGGCTGGGCGTCCGAGCACCCGTCCGTGCGGGCGCACCTCGGGCTGACGGGCGCCGAGCGCATCGCGGGCTTCGTCCACGTCGGCACGGAGTCGGAACGCCGCGACGACCGCGAGCGACCGGACGTTGCCGTGATCACCGAGTGGCGCTGCTGAACGCCCGCCATCGCTCGACGGTGACGGCCCAGCGCTCGTGGTCCTCCCAGCGTCCGGCGATCTGCAGGTAGCGCTCCGAGTAGCCCTCGCGCACGAAGGCGTTGCGTTCGAGCACGCGCCGCGAGGCCGTGTTGGCGGGCATGATGTTGGCGCACACGCGGTGCAGGCCGAGTTCGCCGAAGGCCAGGCCCAGGCACCGGCCGACCGCGGCGGACATGAACCCCCGCCCGGCGTGGCGGGCGCCGATCCAATAGCCCAGGCGCCCGTTCTGGAACGCCCCGCGCTCGATGGCCGTCAGGGCGACCCGGCCGAGGACCTCGTCGGTGTCGGCCCGGACGATCAGCCAGCGCTGCTCGGTCGGCGTGTCGCTCCGGGCGCACTCCGCGTCGAAGAGTTCCGGGCCGTACATGTCCATCCCGGCCTGCGGCAGCGGCTCCCACGGCTCCAGGTGTGCGCGGCTCGCCCGGCGCAGCGCGACAAAGGCGTCGCGGTCCGACTCAACCGGGCGGCGCAGGGCGACGGGCGGCATGGGCAAGCCTACGGGCGGACGCTCGACAGGCCGACCGACCAGTCCGCGTACGGGTCCGGCTCGGCGGGCGCCAGCGCCAGCACGCCCAGGGCCGCGCCGGCGGTGGCGGCGGCGACGACCGCCCGCAGCAGCAGCGTCGGGATCGGTTTCCTGAGGCGCACGCCCAGCGCGAGCGGGCACGCCGCGGCGAGCGCGATCGCGAGCAGGCTCTTCGGCTCGGACTGCACGCCCGCGCCGAGCAGGCCGATCTGCACCAGCCCGGTCACGGCCGTGCCGACGCCGTCGGCGCGCACCGCGCGGAAACGCGCCGCGACGAGCAGGGCGGCCGACGCCGCGGCCAGCGCCCCCGTCATCGCGATCGAGCCGGACGAGTAGCCCGCGAAGTGCAGGAACGGCTGGAACAGCCCGAGCACCGCGACCGCCGCGGCCGGCCCGGTCCAGCCCGGGGTCCTGGCCAACGACGCGTCCGCGAGCGTCGCCAGGACGGCGCCGACGCCGGCGCACGCCGCGACCAGCGCCCACATCTGCCCGTCGGAGAGGACGCCGGGCCGGTAGCCCTCGGTGAGCATCCACGCCACCGCGCCCAACGCGACGGCGCGGACGGCGATCCGGGCGGCGGTGGGCACGCGCTGCACGCTGACGACCGCCCCCGCCGCGCCGACCAGCAGGGCCGCGTGCCCCAGGCGCCGGGTGTTGTCCGCCGGCCACCACGCGAGCGACTGCTTGGCCACCCAGTCGGCCGCCACCACGCCCAGGCTCATCAGCAACGGGAGCGCCCAAGCCGGGCCAACGCCGGCGGGCGCGTCCGGGGATCGGGCGCGTCGGGTGTGACGCCACCACAGGGCGACGAGCACGAAGAACGCGACCAGGCCGGGGATGAGCCCGCCGTGGACCGCGACGCGGAAGGCCAGTTCGTTGGGCATGAAGGCCGGCCCGGCCCGTCAGGGCCGGCGCGGCGGGTGGATCAACCGGTCACTGGGCGACGGCCTCGACCGACACCGTCAGCCCGACGGTGTTGCCCAGGGCGCCGTCCTCGCCCTTGTCGGGCGCCAAGAAGGTGTTCATGCCGAAGTCGGAGCGCTTGATCGAGAAGGTCGCCTCGAAGCCCAGCGCGTCGTTCTCGCGCACCTTGCCGGTGGTCACGTCGGTCAGGCGCGCGGTGACGGGCCTGGTCTCGCCGTGCAGCGTCAGGTCGCCCGTCACCTCGTACTCGTTCTCGCCGGCCTGCTTGATGCCGGTCGAGGTGAAGGTGATCGTCGGGTACTGGCGGCTGTTGAAGAAGTCCGCGTTGCGCAGGTGCGCATCGCGGTTGCTGTTGCCGGTGTCCACCGACCCGGTCTGCACGGTGAACGACATCCGCGAGTTCGCCGGCTCGGCCTGGTCCAAGTGGATCTCGCCCGTGAAGTCGTTGAACCGGCCGTAGAAGTTCGCCAGGCCCGCGTGCCGGATCTTGAAGACCAGCGACGAGTGGACCGTGTCCACGGTGTAGAGCCGGGTGTCCGTGGCCCGGGAGACCGCGGCGGTCTCGGCGTGGGTCCAGCCGGCGAGGCCGGCCAGCCCGAGGAGCGATGCGGCGGCGAGAGACGAGGCGATGAGCGATCGGTGCATTGGGGCGTTCTCCGTTTGAGGGCGCGCAGGCCCGTGCGAGACAGGTGGAACTCCCAACAACGCCCGGCGGGGGCTCTATTCCCGGATCCGGGGTGAATCTCCCCGCGCCCAACGGTGCGTGCCCGCCCCAACCAGTGAGGGCGCTTTCACCGGGGCTTCACCGGCCGGTCACGGGCGTCCGTCACACTCCGCATCGGAAACGGAGCAGCCAATGGACCCGAAACTCAAACCGTTGTCAGAACAGGTCATTGTGATCACGGGCGCGTCGAGCGGCATCGGCCTCGCGACGGCACGGGCCGCGGCGTCCCGGGGCGCCAAGGTCGTGCTGGCCGCACGCAGCAAGCACGCGCTGGACAGCATCGCCCACGCGATCGTCGCCGACGGCGGCGAGGCGCTCGCGGTCGAATGCGACGTCTCGGACCCGGCCCAGGTCGATCGCCTTGCCGGGCAGGCGGTCGCCCGGTTCGGGCGGATCGACACCTGGGTCAACAACGCGGGCATCTCGATCTACGGGCGCCTGGAAGAGGTCAGCGAGGAGGACAGCCGCCGGCTGTTCGACGTGAACTTCTGGGGTGTCTACCACGGCTCGCTGGCGGCGCTGCCCCACCTGCGGAAACGCGGCGGGGCGCTGATCAACGTGGGCAGCGAGGTGTCCGACGCGGTGATCCCGCTGCAGGGCATGTACGCGGCGTCCAAGCACGCCGTCAAGGGCTTCACCGACGCCCTGCGCGTCGAGGTGGCGGAGGTCGACGACGCCCCGGTCTCGATCACGCTGATCCAGCCGACCGCGGTCGACACGCCCTACCCCCAGCACGCCCGCAACTACATGGACCAGGAGCCAAAACTCCCCGACCCGATGATCGACCCCGAGCGCGTGGCCGAGGCGATCCTCGACGCGGCCGCCACCCCCACCCGGGCCACGAAGGTCGGGACCATGGCCAAGGTGAACACGGCCATGGCGAAGATCGTGCCCGGCATCGCCGGGCGCCTCGCCGCCTCGTACAGCGAGCGCCAGCAGTACGACGAGCCCCCCCGCCGGGCGGAGGGCGCCCTGTTCGCCGCGAGCGAGACGACCGGCGTGGTCGGGCGCGCGCGGGGCACGGGCGGGGCCGAGGCCTGACCGGGCGTGGGCGACAAGCCGTCCAACGGGCCCGAGCGTCTGACCGACGTGATGGACGCGCTCGCGTCGGGCACCGATGGACGCGACCATGTGCGGGTCGCGGACGCGATGGACGCCTTCAAGGACCGGCTGTTCGGGCCGATGCTGATTCTCCCCGGCCTGGTGCTGCTCACCCCGCTGGGCGGGGTGCCGCTCGCGCCGGCGGCGGTGGGGGTGCTGGCCGCCCTCGTCGCCGGGCAGCGCGTGTTCGGGCGCGACACGCCCTGGGTGCCCGGGTGGCTCAGGAAACAGGGCGTCCGACGGGAACTGCTCGTCAAGGCCTTCGACAAGGCGCGCCCGTGGACGCACCGGGTTGACAAAGTGATCCGGCACCGATTGACGGCGCTGGTCGACGGGCCGGCCGAGTGGTGCGCCGCGCTGCTCGCGGCGGTGCTGGGGGCCTCCGTGCCGGTGGTGGGCATCGTGCCCCTGGCCGCCATCCTGCCCGGCCTGGGCCTGGTGCTGATCGGGCTGGCGCTGGTGGCCCGGGACGGGGTTCTGATGCTCGCGG
>CAZFSO010000071.1:1509-11595 GCA_964522095.1 uncultured Phycisphaeraceae bacterium | reverse complement strand
ACTGGATGATCCCCGGCAAGATGATCAAGGGCATGGGCGGGGCGATGGACCTGGTGGCGGGGGTCAAGAAGGTCATCGTGACCATGGAGCACACCGCCAAGGGCGATGCGCCGAAGATCCTGCGCGAGTGCGCCCTGCCCCTGACCGGCCGACGCTGCGTGAACATGGTCATCACCGATCTGTGCGTGCTGGTGATGGACCCCGAGCGCCGACGCTTCCGCCTGACCGAACTGGCGCCCGGCGTGACGGTGGATGAGGTGCTCGCCAAAACCGAGGCCGAGGTGCTCGTCAGCGAGTCGCCGGCGGTGGTCGGCGGGCCGGACCGGTGAGGTCGCGGCTCAGGCGCTGCGCTTCCTTGCGTTGAGGACCCGGACAAGGCGCCGCAGGTAGATCAGGCGGATGACCTCCTCGCACTGCATCCTGAAGATCTCGGCACGGGAGATCCCCGCGGGGTCGTCCACCGCGGCGTGGCGTTCGGTCCGGTAGAGGCAGACGGCCGCGCCGGCGTCGAGCATCGGGAGGCGGAAGACGCCGGGACGCACCGTGTCCAGCGCCGCCCCTGCGGGCAGCAGGAGCCTGGGCGCGGTGGACCGGATCTGCAGGTCGTTGAGCGCGACCGAGGTGGGGTTCGCGATGACGACGCCCGTGCGCCGCGGCTGCACGATCAGGTTTTTGACGGCCAGGCAGCGGTCGAGGATCGCCGTGCCCCCGGCCTTCCAGCAGTCCTTGCGCTCGCCGATGAGGCCGAGCGCCCGGGCGGCCTCGGGGTGCACCTCGCCGCGCTCGTCGACGAACTTCTCGGCCATGTGCGCGTAGAGCAGGAACAGCCCGTCCTGGCGTGCAAGCCGGTCGAGCCGGGCGGGGGTCACCCGGCGGCAGGCGTGCAGGTCCTCGGCGGTCGTGCTGAACCAGAACCGGACCTCGGGGGTGTGCGGCGCGTGGTACGGCATGCTCGGGTTGACGCGCAGCACGTTCAGCCCGATCGTGCGGAACATGCGGATGTACCGCACGCGTTCGAACAGGACGTCGCTGCAGTAATAGTCCGAACCCTTGACCGACCCGAGGTACTGCTCGGGCTTGTGGGGCACGAGCAGCGCGATCGCCGCCTTGGCGATCCGGCTGCGCACGAAACTCGTGCCCCAGTACGCGTTGTCGGCGTTGTGCGAGTGGAACGCGATCAGGGAAGGGTCCCGCCCGAAGATCTCGCGGAACCTGTCGAAGCCCTCGATGACGTCCTCACGCGTGTTGTCGCCGGAACTGACCCCGTGCAGCGACATCTCGATGCCCCGGCGATGGAGTTCCAGGCACAGTTCGCGGTAGTCGTCGTCGGCGAGCGTGACGCTCTGGTCCGGGGCCTCTTTCCCGACGACGCCGCAGGTGCGGCGGGGCGGGTGCACCCAGGTCGTCCGGGTCGGCAGGATGCCCCGGTCGATGCAGTGCTCGTAGATCGCCCGGACCCGGGGCGTGGTGCTCCTGTCCGTGTCGTCGGTCACGCCGAACGCGAACCGGTACGGCGCGGGCCAGCGCAGGACCCTCACCTTCACGGCCGCACGCTGCCTTCCGCCGGCTTCGTCCCGGTGACGCTGCCGATCCAGGCAAGCCGCTCGAAGCCCGGCGTGGACGCCGTGAGACGCCGGTCCAGGCGCGCCAGTGCGCGGTCCAGCGCGATGACGGGCCGCAGCCTCGGAAGGGCGTGGGTGCGGAACCAGAAGAACGTGACGATCTGCGTGATGAACCTCGTCTCGAACACGCCGTTCTCCAGGCTGGACGCCAGGCGTCTGCCCTCGGTCGCGGTGAGGTAGCCGCGGATCGAGTCCAGGTACGCCCGGTCGGACTCGGACCACGCGGTGGCGCGGCGGACGGCGCGTACGAACCGGATGCCCGGATTGTTGGGCATGTTCTCGATCATCACGAGCCGGCCCCCGGGCCGGAGCACCCGCACGCACTCGCCGGTGACCGCGGCGCGGTCCGTGTATTGCAGCACGCTCTGCGAGAACACGAGGTCGAACGAGTTGTCCTCGAACGGCAGACGCTCGATCTTGCCGACCTCGAATCGGGTCCGGTCGGCCACGCCGTGGCTTGTCGCCAACTCCTCGGCGCGGTCGGTGGCCTTGCGTCTCTTGTCGATCCCGGTGACGTTTGCGCCCTGCAGGGCGAACCAGACGGACGCCTGCCCGGTCCCGCAGCCGATCTCCAGGACGCGCTTGCCGTCGAGCGGGCCGGCGTCCCTCATGCGCTCGGCGAAGAAATGGCCGAAGGCCAGGTTGTCGAACAGCGAGCGGCGCAGCCCGTCGGGCGAGCGGATGTCCAGCGGTGGTGTCCGGATATGGAACATCTGTGGTGCCCTGCTGAAAGATCGGTGGATCGAGTCTGCGGCCTGCGTGCCGGGCGCCTGTCCGCACGCTGAGGTGCGCCGGCTATCGGACCGTCGGACCGAGCCTGGGTTGGGCGCGGAGCGCGGTGTGCGGCGTGCGGATCGCTCCTGCTCGATCGACCGGCGTGCGGTCGTTGATGACGAAAACGGCCCAACTTTCCGAGTGTATCCGCACCGGGGTACGGTCGCGACGCGCCGCGCCCGCTCAGACGCGCCGCCCGTTGCAGATCACCGCGTCGACGTGGCGGCCGCCGAACTCGTAGCCGAGTTGGCGCTCGTCGGTGTGGCGGAGCAGCGCCAGATCGGCGCGCTGGCCTGGCTCGATCGTGCCGGCGTCGTGGATGTCCAGGAGAGTAGCGGCGTTGACGGTGCAGGCCGCGATCGCCTCGGCGGCGGTGACGCCCAGGTGACGCACCGCCAAGGCGATGGCCATGGGCATGGCGTGGCAGGGGGCCGAGCCGGGGTTGCAGTTGGTCGCGATGGCCAAGGCCCCGCCGGCGTCCACGAACGCCCGCCCGTCGGCGTACCGCCCGTCCACGTGGAAGCCCGAGCAGGGCAGCATCACCCCCATGGTCTCGGACGCGGCCAGGCGGGTCAGGGCCCCGGGCGAGGTGGCCTCCAGGTGGTCGACCGACGCCGCCCCCAGCCCGATCGCGGCGTCGAGCATGCCCAGTTCGTTGAACTGGTCGGCGTGCACGCGGATGGGGTGGCCCAGGTCCGCCGCGGCCTCGAAGAGAGCCACGGTCTCCTCCAAGGTCCACGCGCCGGCCTCGCAGTAGGCGTCGATCGCGCAGCCCGGGAACTCGGCGTGCACGGCCGGCAGCGTTTCGCGGATGGTTCGCTCGACGAAGTCCGGGGTGTCGGGGTCCTTCGCGTGGCCGATGCACGCGGTGAGGCGGACGCGTCCGGGCCAGCGGGCAGCCGCGTCGGTGATGGCGCGGAGCATCTTGAGTTCGTCGTGCGTGGTCAGTCCGTAGCCGGACTTGACCTCGACGGCGGTGGTTCCCTCGTCCAGCATGGCATTGAGGCGTGCGAGCAGGTCGTCGGCGAGTTGGGCTTGGGTCGCCGCGCGCACGGCGCGGACGGTGGACATGATGCCGCCGCCGGCCCGGAGAAGTTCCAGATAGGTCGCGCCGCGCTGCTTGCGTTCCCACTCGTCGAGGCGGTCGCCGGCCCAGCAGGCGTGTGTGTGGCAGTCCGCGAAGGCGGGCATGAGCACGCGCCCGCGGGCGTTGATGATCTCGGCGTCCGGCGGCGTGGGCAGGTCCGGCCCGACGGCCTCGATGCGTCCGTCGCGGACGAGCACGCCGGCCCGCTTCAGAACTCCGAGTTCGGCCAGGTCGCCGCCGCGGCGCGGGCGGGGCGCGCCGGCCAGGGTGAGCACGCGGGCGTCGCGGATCAAGATCGCGGTCATGACGGGCGCTCCGCGAAGGCACGCAGGAAGGTCAGGAAGAGATGGGCGGCCAGGCGGGCGGTGCGTCCGCTCGGGTCGTTGGGCGGGCTGAGTTCCATGACGTCGAAGCAGCGCACGCGGGGGTTGCGACCGGCGGCGTCGACCCACGCCGCGGCCTGGGCCGGGGTCCAGCCGCACGGGTTCATGGCGCTGACGCCGGGCGCGAAGGCCTGGTCGATCACGTCCATGTCCAGCGACACGGCGGTGTCGCGGTCGGGCCAGGGGTCGGCGGGCGTCGCGTCGGCGATGCGGCCCCCGTGGGTCTCGAACCACCGCGCATGCTCGGCGGTGTTGGAGAAGGGCTGGAAGCCGTGCACGGTCAGGGCGTCGACGGCGCCGGCCTCGACGAGGCGGCGGAACGGCATGCCCGAGCCGGGCTCGGCGCGCACGTCCAGGTGGGGGTCGAAGTAGACGGCGTGCAGCGGGCCGTGCTCCGCCGCGACGGCCCGGACGAAGGGGAAGGTCAGGTCGTGGCCGCCGCCGACGGCGACGGGGAGCAGGCCGCGGTCGAGCAGGGCCGCGACGGCTTCGGTGACGCGGCGGTGCGTCTCGTCGAGGTCGTCGCCCGCGGGCGGCACGTCGCCCGCGTCGAACACGCCGGGCCAGGGCGTGGCGTGCGGCTCGGCCGCGCCGTACCGGGCCAGGGCCGCACGCAGCGCGGTGGGGCCCTCGGCCGCACCGGGCCGGCCGTGGTTGAGCCGGACGCCGGTGTCGTCGGGCAGGCCGATCAGGGCGACGCGGCAGCCGGCGGGGTCCTCGCGTCGGATCGCGGCGGCCATGCGCGAGCCGGCGATGGGCTCTGGCCAGCGGCCGGGGATGACGTGCGGGATGGGCATGGCTGGTCGTGTCAGGTCAGCGGGTGGATGAACAGGCCCGTGGCGAGTTTGGGGTGGAAGAACGTGGACTTCTGGGGCATCAGTTCGCCCGCGCGGGATACGTCGCGCACGGCCGCGAGCGGCGTGGGCCGGACGAGCACCGCGAGTTGCGCGCGACCCGACTCCTCGACGCTGCTGCTGGTCATGTCGCCGCGCCCGATGGCGAGCATCTCGTCGATGCTGTGCGGGAAGGCCCACTTGACGGGCTTGCCGGCGTTGAGTTCGGGCTCGCAGATCTCCTCGACGATGAGGTGCTGGACGAGCGCGACGTCGAGGTTGCGCCACGCCTCGGACTTGTCGGGGAATCGGTCGTGCAGCGGGTCGGGCAGCGGCGACCACGCGGCGAAGCACAGGCCGGTGGCGTAGTCGTAGAGCCCGAAGACGCTGGTCTCCTCGCGATCGGCGACGTGGGCCACCTGCGCGGGCACCCGGCGCGGGTCGTTGTCGATCGCCTCGACGCTCAGGAGGCCCTGCGCGGCGTCGATGAACTTCTCGATCGAGTAGTGCTCCATCCCCCCGAGCACGCGGTGCGTCGCGCCGATGGCCAGGCCCGGGTCCTCCATCGATACCAGCACGAACATGGTGCGCCGGGCGGGGTGGTCGGGCGGCAGGTCGGCGCCGCGTGCGGCCTCCTCGGCGTAGGCGACGGCGGTGGTGTAGCGGTGGTGGCCGTCGGCGATGAAGACGTCCTGGCCCGTGAGGGCGGCCTGGAAGCGTTCGATCTGATCGGGCGCGTCGACGGTCCAGACCTCGTGCGTCACGCCGTCGCCCAGGTCAGCGGTCATGTCGGGCGGGCGGGACTCGGCGGTGTCCCGGGCGAAGGCGGCGCCGGCGCCGTCCTCGTCGGGGTAGAGGCCGAAGATGGGCGAGAGTTGCGCCCGGGTGGCCCGCATCAGCGCGAGCCGGTCCTCCTTCGGGCCGCCGAAGGTCCGCTCGTGCGGCAGCACGCCCCCGCCCTCGCGGGGGCCGAAGGGGACCGTGGGCACGGTGCAGGCCACGCCGCAGCGTTTCCGGGGCTTGCCTTCAAAGGTGAACGACTGGCGGTAGACGAAGACGGCTGGGCGTTCGCGCCGGGTGAGGGTTCCCTGGGCGAGCAGGTTCTGGAAGGATTGGGCCGCCGCCTCGTAGGCCTCGGGGGGGCCCAGCCGGCTCGCCGGCACGCAGGGCAGGTCGATGCCGACGATGTTGCCGGGGTTCTTCCCGAGGAGGGCCGCCTTCGCGCCGGCGTCGAGCACGTCGTAGGGCGGGGCGGCGAGGTCGGACACGTCGCCCGAGCCTCGGCGGAACTGGATGGCCTGGAACGGGAAAACTGGGGGCATCGTCGTCCTTCCCGGGCCGCGGAGGAACGGCCCGTTTGGGGGTCGCGGTCCTGCGGATGATACCCCGTGGCGCATATGATCCCGCATGGCCGAACCGCCCCGCGCCCTGATCGTCCGGACCGCCGGCACCAACTGCGACGCCGAGTTGTGCCGCGCTTTCGAGCGCGCCGGCGCAACCCCGGACCTGGTGCACGTGCGCACGCTGATGGCCGATCCGGCGCGGATCGATGGCTACGACCTCATCGGCTTCCCCGGCGGGTTCTCGTACGGCGACGACGTCGCGTCCGGGCGGGTGCTCGCCATGCAGATGCGAGAACGCCTGTACGGCTCGCTGCGTGAGGCCGTCGAGCGGGGCGTGCCGATCATCGGGGTGTGCAACGGCTTCCAGGTGATGGTGCAGGTCGGGCTGCTGCCCGGCCCCGAGGCGGGCGGGGCGTGGCCCACCGACGCGGCGCCCCCGCAGACCGTCGCGCTGACCGACAACGTGCCGCCCCGCTTCCGGGACGAGTGGGTGCGGGTCGAGGCCGACCCGGCCTCGCCGTGCGTGTGGACCCGCGGGCTGCTCGACGCGCACCCGGACGGGGCGATGATGCTCCCGATCGCCCACGGCGAGGGGCGCTTCGTGGCGCAGGACCGCGCCACGCTGGACGCCCTGGCCGGCAACGGGCAGGTCGCCCTGCGCTACGTGGACAACCCGAACGGGTCGACCGGGAACGTCGCTGGGATCTGCGACGCGTCGGGCCGGGTCTTCGGCCTGATGCCCCACCCCGAGCGCTACCTGGACTGGACCCGCCACCCGTTCTGGACGCGGCTTGAAGCCGGCGCCCGCTCGGGCCCCACGCCGGGCCTGGCGATGTTCGCCGGCGCGGTGGACTCGGTGCGCCGGGCCGCGGTCTGACCGGGCCACAACCGGGGCGGGGCTTTGCCGGTAGAGTGTGCAACGGGCCGGTCCGGACACCGCCCCCGCCCGCTGTCCGAGCTTTGCCGAGGGCCGCCGCCATGCAGCAGACCGTCATGGGATCCCGGGCGTGCCGCAAGTGCGGGTACGACCTGATCGGACTGGCGGTGGGTGGCCTGTGCCCGGAGTGCGGCGAGCCGATCCGCGCCCGCCGGGCCGCCCTCGGCCCGCGCGAGGGCACCATGACCGACGCCCCGCCGGCCTACGTCAACCGGATGATCGCGGGCTTCGCGGTGACCTCGGTCGGTGTCCTGGGGGGCGTGTCGGGGCTCGTGTTCGCGATGTTCAACCCGTGGCTGGCGGGCGGGGCGCTCGTGCTCGGGTCCTGGGCCTGGGCGGCCGGGATCTGGGTGATCTCCGGCCCGCGCCCCAAGGACTTCGCGGAACTGGAGAACCCGATCCTGGACAACCCCCGCACCCGCACGGCGGTGCGGGCCGCGGCGGCGATGTGGCCGGTCTTCGTCCTGCTCGCCATCGCGGCGAGCACCGCCTCGGGCGTGGCGATGCTCCACTCGGTGCTGCGCGTGCTGGCCGGGGTCGGCGGGCTGGCGGCGTTCGCGGGCCTGGTGCCCATCAGCGTGTTCATCGCCGAGATCGAGTTCTGGATGTCCGACGACACCGGGGGCTGGCAACTCCGCGGGGCGGCGTGGGCCATGACCATCTTCGGCGTCCTCGCGATCGTGCTGGGGATGGTCGCGCCGTTCTTCGGCGTGTGGGCGACGGTCGTGGTGCTGGTCGCGGCGGCGGTCCTGCTCAGGCACGTCGTGGGGTGCGTCGCGCAGGCCCGGTGGGTCCGGCGGTACCAGGAGCAGAACGAGGGCCGGGCCGAGCGGGTCACCCAGCGCCTCCGCGACCGCGCCGAGCGCGGCGGGACCATCGCCGGCAGCACGCCCTGTCTGGGTTGCGGCTACGACCTCCGCGGCCTGCCCTACGGCGGGCAGTGCCCCGAGTGCGGCGAGTCCTACGCCGACCTGACGCCCTTCCCCGTCCTGCCCGTGCCGGTGCGGGACGAAACCCCCATCGAGATCGAAGCGGGCGGCGAGCCGCTGGAGATCCGGCCCGCGGTCCAGCACGTCCGCAACCGCCACGCGACGCGGGACGACACGCCCATCCCGCTGAGCGGTGAGGAGAACGGCCTTCCGACGCCCGCCGACGGCCCGACGCGGACTGCGGGCCGAGAGCCTGCCCTGCCGGACGACGACCCCATCCCGCTCGCGGGCGACGACGACGGGCCGGGGCGACCGTAGAATCCGGCGTGGCAACCACTTCCGATCACGGCCCGCACCCCTGGACGGGGCGCAAGCTGCTCGTCGCGATGTCCGGGGGCGTGGATTCGTCCGTGGCCGCCGCGGTGTTGCGCGAGCAGGGGGCTGAGGTCGTGGGCTGCTTCATGCGCCTCGGCTCGCCCGGCGAGACAATCGACGAACTCGTGCCGTTCGACTCGGCCGGCGTGAGTTGCGACCCCGCCAAGGTCAGGATCGGGCACCAGGGCTGCTGCTCGATCAACGACGCGGCAGACGCCCGGCAGGTGGCGGCCGAACTGGGCATCCCGCTGTACGTGTGCAACTTCAAGAAGGACTTCGGTCGCATCATCGACTACTTCGTCGATGAGTACGCGCGCGGTCGGACGCCCAACCCGTGCGTGCGGTGCAACGACTGGCTGAAGTTCGGCAAACTGCACGACTACGCCCGCCAGATCGGCGCCGAGTTCGTCGCCAGCGGGCACTACGCCCGCATCGACCGGACCGGGCCCGAGCCGGTGCTGCGGCGCGGGCGTCACCTTGCGAAGGACCAGAGTTACGTGCTGTTCGGGGCCCCACGCGAGCGGCTGCGCGAGATGGTCCTGCCCGTCGGCGAGTATGAGACCAAGGCCGAGGTGCGCGACCTGGCGCAGCGCTACGGCCTGCCCGTGTTCGACAAGCCCGACTCGCAGGAGATCTGCTTCGTGCCCGACAACGACTACGCCGGGCTGGTGGAGCGCCGCAGGCCGGAACTGACGGTCGAGGGGAGGATCGTCGACCGCGCGGGGCGCGAACTCGGCGCGCACAAGGGGCAGCACCGATTCACCGTCGGGCAGCGCCGCGGCGTCGGGGTCGCGGCGGGGCGCCCGATCTACGTCGTCGAGAAACGCCCCGAGACGAACGAGGTGGTGGTGGGGGAGGCGGGGGACCTGCTCAGCGCGGCGTGCGAGGTGGGCGAGGCGAACTGGCTTATTGATGAGCCGCCGGCCGGGGCATGGATCCGTGTGCTGGCCCAGCACCGCTCGAATGGCGCGCCCGCGTCGGCCCGGGTCCGCGTGCTGGACGCCGCCGACAACCGCTCGCCCTCCGGGCGTGCGGGCCGGTTCGAGTTGCGTTTCGACGCGCCCGAGCGCGCGGTGACGCCCGGGCAGGCGGTGGTGCTGTACGGGGCGGACGACCCGACGCTGGTCCTGGGCGGGGGCTGGATCGCGTCGGTCGGTTCGTAGTCTGTTCGCCGGTTCCGGGGGCGGCGCGCTATGATCCCGCGATGACCGACTCCACGCACCCATCCGACCAGCACGGCGCGTCGATCGACCAGGCCGACACCAACCACCTGGCGGTCTACCTCTCCGGCCTGAACGCCGAGACGATCGACCGGCACGAGGACCCCAGCACCGACGCCGACGGCCACGTGATCAACGGGACGGTGATCAAGCGCCCCGACGACCCCGGCAGCCTGGTGCCCGTCCGCGTCCGCATCGGCCACGGCGTCTCGGCCCGCACCGCGGCCCAGATGCTCCGCAAGATGGCCGACATGATCGAGCGCGAGCCGGACTTTTTGTCCGACCGGGCCGGCGCGGCCATCCGGCGGCTGCCGGACGGCTCGGCCGCCCGCAAGCAACTGACCGTCGAGGCCATGCTGGCGATGGCCGAGCAGATGGGCGCCGAGGAGCGCCAGCGACTGCTGGCCAACCTGCCGATGATCCGCGTCCAGATCGACGACCACCGCACCGGCCCCGGGGGCTGGCAGGGTGGCGTGGACGGGCCGGAGATCTGACGCCCCCCGGCCCGGCACGCGGTTGGCGGTTCAGCCGCCGGTCAGGCGTCCTCCCGCTCGCGTCCCCAGTGGCGGTACTCGGCGACGGC
>CAZFSO010000071.1:0-1409 GCA_964522095.1 uncultured Phycisphaeraceae bacterium | reverse complement strand
CCGCCGGTCAGGCGTCCTCCCGCTCGCGTCCCCAGTGGCGGTACTCGGCGACGGCCTTGAGGAACGCCTTGGCCAGTTCGGACGCGTCGCCCTCGCGCTGCATGACCACGCCGTGGACGGAGGCCACGCCTTGGCCTGAGGGCTTGGCGTCGTCGTCGAGGTCCGGGGCCCAGCGGGCGGTGGCGTCCAGGGCGCCGCGGGCGAAGCAGACGGCCTTGGCGTGGGCGTAGGCGTTCTGGAAGAAGTCGGCCGCGGGCTGGCTGGATCTCAGCGACTCGACGGCCTTGTCGCCGCCGGGCATGCACACGGCGTCGTAGACGACCGAGTGGGTGGTGGAGAAGGTCTTCTTGATCTCCTCGGGCTTGTCGCGCCCGCTGCGGACCTCGCCGAGTTTCGTGCTGACCGCCTCGACGACCGCGCCCTGGGACTCGGCGGCTTTCTTGATCGCGTCGAGCACGGAGCAGTCGAAGCCCTCGGCGATGACGGCGGCGATCATCTTGCCCTTGGCGGACCGCTTGGCGCGGTTGCCCTCGCTCTCCATGCTCAGCGCGGGCGAGGTGCGGACCTCGCCGACGGGCCGGGCCTCGGGGGCGGGCACGCCGACCCCCTCGGCGACCGCGCGGGTCAGGCCCGCGTCGATCCTCGCGAAGTGCTCAAGGACGCGTTTGCGGATCTCGGGGTCGGCGACCTTGCCGAGTTCGAAGTGCGCCGCCTTGATCAGGTGGCGGCGCTCGGGCTCGGAGAGGCTGCGGTAGAACATCGCCGCCTGGGTGTAGTGGTCCTTGAAACTCTCGCTGCGGGCGCGGATCTTGTGGCCCTCGACGCGCTCCATGTGGTGGGCGAAGCCGCCCATGCCCTCGGGCGTGAGCATCGGGCAGCCGCGTGCGCGGTTGTTGGGCGAGTAGGGCGCCTTGCCGGTGTTGATGGTCTGGCGCATGAACCCGTCGCGCTGGTTGTTGTGGACGGGCGCGATGGGCCGGTTGATCGGGATCTCGGCGAAGTTCGGCCCGCCGAGCCGCAGGAGTTGCGTGTCGAGGTACGAGAAGAGCCGGCCCTGGAGCAGCGGGTCGTTGGTGAAGTCGATGCCGGGCACGACGTGGCCGGGGTGGAAGGCCACCTGCTCGGTCTCGGCGAAGAAGTAGTCCGGGTTGCGGTTGAGAACCATCCTGCCGAGGGGCCGGACGGGCACGAGTTCCTCGGGGATGATCTTGGTCGAGTCGAGCAGGTCGAAGTCGAACTTGTGCTCGTCAGCCTCCTCGACGATCTGCAGGCCCAGCTCGAACTCGGGGTAACTGCCCTTCTCGATGCGCTCCCAGAGGTCGTGGCGGTTGAAGTCGGGGTCCTTGCCGGCGAGCTTCTGCGTCTCGTCCCACACCAGTGCGTGCGTGCCGAGGACGGGGCGCCAGTGG
>CAZFSO010000070.1:0-11657 GCA_964522095.1 uncultured Phycisphaeraceae bacterium | reverse complement strand
GAGCAGCAGCGCGTGGCGATCGCCCGGGCCCTGCTGTTCAAGCCGCCCGTGCTGTTGGCCGACGAGCCGACGGGCAACCTGGATTCGCGCTCCGCCACGATGGTCTGGACGCTGCTGCGGGAGATCGCGGCGACCCAGGACGTGACCGTGCTCATGGTCACGCACGAGCCGGAGGCGGCCAGTTACTGCCGGCGCATCTTCGTGGTTGGCGACGGCGTGGTGCGGGGGGTGATCGACGCCGAGGCGGAAGGGGGCCTGGATGCGGGCGGCGTGGCGACTCGCGCGCAGCGTCTGCTCGGCGAGGCCGAGTAGGTTCGCGCTGCTCACCGCGGCGGTGGCGCTCTCGACCGCCCTGGTCGCGGCCATCGCCTGCGCGATGGCGTCGCTGGACGCCGCGGTGCGCGCCCAACTGGACACCGCCATGGGCACGGCCCAGGTGCGTATCCAGCCGGCCGCGGGGGAGACGCTGCCCGCCGGCATGCTCGACGCGGTCCGCGCCTGGCCCGGCGTCCGCTCGGCCGACGGACGCATCGAGGACACGCTCACGCTCGGCCTGCAACTGCCGACGCTCACGCAGCGCGAGGACGGTTCGTGGACCGCTCGACCCGCGACCTACCGCGTCAGCGCCTTCGTCAGCGGCGTGGACCTGGACGCCGAGTTCGTCGCCCGCCCGCCCCGCCTGGTCGCCGGGCGGCTGCCGACCGGCCCGGACGAACTCCTGATCGACGCGTCGCTGGCCCGGCGGCTGAGCCACGCGGACCAGCAGCGGGCCCGCGCGGGGACGCCGGTCGACCCGTTCGCCGACCCCGTGGCCCACACGGGCCTGCCCGCGCCGCGGGAGGGCCAGGCCGTCGCCGACGCGGAGGAAGCCGCCCGCCTGAACGCCGGGGTCGGCGTCCGGATCGGCGATGAACTGACCGTGCTCCGCCTGCTCGGCCCGCGCACGCGCCTGCGCGTGGTCGGCATCGCCGAGTCCCCGCCCTTGGGCGGCAAGCCCACCGGAATCGTCAGCCTCGACACGCTTGAGCGGGCGGCGGGACGACCGGGGCGTCTGTCCCTGATCGAGGTTGAACTCGAGGAGGGCGTCGACCCCGAGGCGTTCGCGTCCGAGCACGCCGGCGCGTTCGGGCCGCACGTGCTGGTCCAGACGACCGAGCGGATCACCTCCGGCGTGGAGCGGAACCTGGCGACCTCGCAACTGGCGCTGATCCTGGTCGGGGCGATCGCGCTGCTGTGCGCGGGGTTCATCATCGCGACCGGCCTGACGACCGGCGTGGCCGAGCAGCAGCGCGTGCTGGCGGTGCTGCGGTGCATCGGGGCGGAGAAGATCCAGTTGGGCGCCGCCCAACTCATGGCGGGGCTGATGGTGGCCGCCGCCGGCGCTGCCGCGGGCGTGCCGCTGGGCGTCGCGATGACCTGGGCCCTGAGCAGGGTGTTCGAGCGCCAACTGACCGAGGGGCTGGTGGTTCCGCCCGCGATGCTCACGGCGGTCGTGCTCGGCTCGCTGGTCGCCGGGCTGGCGGGTGCGTCGTGGCCCGCGTGGCGTGCGGCGTCGCTCTCGCCGCTGGCCGCGCTGTCCGCGCGCGCGACGCCCCCCACCGCCACCGGGCTGCGCCGGGTGCTGGTCGTCGCCCTGGCCCTGATCGGGGTGATGATCGGCATCGTCGCGGGTATCCAGGACGCGCAGGTGTTCTTCTGGGCCTACGTGACCGTCGGCATCCCCACGATGTTCGTGGGCTACTTCCTGCTGGCGGCGCCGGTGACCGCGCTGGTGGCGCTCGTGGTCGCGCCTTGGCTGTCGCGCCTGCTGGGTCTGCCGGGGGCCCTGCTCACGCGGACCGTGCGCGCAACCCCCTACCGCCACGGGTTCACCGCCGGGGCGCTGATGACCGGCCTGGCCCTGATGATCTCGATCTGGACCAACGGCGGCTCGGCGCTGCGCGACTGGCTGGGCAAGATCCGCTTCCCCGACGCCTTCGCCTACGGCCTGCCGCTGGGCGAGGAAGCGGGCCCGACCATCGACGCCCTGCCCTTCGTCCGCCGCACCACGCCGATCACCATCACCCAGGTCGACATCGAGGGCTTTGGCGTCGAGGGCCTGCAGCGCTACAAGACCAACTTCTTCGGCCTGGACTACCGGGTGATCTCGGAGATGTTCGAGGTCGAGTTCGTCGAGGGCGACCCCGACGCCGCCGCGGACCGCATGGACCGGGGCGGGGCCGTGCTCGTCGCGCGGGAGTTCACCACCGCCCGGGGCCTGGGCGTGGGCGACGAGTTCGTGTGCAGCCACGACGGTACCGAGCACCGCTTCGAGATCGCCGGGGTGGTCACCTCGGCGGGCCTGGAGTTCATCAGCCAGTACTTCGACTTCGGCGGCAGTTTCGTCCAGCAGACCATCCACTCGGTCGTCGGCTCGCGGGCCGACGCGGCCGAGCGGTTCGGCGTGACGCGGCCGTACATCGTCGGCATCGAACTCGAACCCGACGCCGACGAGCACGCGGCGGTGGCCGCCATCCGGGAGGCCACCGCGGGCATGGGCGTCCTGAACGTCGGGTCCGGGCGGCAGATCCGGGCGCAGTTGGAGGCGGTGTTCCGCAGCACGCTGGGCGTGTTCAGCACGGTCGCCGTCGGGGCGATGCTCGTCGCGTGCTTCGGCGTGGCCAACCTCATCATCGCCGAGGTCCAGTCGCGCCGGTACGAACTGGGGGTGATCCGGGCCGTCGGCGGCTCGCGCCGGCAACTGGTCATGCTCGTGTGCGGGCAGGCGGTGCTGATCGGGCTCGCCGCCGGGCTCCTGGGGACCATGCTGGGCCTGCAGGCCGCGTGGGGCGGGCAGGTGACCAACCGCAGACTGATCGGCATCGACCTGACGCTGCGGCCGCCCGTGGTCCCGATCATCGCGGGCTGGTTGGTCGCCGTCGCGATGTCGGTGCTGGCCGCCGTCCCCACCGCCTGGCGTCTCGCACGCGCCAACCCGCGCTCGCTGATGGCGGCCCGCGGTTAGACTGGACGCCGAGAACGGCATGCCGAACACAGAGCACCCATCCGCGACGCCAGACCGGGCCGGCAAGGCCGTGGCGGGCCGGGCCCACCAGGACGCCCGCGTCGGGTTCCGCTCGACCTTCCGCCCCCTGCTCGACGACCGCGCCCGGCCCGTCCGACTCCTGGACCGGCGCGACCTGGTCCGGGCGTCCAAGTCCGACAACCCGGGCCTGGCCATGCTCGCCCGGCGGCTGGCGGCGTCGATCAAGAGCGAGACCCGCCGCACCACCCCCGACCGGCTGGCGATCGGGATCGCCATGACCGTGGGCGTGCTCCTCGCGTACGGGTTCCTCGGCGCGACGGCCACCGCCCTCTTCGGGCTGCGCGGGGCGGGCCTGGGGCTGGCGCTGCTCGTCGGGCTCATCGTCCTGGCCAACAAGGTCTACGCCGCGTACATCCGGCGCGGCGCGACGTCGCAGATCGCACGGACGGCGGTCGCCGAGGGCGTTTGCGGCTCGTGCGCGTTCTCGCTCCAGGGCGCACCGGAGGGCCCGAACGGCTGCGTCGTGTGCCCGGAGTGCGCCGCGGCCTGGAGCACCGAACGCATCGTCGCGCCGTACTGGCAGCGTCCCGTCGTGCCCGTGCTCCGATGGACGTTCGCCGGCTGGCTGGCGCCCGGAGTCCGGATGCGGAGCGCGCTGTACGCGCCGGACGACCGTGGCCGCTTCGTGGAATCGCCCGACTCGCGCCTCATGCTCGTCCGCCCGGAACTGCTGGCGGAAATCGAGCCGGAAGAACGCCGGCGCCTGCAACGCGACATGCGCCGCGTCGGGAGAGGGCCGCGCATCGCGTTCATGCTTGGGCTGATCTGGCTGCCCGCGGGCCTGTTGTACCTCTGCTGGATGCTCTACACCGACAACGACCCGTACCCGGCGGTGGCCCTGCTTCTCTTCACCACGCCCATCCTGCTCGCGGTCCTGTGCATACCGCTCGGATCGGCCTTCGGGGGCCCGCACCGAACGTCGCGGGTCATCGTGGCCCACGCCCGGTGCGGCTCCTGCCTGCACCCGCTGGACGAGGCCCCCACCGACGCCGAGGGCCGGCGGGTCTGCCCCCGCTGCGGGGCGGCGTGGCTCACGCCGGGTTCGACTCCACCAGCGCCTTGAGTTTGCCCAGCCCGTCGTTCCAGCCCTCCTCGAACCCCGCCGGCAGGTCGTCCTCAAAGTCCCCGGACATGCGGTGGTCGACGCTGACCCGGGTGCCGGTGCCCGCGTCCTCGAAGGCGATGGTCATGTTGGCGATGAAGGCGTCGGGGATGGTGCAGTCGCCGCGGAGGCGGATCTTCCTGCCCGGCTTGATCATCGTGACCTCGCCGAGGACGTTGAACCCGCCGCCCGGCACGTCCATGTAGAACTTGCCGCCCATCTTCTCCTCGCAGTGCGAGGCGCCGTCGTGCTGGCCGGGCTCCTTCTCGTAGAACCAGTCGGCGGTGCGGTCGAACCAGGCCCGGTAGACCCGCTCGCGCGGGGCGTCGATCGTGATCTCGCACACCACGTGGGCGGTGCGGGCCGGACGGTCGGTGAACTTGACTCCCATCGGCGTCTCCTTTTCCACAACGTTCCTGAGCCGGAGCAACGAGCCGGCCCACTGGTCCTCGTACTTGCTCACCCAGCGCTCGTAGATCCGCCTGAGCGGCACGGCGTTGAGGTGGTTCCATCGCTCGCGGCCGCGGCGCTCGACCGTGACCAGTCCCGCCGCCTCCAGCACCGCCAGGTGCTTCATCACGCCGTAGCGGGTCATCCCGGCGAATCGGTCCGCCAGGGCCCCGGTGGTCCGGGGGCCGTTGCGGAGTTCGTCGAGCACCGCGCGGCGGGTGGGGTCGGCGAGGGCCTTCCAGACTGGGTCGGAGTGGTCGTCCATGGCGGGTGGTCCGGCCGGCGTCCTGCCGACCCTCGGGCCGCGGCCCGATATGTGACTATATGGTCACTTACCACGCTCGGCAAGTGCCCATTCGCGTATAAATAGGATCGGCGTTTGTTCGGGGACGGTCGTCCGGCCATACCATTCGGGGTGAACGCCAACCGCCGCTTCGAGGTCGTCAGCCCGTTCGCGCCCGCGGGCGACCAGCCCCAGGCGATCGAGTCGATCGTCTCCAAGTTCCAGGCCGGCGAGAAGCAGGTCTGCCTGCTCGGCGCGACCGGCACGGGCAAGACCTACACCATGGCCAACGTGATCGCCCGCCTGCAGAAGCCGGCGCTGATCCTCAGCCACAACAAGACGCTGGCGGCCCAGTTGTACGAGGAACTCCGGGAGTTCTTCCCGAAGAACAGCGTCAACTACTTCGTGTCGTACTACGACTACTACCAGCCCGAGGCGTACATCCCCGGGCGCGACATCTACATCGAGAAGGACGCCAGCCGCAACGACGACCTGGACCAGCTCCGCCTGGCGGCGACGAGCAACCTGCTCCAGCGCCGGGACACCGTGGTGGTCGCGTCGGTGTCGTGCATCTTCGGCCTGGGATCGCCCAGCGCGTACTCCGAGAAGGTGTTCACCATCACGAAGGGCGCCCGCATGGGCCGGCGGGACTTCTTCCTGGCGCTCAACGCCATGCAGTACCAGCGCATGGACGTCGACTTCAAGCGCGGCTCGTACCGGGCACGGGGCGACGCGATCGAGGTCTGGCCGGCATACGAGAAGTTCGCCGTCCGCATCGAACTCTTCGGCGACGAGATCGACTCGGTCAGCCTGATCAACCCCACCACCGCCGAGGTGCTGGCGGAGGAGAAGCAGTTCTTCCTCTTCCCGGCGGTCCACTACGTCATGCCCGAGGACAAGTTGCAGTCGGCGGTGGACGGCATCAAGGCCGAACTCGAGGCCCGGGTGGCCGAGTTCCGCAGTGAGGGCAAACTGCTGGAGGCCCAGCGCCTGCTGGCGCGCACGAAGCACGACATCGAGATGATCGAGGAGGTCGGCTTCTGCAACGGCATCGAGAACTACTCGCGCTACATGGACGGGCGCCTGCCCGGCGAGCGCCCCTTCACGCTGCTGGACTACTTCGACTACGCCCCGCCCGTGCCCGACCCGAGCCAGCGCCGGCCCGACCCCCGCCTGGTGGTCAACCAGGACGGCACCGTCGCCGGGCGCGACGCCATGGAGGACGCCCGGCGCTTCGGCGTGACCCGCCAGAATGCGGGCGACTGGATCCTCATCGTCGACGAGTCCCACGTGACGGTCCCCCAGATCCGCGCCATGTTCGCCGGCGACAAGGCCCGCAAGGACGTGCTGGTCGAGCACGGCTTCCGACTGCCCAGCGCCCTGGACAACCGGCCCATCCGCTTCGAGGAGTTCGAGGCGATGACCCCCCAGGTGCTCTACGTCAGCGCCACGCCCGCGGCGTACGAACTCGCGCAGACCGGGGGCGAGGTGGTCGAACTGATCATCCGCCCCACCGGGCTGGTGGACCCCGAGATCGAGATCCGCCCGGCCACGGGCCAGGTGCCCGACCTGATGGAGCGCTGCCGCGAACGCGTGGAACGCGGCGACCGCGTGCTGGTCACCGCGCTGACCAAGCGCCTGTGCGAGGACCTGACGAACTACCTGGCCAACAACGGCTTCCGCGTGCGATACCTGCACTCGGACATCGAGACGCTCGACCGCATCGAGATCCTCACCGGGCTGCGGGCGGGCGAGTTCGACGTGCTCGTCGGCGTCAACCTGCTCCGCGAGGGCCTGGACCTGCCGGAGGTCTCCCTGGTGTGCATCCTGGACGCGGACAAGGAGGGCTACCTGCGCAGCGCCACCTCGCTCATCCAGTTGATGGGGCGTGCGGCCCGCAACGCCGACGCCAAGGTGGTGCTCTACGCCGACGGCATGACCGAGTCGATGCGCCAGGCGATCGACGAGACCGAACGCCGCCGGGCGCGCCAGTTGGCATACAACGCCGAGCACGGGATCGTGCCGCAGACGATCCGCAAGGCCATCCGGCGCGGCATCGAGTCGGAACTGCGGGCCCGGCGCAAGGCGCGGGAGGCAACGGCCGAGGCCGAGCCGATGATCGACGCCCGCGTGCTCGCCAAGGCGCTCGAGGAGGAGATGATCGACGCGGCCCAGGAGATGGCCTTCGAGAAGGCCGCGAGCCTGCGCGACCAGTTCCGGCACGTGCAGGCCATCCTCGATGCCAACGCGGGCGAGGAATCGGTCATGCTCCGCCGGTCCGAGGTGGAGGAGGCGCTCGGCATCGGACGCAAGCCCGCGAAGAAGAAACGCGGCAAGCCGGCCCGCAAGGGTCGGTGATAGGGCGCCAGGGGTTGCGTCCCTATCATGCCCGATGCCCGACCCGACCCGTCACCCCGGCGCGCCTTCAGAGGGCAACCGCTTCTTCCAGAAGTTGGGGGTCTACCTGCTCGGCGTCGCGATCGGTCTGATCTTCCTGGGCTGGGTGCAGTACCGCAAGCATCTGGCGGTCAAGGCCGAGCAGGCCCAGCAGGTCCCCGCCGCGGGGCAGGACCCGGGCCCGTGAGCCGTGCGGCCGCCCGGGTGCTCGAAGAGCACGAGACGCAGAACGGCTGGTCGTTCCGCCTGTCGCTGGAAACCGGCGCCGGCGCGACCGAGCACGTGCTGAGCCTGTCGTGGGTCGACCATGACCACTGGACGGGTGGAACGGTCCCGCCCTCGACGCTGGCCGAGCGCCTGCTGGTGGTGCTGGCCGGGCGCGTGCCCGACCTTCCCGCCCGCTTTGACGCGGCCCGCGCCCGGCGATGGGTCCCGGAGATCGACGACCTGCTCCAGGGGGACGGTCGGCAGCCCTGAGGGAAAGACCGGGCCTCGGCGGACACGATTGTGCGGACGGTTCGGCTTTTCTGACCTTGTTTCGGAAACAGGCTTGGAAATCTCGGGCGTTGTGGTATGTTGGTGCCGTGCCGCAGCCTGTCACCCATCCCGCCCGGGTCCGCCGCGAGTTCCAGAAGGACACGGTGGAAGCCGTCACGCAGGTCCGGGACTCGTTCAGCCGCATCATCGAGTTGAAGTGCCCCGGCTCAAAGGCGGTCACCTCGGTGGCGGAGGCCTTCGGGATTCACCGCAAACTGGCGTGGCAGGTCGCCAAGGTGGCGTACGCGGCCGACCCGTTCGCGGCGGCCCGGCACATGCCGCCCGCCAAGAGCCTCGACGCCTGGCTGAAGGCGGCCCGCAAGGCCGGCGTCCCCGAGACGCTCGTCCAGTCGGCCCACGAGGCCGGCGCCCGGTTCGAGGCCCTGGCGGACCTGCACGCCTCCAGCCGCGCCGAGTTCGAGATGCTCCTCGAGTCCTGCGCCGACGGCTCGGACGAGGCGGTGGACGCGAAGTGGCGCCAGCAGGCGTTCCTGGGCAACTCGTACACCCTGGGCGCGCACTGCCGCACGCTGATGGCGTTCTGCGTGCTGACGCCCTCGGAGGACACGCCCCGGCACTTCCACGCGGTGCAGGTGCGCGGGTTGATCGGGTTCCGGCAGACGCGTCCCGGGGTGCGGTGGATCGTCAACCAGTCGGTGGTGGCCGACGCGCAGGCCCGCGCGACGCCGGGCCTGGACCGTCGCCCGCTGGACCCTGAGGCGGCCGCCGCGCACGCGGGCGTGCCGGTGCTGCCGGCCTACTGCTCGGTGCCGATGCCGGCGCTGGAGCGTCGGCGCACGCCGGACGGGATGGTGCACGACGAGTTCGCCGCCGGGCCGGTCGGCCTGTCCGGCGAGCGGACGCTCGTGACCGGCGAGATCGTGCGCAACATCGGCCCGGTGCACGCGACCGAGGGCGACCGGGTGGCGCACTTCGGCACCGCGGTGCGCACGCCGGCGGAGATCCTGCACTTCGACCTGTTCGTCAAGGCCGGCCTGTTCGGCCCGGTCGGGCGGGAGTTGCGGGTGTTCAGCGACCTCGCCTCGCCGATCAGTTTCGACGACATGGACGCCCTGGAGACCTCGGCCCGCGTGGTGTCGCTGGGCCGGGGCCTGGGCCTGTCGCACACGCCGGATATCCCGGGGTACGCCGACCTGACGGCGTCGGTGTGCGCCACGGTGGGCGTCGAACCGGAGGGGTACGAACTGTTCCGCGTGCGGATGGAGTACCCGCCGCTGCCAACGACCGTGATGATCCGGCACCCGTTGCTGGACGCCGATGCGTTCTGAGAGCCCGTCCCGGCGGCGTGCGCCGGGCACAAGGAGACTTGAGATGAAAACGTGCACCGCCCTGCTGCTTTCCGCCTCGTTCACCGCCGCGGCCGCCGGCCAGACCGTTGTGAGCACCTTCGACGACGTGATCGAGGGGTTCAAGGGCGATTCGTGGACCTACGACGGCGTGACCTACTCGCACGTCAACAACGTGCCGGGCCGGTTCCCCGGCGGCGACGAGTTCGAGGCGGGCGGGGGCATCTTCGGCCTGGGCGACCAGGTGATCGTGGAGCGGGCCACGTACCTCTACAACGACTTCCCCAACTGGGGCAGCGCCAACAACGCGCTGACCTTCGGCGCGGGTTACGTGCCGGGCGACAACCTGTCCCTGGGCGCGCTGTCCACGGTCACGATGACGCTCGGCCAGGTCGCCGAGTTCGCGACGTTCGAGATGGCGTACTACGAGAACGGGCCGTGGAGCGGCATCCAGTTCCACTTCGACGCCTACATGGGCGACACGCTGGTGGCCTCGGACTCGTTCACGATCGCCGGTGATGACCTGGAGGGGCGCGACAACATCGCCTTCAACCAGATGACGGTGTCGGGCGCGCAGTTCGACTCGCTGCACCTCTACGCGACCTTCGGCGACTCGTACTCCGGGCCGCGCATCCTGGTGGACAACCTGGCCATCACCTACGTCCCCGCCCCGGGCTCGGTGGCGCTGCTCGGCATGGGCGGGCTGCTGGCGCGGCGTCGCCGGCGCTGAACGCCGACCCCTCCCCCGCCTTCACGCGCGGCCGGTCCGGCTTGCCCGTCCGCCCTCTCACGACCCTGTGATGCACGACATTCAACGCGTTGACCCGGCGGTGCCGGGGTCAACCCCAAGGAGTTCGCGATGATCATGAAACCGACCGCCCTTTTGTGCGCCGCCCTTGTCGCGCCCGCCGTCGCCCAGACCACCGTCAGCACCTACGACGACCTGGCCGAGGGCTTCCACGGCGACTCGATGCATTACAACGGGGTGACCTACCACAGCGTCAACAACATGCCTGGCGTGTTCCCCGACGGCTCGACCTTCGGGACCGGCCTGCCCCCCGACGGCCTGGGAAACACGCTGATCGTGGAGGACGCGACCTACCTGTTCGACGCGAACCCCTCGTGGGGCAGCGCCAACAACGTGCTGACCTTCGGTTGGGCCCACATGCCGGGACCCAACCTCACGGTCGGGCCGCTCTCGACGGTCTCGATGGACCTTGACAGCGTGTCCGATTTCGCGTCGCTCGAGATCGGCTACTACGAGAACGGCCCTTGGGGCCGCATCGAGTACCACCTCGAGGCATTCCTCGACGGCGTGTCCGTCGCGCACGACTCGTTCTCGATCTCGGATCTGGGCGGGCGTGACAACTTCGCCTTCGCCACCTTGGCCGTCAGCGGCGCCCAGTTCGACTCTCTCCAGCTCTACGCCACCTACGAGGGCCAGTTCACCGCGCCCCGCGGGCTGATCGACAACCTGACCATCAACGCCGTCCCGGCGCCCGGGGCCGCGGCCCTGCTGGGCATGGGCGGCCTGATGGCGGGGCGTCGTCGGCGCTGATCCGCGCGCCGGCCGCCGCACACCCTCCCCCGGCGGCCGGTGATCTCTCTTGCCCCCCTCGGATGAGGCCCGTTCGCTCTGTGCGACGGGCCTCGTCCATTTCAGGCCGGGCGCAGGCGGTCCATCGCCGCCCGGAGCCGCCCGAGGAGGTCGGCGTCCTCGCCGTCCGGCTCCGCACGGCGCGCGTTGGGGAAGTCGTACGCCTCGAACGGCCCGAGCCGGCGCTTGTTCGGATCCTCTGACGCGAAACGGGGCACGGCGTGGGCGTGCAGTTCGGGCACCTGGTTGCACAGGATGAGGTAGTTGATCCGCTCGGCCCCGGTCGCTTCGAGCACGGCGTCGCCGAGCAGCACGAAGTCCGCCATGAACGCCGCGCGGGCCGCGGCGTCGAGGTCGTTGATCGACGGGACGACCGGGTCGGGGATGAGCATGCAGCAGCCGGTGATCGGGCCGGGCTGCTGGTTGGCCAGGATGGCCCAGCCGGAGGCCATGCGGGCGATCAGTTGCGGGTCCTCGCCGCGGCGGAGGCGCTCGGCGCGGTTGGAGATGGGGCCGGGGGTGGTCATGGGGCAGCGTATGCGTTTGGGCACGGGGTTGGGTGGTATGCTGGCGGCATGCACCCACGCCTCTTCACCGGGCTGCTGGCCGCCGTCTCGCCCGTGCTGCTCAAGAACTTGCTTTCGGTGCGTGACCAGTTGCGCACTCGAGGCGCTTGAGCGCGACGTCAACTCGACCGCCCCATCTTCATGGTTTTCAAGTCGGCCGAGAACTCGTCAGGAGACATCATTCCGACGAAGGCGAGGCCGCTTCGGTCGCTTCGAGCATGTGCTCCATGCGCGTCCGAGCGACCAATCGCTCGTCGTCAGGATCACGCGACACGGATCAAATCCCGCTGCATGGTCGCCCGGAACTCCGGGCGCAAGCCGGCGTGGTCCTCG
>CAZFSO010000069.1:5503-11899 GCA_964522095.1 uncultured Phycisphaeraceae bacterium | reverse complement strand
GCGGGGGTCGTCGCCGGACGCATTCCTGCCGCGGGCCTGGTTCGGCGCGTACGCCGCGGACCGGCTGGCGCAGGCGGTGGCGGGCAACCCGCTGGTTGAACTCATCCACCATCGCGAGGGCGTGAAATCCGTGGTTGCGGAGGCCGGCGGCGTGCGGGCCACGACCGTCGGCGGGTCGGTGTTCCAAGGCGACCACGCGGTGCTGGCCCTGGGACACGGCCCGATCCGCGTTCCCGCGGCCTTGGCCGAGTTGGGCGCGGACCCCCGGATCCTGCGCGGGCCGTGGGATCGTGACGCGCTCGCGGGCCTCGTGGCGCGGGCCGAGCGCGTCCTGCTGGTCGGCACGGGCCTCACCATGTTCGATGCGGCCGTGAGCCTGCGGCGGGCGGGCTTCGGCGGGGACCTGGTCGCGGTGTCGCGTCGCGGGCTGGCGGCTCGCGTCCACGGGCCGAAGGACGAGTCGGCGCACGCGGAGTGGGCGCGGGGCCTGGAAGGGTTGTCGCTGCGGGGGTTGATCCGGGCTGTGCGCCGGCGAGCCGCGGGCGGCGACTGGCGGGGCGTGGTCGACGCGATGCGTCCGCACACCGCGGCGATCTGGGCGGGGCTGAGCGAGCGGGACCGGCGCCGGTTCCTGTCCCGGGTGGCGGTGTTCTGGGACGCGCACCGGCATCGGGCGCCCGTTGCGGTCCACGCGGAGATTGAAAGTCTGGGCGCGTCGGGTCACCTGCGGGTGCTGACCGCCGGGCTGACGGGGGCTCGCGCGGTCGGTGAGCGGATCGCGGTGCGCATGCAGCCGCGAAACGGGGGCGAGACGACGGTGTACGCCGACGGCGTGGTGCTGTGCACGGGCGCCGAGCCGGACCCTTGCCGATGGGGCTCGCCGTTGGTTGAATCGCTGCTGGCCGACGGGCTGGCCACGCCGGACTGCCTTGGGCTGGGCTTCCGGACCGACGCGCAAGGCTTCCTACTCGGTGCGGACGATGGGGCGGCGCACGGGCTGCTCTCGACGCTCGGACCGCTGCGACGCGGCGACCTGTGGGAGAGCACCGCCGTACCCGAGATCGCCCGTCAGGCGGCGGGCCTTGCGGCGGCAGTTCTCGACGCGGCGCCCGCGCTGATCCGAACAAGCCCGAGCGGCGTCCGGGGCGGTCCGGCATTGGTGCCCCGTGCGGACGGGCTGGGGTGACGGAGTCCGGCGGTTTGCGTGCGGCTCGCGGGCGTCACCCGGTTGCGGTCGTCCGTTCGCCCGCCGGCGGGAGGGTCAGCACGACGAGGGTTCCGCGGCGTTTGCCGGGCGGGGGGGATCGGATCTCGACGCTGCCGCCGCTGGCGTGGATCAGGGTCTGGACGAGGGCAAGGCCGAGCCCGCTGCCGCTCTCGCGGGTGGTGAAGAAGGCCTCGCCGCACCGGGCGAGCACGTCGGGCGGCATGCCGGGCCCGTCGTCCTCGATGGTCAGGTCGACGCTGCCCTGGTCGCGGGGTTGGGCGGCGATGACAATGCGTCCGTGCGGTTGCGCCGAGGCGATCGCCTGCTGCGCGTTGTGGATGAGGTTGAAGACCGACTGGGACAGGGCGGCGGAACTGATCTGCACCCGGGGCAGCTCGGGCGACAGGTCGAACAGCAGCGTGGTCGTCGCGGGGATCATCCGGCGGTGGAACTCGGCGATCTCGTCGGCCCACGCGTTCAGATCGAGCGGCGTGACCGCGGGGGCGACCGAGTCGACCGAGAGCCATCGCAGGTTGACGATGGAGTTCTGGAACTGGCGGACGAGCACCCGAACCGACGCGAGATCCTCGCGGGCCGACTCGGACAGGTCGGCCAGCCCGAGGTGCTCGAGGTGCATGCGCAGGGGAAGAAGGATGTTCATGGCATCGTGCGCGACGCCGGCGACGAGGACGCCGACGTTCGCCAGCCGGCTCATCCCGCTGATGCGCTCGTGCAGGGCCGCCTCGCGGTTCTCGCGCCCCTTGGCGACCATCGCCAGGATGCTGTACTCGCCGATGAGGTCGAGGAGTTCGTGCAGCGACGCGGCCTCCTCGGGCGTCATCGGGCGGCCGAGTTCGTCGCGGAGTTCGAGGACGAGCACCGAGCGGAAGATCCGTTCCTCGGCGAGCAGCGTGTGGGGGCTGCAGTTCTGGGTGAGCCGCGCCAGGCCGTGCAGCGGCGATTCGATCATGATGCGTCGCAGCCACTCGGGATCGCGCGAGTCCATGGCGCCGGCGAGGGTTTCGAGCACCTCGCGCATGGAGTTCTCGAACTCGCGGACGGTCAGGCCGTCGAGATCGGGCAGCACGTCCACGCTACGGGCCCGCCACCGGCGGAGGATCGATCCACGCCGGACCCGGATCGCGTGGGCGACCTCGGGGTGGTCCCGCGCGGCCAGTTGCCGGCCGATGCGGTCGGCCTCGTCCTCAAGCGGTTTCATTGGCGTCTGCGCCACGGCGTGCCCTCGCTTCCGGTTCAGGTTCGCGGAGCACGCGTCGGCCGCGCTCGGCGGTCATGCCTGCCCGTCGGCCTTGTTGTCGAATCTGTCCTCGACCTCGGCGCTGGTTTGTCCGTTGGCCGACCACGCGGTGGCGGCGGACACCATCCGTGCCTTGATGATCGAGATCGCGTCGTCGACCTCGGTGGTCGAGGTGATCGAGGTCCGCCAGACGTTGTCCGCCTCGTACGGGTCGAAGATCCAGACCGCGGGCTTCTCGTACGAGCCGTTGACGAGGATGAAGATCGCCGGCGCCTGTGGCTCGGAACGCAGCGACCACTGGCTGTCCAGCTCGAGCATGCTTGAGGGCTGGCCGAACGCCTCGCGAAACTGCGAGTGGACATAGGCGAGCAGCGGCGAAGACGCGGAATCCGACATCGGTGGCTCCCAGGGCATCGACCGGTTCCCCCGGACCGCATCCTGTGCCAGAAATGCGGAAGCGCCGGCCCGAAGAGGTCCGGCCGGAAAGCTGGCGTCTGTGAAGCTGGAGATGCCCCGACGCTCCCGCAGTGATCCAGCGGGACGATTCGACGCCGTTCGATCATAGGCGTTCCGGCGGAGAACACCGGAAGGACGCCAGGTGCGAGCCTCGTCTCATCAAGGATGCCCCGGGGAAGGACCACGAAACGGGGTGGAGCGACACGTCGTCAGCCGAACAACCCGGCCTCCGGCTCGAACCGCTCCAGCAGCGCCGGCTCGTCGAGGCGGGCAGCGTTGACGCGAGAAGACACCGGCCAGGCGCGGGTGGCGAAGACGCCTGGGTCACCGAACGGGGCGGCGAGGGTGAGGGCGGGGGCGGCGTCGGTCAGAGCGGGGTCGAGCCAGGCGGTGGCGTCCTCGGGCGCGACGACGCCGGGCATGCGGTGGTGGATGGCGGGCTCGAAGCGTTCGGGCGTGGGGAAGGTGAGGGTGACGAAACGCGGGCCGCGGGGGGTGTCGCGCCACAGGGCGGCCAGGAAGAAGACGGGCGTGTCGGCGGCGAGGTGCCAGGGTTGTCTGGACCCGTCGCCGCAGCGGTCCCACTCGTAGAAGCCGCTGGCCGGGACGAGGCAGCGGCGTCGAGCGGCCGATTCACGGAACATGGGCAGCACGGCGGCCGTCTCGGCCCGGGCGTTGATGACCTCGCCCGAGGCCCCGGGCTTCTCGAAGCCCCAGCGGATCGGAGCGATGCCAGGCCCGGCGTCGCTGGCCCGGATCACCAGCGCGTCCTGGGTCGGGGCGAGGTTGTAGCGCGGGGCCGGGTCGTCGCCGAAGTCGGGCACCTCCCAGAACGGCTCGGACGCCGCACGGAGTTGGGCCCAGGTCCAGTGCTGGGTGAAGCGGCCGCACACGGGGGAAGGGTATGAGCGTCAGGCCTTCAGCACGGCCTCGACGATCGCCGGGGTGAGTTTCTGGCGGGTGTCGTGGTAGCCCTCCCACGGGTCGGAGCGCAGGCGGGCGAGGCGCTTGGGGAGGGTCTGGATGGTGTACTGCGCGGGGCTTTCGAGTTTTCCCAGGTCCTCCCAGCGGATCGGGGCGGCGCACGGGCCTCCAGCGCGTGCGCGGGCGGAGAAGGGCGCGACCGAGGTCGCGCCCATCGAGTTGCGCAGGTAGTCGATGAACACCCGTCCCTTGCGCTGGGCCTTGCTGACGGTGGCGACGTATTTCTTGGGTGATTCCGCGGCCAGTCGGGTGGCGATGGAGCGGCAGAAGGCCTTGGCGTCGTCCCACCCGACGCCGGGGGCGAGGGGCACGACGACGTGGAGGCCCTTGCCGCCGGAGACTTTCAGGTAACTCTCCAGGCCGCACACGCCGAGGACCTCGCGGAGTTTGCGGGCCAGTTCGGCGAGGTCGTCCAGGTCGGTGCCCTCGCCGGGGTCCAGGTCGAAGGTCAGGGTGTCGGGGGTTTCCAGGCTCCCCTTGCGCGAGCCCCAGGGGTGGATCTCGATCACGCCGAACTGCACGAGCGTGACGAGGCCCTCGACGGAGTCGACGGCGATGTACTCGGCGGTGCCGTTCTTCTCGGGCACGGTGATCGAACGCACGGGGTCGGTGAAACTGTCGGCGACGTTCTTCTGGAAGAAGCACTTCTGCTGACGCCCCTGGGGGCAGCGCACGGTGCTCAAGGGGCGGTTGATGAGGAAGGGCAGCGTCGACTCGGCGACCGCCTCGTAGTAGCGGGCCAGGTCGGCCTTGGTGATGCCCGCGTCGGGGAAAACCACGCGGTCGGGGTTGGAGATGGTCACGCCGGCGACGGTGACGCCGGGGGCGGCCCGCTTGCCGGACTTGCCGGACTTGGTGGTCTTGGCGGGCTTGGAAGGGGTCTTTGTGGGCGTTGTCGGGGGCGCGGGGCTGCGCCGGGCGGCGGTGCGGGACGCCTTGGCGGGCGACTTGCGAACGGGCGCTTTGGCGGCTTTCTTTCCCGCCTTGCTTGTGCGTTTCCCGGCGGGCTTGGCGGCGGGGGCCGCGGGCGTGCCGGCGTCGGCGGGGTCGGGCCTTTTGGGGCTGTCGGTCTCGGGGGCGGTGGGGCCGGCGCGTTCGATGCGGACCTCGGCGGCGGGCTTGTCCTCGCGCAGGCCCTGGAAGGCCGGGTGTCGCAGGCGTCCGTCGTCGGTCCACTGGGTGAAGGCGACCTCGGCGACGAGTTCGGGGCGCACCCAGGTCACGCCTCGGGACTCGGCCCGCGAGGGCGGCTCGTCGGCGGGGCAGGTCTTGCGTTCGAGGCTGTCGAGGCGCTGGCGGACGTCCTTGAGCACGCCGGCGGTGAAGCCCGTGCCGACGCGCCCGGTGTAGACCAGGCGGTCGTCCCCGTCGTAGGCCCCGAGCAGCAGCGACCCGAAGTGCTTGCGAGAGCCGGAGGGCTGGGTGTAGCCGATGACGACGAACTCCTGTCGCCGGGCGCACTTGATCTTCAGCCACGAGCGTGCGCGGCCCTGGGTGTAGGGCGCGTCGGCGCGCTTGCTGATCATGCCCTCCAGGGCGAGTTCGCAGGCTTGGGTCTGCACACCCGGGCCGCCGCCGACGACGTGGTCGGAGTAGCGCAGCACGCCGGCGGCGCCCTCCTGCAGGAGCCTGCGGAGCAGGGCTTTACGATCGACCAGCGGGGCGCCGGTCAGGTCGTGGCCGTCGAGGTGGAGCAGGTCGAAGGCGTAGAACACGAGGTTCTTGAAGCGTTGCTGCTTGATGGCCTGCTGGAGCAGTTGGAACGAGGTCTGGCCGGAGGGTTCGAGGATGGTCGCTTCGCCGTCGAGGACGCAGCGCTCGACCGGCAGCGCGGCGAGGGCCTCGGCGATCGGGCCGAAGCGGTGGGTCCAGTCGTGCCCGTTGCGCGTGATGAGGCGGACGGTCTTGCCGGCGGCCCCGGTCCGGTGGGCGATCAGGCGGTAGCCGTCGAACTTGATCTCGTGGAGCCAGTCGTCGCCTGCGGGCGCGGCGTCGGCGAGCGTGCACAGTTGGGGCGTGACCGTGCCGGGCATGCGGGCCTTGGGATAGGCGTTGAGTTCGGGCCAGGAGGGGGGCGGCTCGGCCGGGCTCGCCGGCTCGGCCTTTTTCTGGCGGCTCGCGGGCTTCTTGGAGCGGCGCTTCTTCGTCTCGATCCCCCCGTCGGCGGCGACCTCCTCCAGCGTGCGTCCGGTCTTGACGCTCTCGGGGCGCTCGTCGAGGATGGCGGCTCCGCCCGCGCGGGCGTGGTCGTCGTCGCGCTTGATGAGCAGCCAGTTGTCGCCGTCGCGGTCCGACGGGCGGGCGCGCAGGCGGGTGAGGGTCCACGCGCCGGCGAGTTTCTCGCCGTGCAGGGTGAACGAGAGTTTGCCCTTCTTCAGGGCCTTGGCGGGGTCGGGGTCCTCGGGCTCCCACGAGCCGGTGTCCCAGAGCAGGACGGCGCCCGCGCCGTAGTTGCCCGCGGGGATGACGCCCTCGAAGTCGCCGTAGTCGA
>CAZFSO010000069.1:0-5403 GCA_964522095.1 uncultured Phycisphaeraceae bacterium | reverse complement strand
GCGCCCGCGCCGTAGTTGCCCGCGGGGATGACGCCCTCGAAGTCGCCGTAGTCGAGGGGGTGGTCCTCCACGTGGACGGCCAGGCGCTTGTCGGCCGGGTCGAAGGACGGGCCTTTCGGCACGGCCCACGAGGCGAGGGCGCCGCCGATCTCCAGGCGGAAGTCGTAGTGCAGGCGCGAGGCGTCGTGCTTCTGGACGGTGAAGGAGCGGCGCTTGCGCGGGCCGGGCTTTGGCCGGTCGGCCTTCGGCTCGGGCGTGCGGCTGAAGTCGCGCTTGCGGTCGTACTCGTCGAGGCCTTTGGGCATGGGGCGCCGCCGGTGTCAGACCGCCTTCTTGCGCGTCTTGCGCTTGGTCTTCTTCTTCGATCCCGCGGTCTCGTCGGCGTCGGACGACCGGCCGGACTGCTCCAGGCTCCGCTTGAGCGCCTCCATCATGTTGATCGGGGCGGGCGCGTCCTCGTCGTCGTCGGGGACCTCGGCGACGCGCTGGGTCTCGCCGGACTCGATGCGCTCCTCGATCCACTGCATCAGGCGCTCGCGGTACTCGTCGTGGAACTCCGCGGGGTTCCACTCGGCGGTCATCGACTCGACCAGGTCGGCGGCCATCTTCTGCTCGCGCTTGCTGACGCCCAGGTCCGAGGCGGCCCCGGGCAGCGTCAGCCCGTCGGCGCTGCGCAGTTCCTGGTGGTAGCGCAGCAGGTTGAGGACCAGGGCGTCGCCCTGGGGGACCATGGCCGCGATGTACTGCCGCGTGCGGATGACCACGCGGGCGATGCCCACCTTGCCGGTCTCGGCGAGCACGTCGCGCAGCAGGGCGTAGCCCTTGGCGCCGGCCTTGGTCGGCTCGAGGAAGTACGGCTTGTCGAAGTACATGAAGTCGATGTCCGCCAGGTTGACGAACGACTCGATCTCGACCGCCTTGGTGGCCTCCGGCGCGGCCTGGCGGAGTTCCTCCTCGCCGATGACCACGTAGTTGCCGTCGGCGTACTCGAAGCCCTTGACGATCTGGTCCCACGGCACCTCGGCGCCGGTCTCCGCGTTGACGCGCTCATACCGCACGCGGGAGAAGTCGCGCGAGTCGATCATGTGCAGGCTCAGGTCGGTGCGCTGCTCGGCCGGGTAGAGCGTCACCGGCACGTTGACCAGGCCGAACGAGATGTGGCCCTTCCAGATCGGACGCATGGAGGATGCTCCTTCACGGCGGGCGTTCGCCCGTCACTGGGAGCATGCGTGCATGAAATGAACCGGCCGTGACCGGGCCGTGAATCGGGCTTCACCGGGACCGGGTGGGCCGGGGGGCGGGGCTGGAGAGGGCGGGAGGCGGGCGGTCACGCCCCGGGTTTCGGGCCCGCGTAGCCGTCGGGGTTGGCCTGCATCCACCGCCAGGCGGTGCCGACGATCTCGTCGATGTCGGTGACCTGCGCCTTCCAGCCCAGTTCCCGCTCGATCCGGGCGGGGTTGTTGTAGAGCGCGATCGCGTCGCCCGGGCGTCGGCCGGCCTCGACGACCTTGAAGTCCCGCCCGCTGACGCGCCGGACCGAGTCGAGGATCTCGCGGACGGAGTAGCCCTTGCCGATGCCCACGTTGAACGCCTCGGACCGGCCCGGCGCGACGCGTTCGGCGGCCAGGACGTGGGCCTCGACGAGGTCCTCCACGTGCACGTAGTCGCGCACGCAGGTGCCGTCGGGCGTGGGGTAGTCGGTCCCGAAGACGGACATCGACTCGCGCCGGCCCATGGCGGCCTGGAGCGCCACGGGGACCAGGTGGGTCTCGGGCGTGTGGTCCTCGCCGAGCAGGCCCGAGCGGTCGCAGCCGGCCACGTTGAAGTAGCGCAGCATGGTCAGGGCGATCGGCCGGCCCTCGGCCGTCCGGCGGGCGGCGAAGTCCTCCAGGATCTGCTCGAAGTGCAGTTTGGTGCGCCCGTAGGGGGAGGTCGGACGCTGCGGGCAGGTTTCGGGGACGGGGATCATGCCCTCGGGCGGGTCGCCGTAGGTGGCGCAGGAGGATGAGAAGACGATGCGGTCCACGCCGCGGCCGTCGCGGGCGTGGGCGACGGCGTCGAGCATGTCGATGCCGGCGCCCACGTTGTTGCGGTAGTACCACAGGGGCTCGTCGACCGACTCGCCGACGTAGGCGACGGCCCCGAAGTGCATCACGGTGTCGAGGTCGTGCGTCTCGATCGCCTCGCGCACGGCCGCCCGGTCGCCCAGGTCGGCGTGGACGAAGGCGAACGCGCCCGGATGCCGGGCCGCCAGGGCGGCCATGGGCTCCCGGTGCCCGCGGTGGAGCGAGTCGAGCGCGACCACGGTGTGGCCCAGTTCGAGCAGGCGTTTGCAGGCGTGCGACCCGATGTACCCCGCGCCCCCGGTGACCAGTGCCCTCACGGCGTGCTCCTCTTCTCAAGTCGGCCGAACGGTTCGGTGCCACCATACGCGGCGTGCCCCGGGCCGGTGCGCGCCCCGTACAATGGCTCCCGGCGGGACGGATCCCGTCGTGGGGGGCCGCACACGCCGCTGGAGCGTCGGGCAATGGCCGAGTCGTTCTCAAGTGATTTCAAGCGTTCGTTCGGGCGCGGGCTGGCGATCCTGCTGCCGACGATCGTGACCTTGTGGATCCTCTGGCAGGCCTTCAGTTTCGTGTACACCAACGTGGCCGAGCCGATCAACCGGGCGACGCGGGTGGCGGTGGTGGCGGCGGTGCCCCACGTGTACCGCTCGTCGCCGCCCCCGGACTGGTACGTGGTGACCGAGGAGAAGATCGACCGGGCCCTGGCCAGCGGGCGGTTCAGCCAGAGCACGCCCCGCATGACCGTGATCCGCGGGCTGCGGCGTGACCAGTTGCGCCAGGAGTGGAACCAGCGGTGGTACCTGAACCTCAGCGGGTTCGTCATCGCGATCCTGCTGATCTACCTGGCCGGGCTGCTGCTGAGCAACTTCTTCGGGCGGACGATCTACCACCGGGTCGAGCGAATGATCGCGGCGGTCCCGGGGTTCAAGCAGGTCTACCCGCACGTCAAGCAGGTCGTGGACCTGGTGATGGGCGACAAAAAGATCGCCTTCTCGAAGGTGGTGCTGGTCGAGTACCCCTCGCAGGGGATCTGGACGCTGGGCTTCCTGACGGGCACGTCTCTTCGTGCGATCGACCGCCCCGCGGGCGGCGCGGTGGTCTCCGTGTTCATCCCCACGTCGCCGACGCCGTTCACCGGTTTCACGATCAACGTTCGAGAGGAGAAGGCCCTCACCCTGGACGTTTCGATCGAGGAGGCGCTGCGGTTCGTCATCACCGGGGGCGTCTTGACCCCGGAGAGCACCGCGCCGGACGGCGTGGTGTCCGGGGGCCCGCGCACGCTGGCGGCCGCCGACGCGGACGAGGCGGTGCGGAAGGCCGGCGCCGAGATCGGCCGCCCGAACGGGCCCGACCCGGATGCCGACCGGAAGGGCGCTTAGACTGTCGACGGCGCGCCCCCTCCCCCGGGGCGGGGTCGCGCTCGGACAAGGAGGTTGTGCATGGATACCACGGTGGTCGGGCGTCACATGGACATCACCGACGCGATCCGCGCTCACGCGGAGCAGAAACTCGCGAAACTGGACAAGTACCAGGACCTGGTCATCCACTGCGACCTGACGGTCGAGCGGGTGGTGGCCGACAAGGAACTGTTCCTGGCCGAGGTGCGTCTGGGGGTGCGCAACCACCCCGAGGTGGTCGGCAAGGCCGAGGGGCACGACGTGTACGTGCTCGTCGACGAGGCGGTGGCCAAGGCCTCCCGCCAGCTGCACGACCTGAAGGAAAAGATCAAGCTCGAGCACCGGTAACCGGGGACCCGCATGAAGCTGACCGAGATCGTGCACGCCGAAGCCATCGTGCCCTCCCTCCGGGCGACGGAGCGGGACGACGCCATCCGCGAACTCGTCGAGGCGCTGGTCGCGTCGGGCGCGACCGACGCCGAGGCCGCCCCGGGCCTGGTCGAGAAACTGCTCGACCGCGAGCGCAAGGGCTCGACGGGCTTCGGCCGGGGCGTGGCCGTCCCGCACGTCAAGCACCAGGCGGTCAACGAGATCCGCGCCGCGATCGGCATCTCCCAGCAGGGCATCGACTTCAACGCCCTGGACAAGCAGCCGGTCTACACCGTGTTCCTGCTGCTCAGCCCGGACGACCGGCCCGAAGAGCACCTCCAGGCGATGGAGACGATCTTCAAGAACCTGTCGAAGGACACCTTCCGGCGCTTCCTGCGCCAGTCGTCGAGCGCGGAGGCGGTGGTGTCGCTGCTCGACGAGGCCGACCACCAGCAACTCGGCGGGTGAGCCCGGCGACGGAGCCGTCCTTGCCACAGTCCTGCTCGGCCAGACTGACGATCAGCAACAAGTACGGGCTGCACGCGCGCCCGGCGACGAGTTTCGCCGCCGTCGCCGAGCCGTTCGCCTGCTCGGTCGTCGTGCGCGCCGGCGACGTGAACGCCGACGGCAAGTCGATCATGGAACTGATGATGCTCGCGGCCACCAACGGCACCGAGATCGAGGTGGTCTGCACCGGCGACGACGCCGAGCCCTGCCTGGCCGCCCTGTCCGACCTGGTCGGCCGCGGGTTCGACGAGGACGACTGATTTGATTTGGAGCGGGGGGCAACCTGCCCCCCGTTCGGGCGCAGCCCGAAGCCCTGTCTTGCCATCTCCCCGGAAGACAACGGCTCGCCGGGCCCCCGTTCGGGCGCAGCCCGAAGCCTTGTCCAGGGTCAACCCGCCGCCGACTCGACCGGCGCTTCCTGCCTGCGGATCGACGCGCCCACGGAGGCCAGGCGGTCTTCGAGGCGTTCGTAGCCGCGGTCGATGTGGTAGACGCGGTTGACGGTCGTCTCGCCGTGGGCGGCCATCGCGGCGAGCACCAGCCCGGCCGAGGCCCGCAGGTCCGACGCCATGACGGGCGCGCCCGTCAGGTGGGGCACGCCGCTGACGACGGCGGTGGCGCCCTGGCGCACGATGGCGGCCCCCATGCGCTGCAGTTCGGCCACGTGCAGAAACCGCTCCGGGAAGATCTTCTCGGTGATGACGCTGTTGCCCTCGGCCAGGCAGAGCATGGCCATGAACTGGGCCTGGAGGTCGGTCGGGAAGCCCGGGTGGGGCTGGGTGGTGATCTGGACGGGGCGCAGAGGGCCGCTGCGGGTCACGCGGCAGGTGCGGCGCATCGGGTCGTCGCCCGACCCGGTCGGGTCCACCGCCACGCCGATGGCCTGGAGCGTGTCGGTCGCGGCCATCAGGGCGTCCAGGGGGCAGTTGTCCAGGGTCAGGTCGCCGTTGGTGATGCCCGCGGCGCACATGAAGGTGCCGGCCTCGATGCGGTCGGGGATGACGGTGTGGTCGACGCCGGCGAGGGCGTCGACCCCCCGGACGGTCACGCGCGGGCTGCCCGCG
>CAZFSO010000068.1:5715-11983 GCA_964522095.1 uncultured Phycisphaeraceae bacterium | reverse complement strand
TCACCAGCCGGTTCCACGCGTCGTAGTTCATCCGCAGGCCGTTCATCAGCGAGCCGCCCCCAGGGATCGAAGAGCCGGACCGCTGGTCCGTCATGTTCCCCGCGTCGTCGTAGCGGTACTGATGGTAGTACGGGCCGAAGCCGGAGGTGTCCACCTGACGCGAGACCAGTTCGTTCGCCGCGTTGTGGGACCGGCGGCTCTGCGATATGGAGCAGATGAGGGCCCTCGCACCCACCGTTTGGAACGCGAACAGCCCGTGAGGGCTCACGGGCTGGGCGCGTCTTGCTTGTGTGCGTCCGTCACCTGCCCGAGTTGAATCGTTCCATCGCCCGGCGGAACATCACGGGGTCGAAGGTCATGGGGATGAGCCCTCGATCGATCCAGCGGTCCACGAGCCGCTCGCGCTGCTCCGGGTTGCCGTAGTGGATGGCGGTCCGCTCGAACCAGATGTACACGCGGGTCGACTCGGGGTCCATGGAATCCACCCCCGGGCCGAAACTGACGGGGTATCGGGAGTCGAAGTAACTTTCGTGGGCGAGCCAGGGCATCTTTTTCACGCGCTCGATGTCGACCGTGTGTGCACCCTTGGCGTGGGGGATGGGGCGTCCGCGGTCGTCCCGCACGCTGGGCACCGCTTCGCCGATGAGCAGGAGGTTGAAGGGCGGGCGGATCAGTTGGTGGAACATCTCAATGAAATGGTCGCGCTTGGCCGGCGCCGCGGAGTGGTCGATGCCCAGGCCCGATGCGCCGGTCGAGAGCCAGCCGCCGATCGTGGACCTGGTCGCGAACTGCTCTTCCCAGGTGTCGTCCTCGCCCAGAAGGAAGTAGTCGTCCGAGTTGCTGCTCGTCCACCCGACGAGCGACCTCGGGTCCTTCATGTCCGAGCCGATGAACCAGACGATGTGGACCGGTTCGTCGTAGCGGTCGAGCAGGGCGTCGGTGAGTTTGCGGGGGAGTTCCTCGCGCCGTTCCTCGGACAGCGTCAGCCAGCTCGCCGCGGGCACGTGGGTGTAGCCGAGCGTGCCCATCGGCCGGTTGACAAAAAACCACCGTGCGCCGAGTTGGTAGCCGGCATCGATGCGGTCGATCAGGTTGTCGACCGCGTTGGGCCCACGCCACCAGGTGGCGAAGCCGAACTGGTTCTCTTCCGGGTGCAGCGGGTGGTTCCGCAGCCCCACGCCTGCGTTGATGACCCACATGGGCTGGCGCGGGACGTACTTCGTCCAGTCACGCAGTTCGTCCGCCGCGGGGGCCTGCACCGGCTCCTGCTGGGCCTGCGGGGCGGGCGCGCCCTTCGGCGACGGCGAGGGGTGCGCGGTCCGGGCGGGGCTCAGACGGGGGTCGACGGTCCGGCCCCTCGCGGCCTGCCCGCTCGCGTGACCGGTGAACGACGCCAGCAGGCCAAGAAGGACGGCCGCGGTGATGAGTTTGGGTGGGTGCGACATCGGTTGCCTCCGGGGTTCCTCGTAGTTCGGTGGAGCAACACTGAAATACGGCACCGTCCGGAGGCAACCACGTTGCCCGGTCTAACTATTTCGCCCAGCCCTCCCCGGACGGCACAGCCCGCACGGCCGGCCTGTTCGGGCCCTTCGCCGGTTTCCGGACCCGGTCACGGGCACCCCATCGTGTACAGGTCCACGAAGGTCAGCAGGTCGAACACGTCGATCTGGCCGAACGGGGCCGCGAAGTCGGCGATGGGGGAGGCGCTGTTGTAGGCGTCCAGGAAGGCGAGCAGGTCGAAGAGGTCGATCTGGCCGAAGGGGGCGACCAGGTCGGCCGGGCAGGCGTCCTGGACGATGGCCGCGGGCCAGAAGCCGGTGTGCACGGTGAAGTTGGCGCCGGCCATCGGGTCGCCGGCGTCGTGCTGGCCGACGGTGCCCGAGAGGGTGAACGGGCCGCCCGAGGCGTTGTGCACCGCGCCGCCGGACACGGTCCACGCCGTGATCTCGTAGCCCCCGCCGGACTGGGCGAGACCAGGGGCGGCGGGCAGGCCGAGCAGGGCCAGGGCTGCGAGCGGGCGGCGGTCGGGCATGTCGTCTCTCCTGCGGCGGGGTCGGGGTGCGGGGGGAGCCTCGTCGGCCTGGGTCAGTCGCGGGGCAGGCGGGCGCGGAGTTCTTCCATCTGACGGCGCATGGAGGCCTGCTCCTCACGCATGGCTTGCAGGGCGCGGTGCTGCTCGGCGAGTTGCTCGGAGAGGATCTGCTCGTTGGTCACCGGCGGGCCGGGGGGCATGTCCCCGCCGGAGGGCGTGTGGGCGAGCGAGGTGGAGACGTCGCCGTAGACGGTGGGCACGTAGATCAGCGAGAGGTTGGTGTTGGTGATGGACGGCGAGACGAACCCGACGGAGTTGGCGTTGAAGTAGAACGTGTACTGCCCGGCCGTGGGCACGTCGAAGACCGTGTGCACGACGCCCGGGAAGTCGTACGGCCCGGGGCTGGCGTTGGTGCGGACCAGGCGGATGGCCGCGCGGCTCGATCCGGGCAGGGTGTTGGGCGCCTCGGAGAGGCCGAAGGTGAGCACGCCATCGATGCCGGTGGTCCGCTGGAGGCCGATGTTGCAGGTGGCGATGGCGACGACGTAGCCCGGCGCCGGCACGGTGATGGTGCGGTGGGTGACGTTGGCGATCGAGCCGGTCAGGCTGACGCCCTGGGTGCGGATGACGCTGGCCAGGCCGGTGTCGGCGAAACGCTCGGCGGGGCCGATCGATCCGGGCGGGAACGACACGGCGGCGTTGCCGCTGACGGAGGTGTCGAACCCGAACGACGAGACGGGGCCGGTGAGCGTCAAGGTGCTGCCGGTGTTGGGACCCAGGCCGAGGTCGCCGTCGAAGTAGAACTGCGACCCGTTGCCGAACATGCGGAACTGCGAGCCGGTGCCCTGGTGGTCGGCCTCGATCTGGATGATGTCTTGGCCCTGCTCGTTGCGCATGCGGATGCTGCCGCCCTGCCCGCTGAGGCTGGAGAACAGGATGATGGGCGTGGTCGAGTTGTTCTGGAACAGCTGGAACACCCCGTTGTTCAGGGGGTTGCCGATCTCGAGTTTGCCGGTGATCTGCACGGCGGCGTCCGCGGCGTTGTGGATGACGCGCCCGTTGAGGAAGGCGTCGTGCAGCGTCGTGCCCGAGCCGCTGGCCCACACGGCGTGCGGCGTGGCCGTCAGCGGCTGGCGGGGGTTGAGCGTGGTGAACGCCCCGGCGCCGTTCGCGCGGACGGCAAGTTCCATCCACCGCGGCTGGCCGTTGAACACGCCCGGGCCGAAGTCCAGGTCGTTGAACACGAACACGCCCTCGTCGGAGGCGGTCATGTTCACTTCGCGCACGAGTTGCGTGCCCACCTGGGAGCCGCCGGAGGGCGCGTCAAACACCCGGAACCGCACCTCGTGCAGGCCGACCGGGCTCTCTCCGGCGCTGGTGATGCGCCCCTGGTAGGAGATGGGCTGGGCGAGGGCGGGGACGGAGATCAGGGCGGAGGCGGCGAGCAGAGCCGCGTGTACGAATCGCATGGTTGGGTCCTTCTGCGGGTAACGCCGGTACGGCGCGATGCTACGGACGGATCCCTTGCGGGGGCGCTCCCGTCCGGCGTCCCGGTCGAGCCTACCCGACGAAAACCGGATCTCCAAGCGATTTTCGGACCTTGTCGTCGCGTCGGGGTCCCGGCAGCCCGCGGCCGCCGACGTCCGCGTCCGCCGCCCGGCAGCGTCACTCCGCCGCGACCCGCTCGACGCGGAAGGTCGGAGTCTGGTTGTCCGGGCGGAAGTTGGCCTTGCGCGTGGTCACGCCGTTCCGCTCGTGCGCTTCAACGGGTTCGGTGAACGGCTCGTGGAAGGTCAGCCGCAGGATCACGACCTCGCCGGGCGACGCCACGCCCGCGTGGACCGCCGCGGCTTCGACCGAGTCGCCGTGCGCGTACCGCCCGTCGGCGTGGTGCAGCCGCCCAGCCAGGTCGCGCTCGGTGACGCTCACGACCACGAGCATCTCGTCGCCCGGGCCGGGCTTGGCGAACCGGGCCGGCGTGGCCGACGCGCCCATCCGCAGGGCGGCCAGGCGCACCGCGCGGGCGGGGTCCATCGGGATGGCGGCGTTCTCAGGGAGCGGGTCGAGGGTGATCCAGTCCTGGTTGCCCGGACCGGGGGGCGTCGAGCCGGTCAGACGCACGACCCCGTCTTCGCCGTCGAAGGCGCAAAGGTCGAGGGTGAAGGGCGCGGGAGCATCGCCGTTGCCGCGTGCGGGGTCAGACGCGCCGCGGACGGTCAGGCGCAGCACGGGCACGCCGTGGTCATCGACGATCTCGCCGTCGAACAGGCCGGGCGGCGCGTTGCGCCACTTCGAGCCGTCGCCGAGCAGGCGGCCGGACACCCGTCCCGAGGGCGCGTCGACGTCGTCGAAGACGAAGAAAACCTGCTCGTCGCGCACGCTGGAGGTATCGGCGGTGCGCATGGCGTAGCGGGCGCTGGTCAGGGCGCGGACGAGACGGTCGCGGTCGCGCCCGGCGGACTCGGGCGTGACCTGAGTGAGCACGACCGGGCCGCCGCCGCCGGGGTTGGCCGACAGCCGGCCCTCGAAGGCGGGCAGCGGGTCCAGTCCGGTCAGTTCGAGTTCCCAGCGCTGGTTGGCGACGCGCCGGGGGTCGGCCGAGCCCGGCAACGCCGCCTCGGCGGTCAGCGTGGCCGACCGGCCCGTCAGGCGCCCTTGAAGCGTCGCCCCGCCGGCGTGCGAGACGATCCACGCCGACCCGGTCAGCCCGCCCGCGCCGTCGGACTGGATCTCGACGGACACCGGCCAGCGGGCCGCGTTGACCGCGCCGAACCGGCGCTCGACGAACCCCGTGAACCGCTGCGGCGACGCGAGGCCCTCGGTCAGGAAGCGCTCGACGGCGGCTCGTTCCGCGGCGACCTCCTCCTCGGTCCAACGCCGCTCGATCGTCAGCTCCACCGTCCCGTGGGTGAGAAAGTCGGCGCGCACGCTGGGACGCCACGGGCCCTGCAGCAGGCCCTCCTCGCCCCCGCGCTGCAGGCGCCACTGCTCCCCCCAGGGTGTCGCCACGTACAGGGCGGCCTGGCCGAGCAGCATCTGGACCGCCGCGACGCCCGCCTGGTCCGTGCGTCCCGAGGCGGTGATCCGCGCGTCGTACTGCCGGGCGCTCTGGTTGTACTCGATGGTCAAGCTGACCGGCTCGCGCTGGCCCGTGCCGCTCGTGCGGAAGCCCGAGAGCGTGGTGCGCGCGCCCAGGAAGTCGCGCATGCCCTTGATCTCGGCCGCGATGGCCTCGCGCTGCTCGGTCAGGAGCCGGGCCACGGCGTCGTGGCGCTTGCGGTCGTTCGTGAGCGTCACCGGGACGGGCTGGGGCCAGGCCTTGGCGACGTGGGCCGAGCCGGTGATCTCGGGCTTGTCGAGGTCGCCGCGGATGGTCAACTCGATCCGGCCGACGACCTGCTGCTGGCCTTCCGGCTCGGTGGCCGGGCCGACGTCCAAGCGCACGCGGACGACGTCGTCGCGCCGGCTGCCCGGGTAGATCTGGCCGCGCACGGGCAGCACGCGGACGGGGGTCAGCGCGTCGGGTCGCGCCCGCTCCCGGAAGACCGCCCGGCCGGTCAGGTCGTCCGATGGGGCGTCGAACCCGAGCGCGAAGAGCCACTCGACCGGCGCGCCCTCCTCCGGCGCCAGCACGGCATCGCCCTGCGACAGCAGGGACTGCAGCGCCTCGACCCGGCGCTGCATGCGCCCGAGCATCTGCTGCTCGTGCGCCTTGATCGCGTCGGTGAGGCTCTGGCCCTTCGGGACGCGCTGGAACCGCTGGCGGCTGATCAGGTTGGCCTGCTCGGGGCTCAGTTCCAGCGTGTCGCCGGACACCGTCGCGCCCACCACCGTGGTCTGCCCGGACGGGTTGACCAGGCTGATCCGCCCGTCGTCGAGCATGCTGTAGGTCACGGTCAGCGCGCCCACGCCCTGGGCCATGCTCAGGATCGCCTGGCCGTCCTTGAGGAACTCAATGCCGTCGAGATTGCCCTCGGACACGCCCATCCACGCCCCCCGCACCTGGTCGACCTTCGAGACCGACTTGCCCTGAAGCGGGGTGGCCAGGTCCGCGACCTTCGCGGACGCGTCCTCCTTGCCCCCGCCGCAGCCCGACAGGGCCAGGGCGGACGCGATCACGAGCGGCAGGGCCAGGCGGCGGATGTTCATGTGCATCTCCAACGGAGGGGCAGAGGGCAGGCCATGGTACTGGCGTCCGGGAACCATGCGCACTCGATGCCGCGGGGCGCAGCCCGT
>CAZFSO010000068.1:0-5615 GCA_964522095.1 uncultured Phycisphaeraceae bacterium | reverse complement strand
CATGGTACTGGCGTCCGGGAACCATGCGCACTCGATGCCGCGGGGCGCAGCCCGTGTCGCCGCGGGCCGAGCCGAAAACTGCTACTCTGGGCCGCCCCCCGGCTTCCCCCCGGGGCGGGTGACGGGGGATCGCGCATGGCGGAGCATCGGGACTGGGTCAGCCGGACGCCCAAATGGGTGCTGCTCGCGGGCTTCTGGGTTGTGCAGGGCGCGGCGCTGTGGTGCCTGCAGGCGTTCCTGTACGCGAGCCAGTCGCGCGTTGAGGGGTCCGACGCCGCCCTGCCCGTCGCGGGGCCCGGCTGGGCGCCGTCGTTCTTCGGCGCGTGGCCCACCTGGGAGGCGTACACCGGGCTCCTCACGATGTCCGACTTCATCGTGTGGATGGGCGGCGGCCTGTGCGTGCTGACGGCCGCGCAGGCCCTGTTCGTCCTGCCGGTGCGACGCCCGGGCGTCGCCGGGACACGGGGGAAGGGCCTGCGCACGAGCCTTCTGGCGGCGGGCTTCGCGATCGGCGCTCTGGCGCTGGCGGTCGTGATGAGCGTGTACAGCCTGCTGGAGGAGTACGAACTGCCCGGCCCGGACGCCGTCGACTCGATCCCCGGGCCGCGGTGGATGGTGGTCGGCGTGATCGTCGGAGCGGGCTGGCTGGTCGCGACGCCCCTGCTGATCGCGTTCTCGCGACCGGGCCCGAAGGAGACGGTCCTGACCCGCCTGTCGCGACGCCTGCTGCTCGGCACGATGGTCGAGGTCGCGCTGCTCATCCCGCTGGACGTGATGGTGCGGCGCAAGACCAGTTGCTACTGCTGGGCGGGCAGTTACTGGGCTTTGACACTGTGCGGGGCGGTCGGCGTGTTCGCGCTCGGGCCGGCGGTGTTCCTCCCGCTGCTGGCCAGGCGGCGCCGGACGTGGTACGCCGGGCGCTGCCCCGTGTGCGGCTACGACATGCGGGCCAACATGGACGCGCCCCGGTGCCCGGAGTGCGGCACGGGCTGGCGGGCCTGAACCGGCCCCCACGCCCGGGAACCGCTGCGCAGGCCCCGGTGTCCAAACGAGATACGATCACCCTGTCCCGCGGGTCGATCCGCGGTGAAACGGCCGGGGACGGCTTCCCAACAAGCCCCGGCGAGGAGGTGGGCGATGGTGGACCTTCTGGATCGCTTGCTGGCCGACGAGGGCCTGTTCGTTCCCACGCTCATCGCGGGCAGCATCCTGCTGGGCATGCTGATCAAGTCCGTGACCCGGGTGTGCACCACGGCCTCCCGCGAGCGGACCAAGCGTGAGATCGCCGCCTACATCGCCGAGGGCTCGATGAGCCCCGAGCAGGCCGAACGCATCCTCAAGGCGGGTCACGACCGCTTCTGACACGACGCACGGGAGGAACGCCATGGACACCCTGACGCTCGCCGCCAACGACACGGCCGTGATGGGCATCATCTTCGGCGTCGGGGGCGTGGTGGCGGTGATCGCCATCGTCTTCGACACGATGCAGAAGGTGCTGACCACGCGCCAGCGCGAGCAGACCAAGCGCGAGGTGGCCGCCTACGTCGCCGAGGGCTCGATGTCGCCCGACGACGCCGCGCGGATCCTCCAGGCCGGGCGCAAGCGCGGCAAGTGCGGCGGCTAACCCGCGTCTCCCATCGCCATCGTCAGCACGCGCAGCGTCTCGGCCACCGACCAGGCCTGGGCCGGGCAGCCGTCGAAGCGGTGGGCGCCGTCCGCCAGCGGCTCCGCGTCGGCCACCTCGGGGATCTGCCCGAGCGACACGCTGTCCACCGCGTCGGCCAGCGCCAGCAGCCGGTCGGCCGCCTCGGCCCGTGACGCCGGGCTGAAGCCCTCCGACCGCATCAGCGCCTCGCAGAACGGCCCGAGCAGCCACGGCCACACCGTGCCGTTGTGGTAGGCCCCGTCGCGCCCGAACAGGGGGCCCAGGTAGACCGGGCGGTACTTCGGGTCCTCCGGCGACAGCGTGCGCAGGCCGGCCGGGGTCAGCAGGCGGGCGCGGACCGCGTGGACCACCGCGCGGCGGTCGGGCGCGTCCAAGGGGGCGTGCTCCAGGCTGGCCGCGAAGACCTGGTTGGGGCGCAGTTCCGCCGAGGGCACCCACCGCACGCCCCGCGCGCCGGGCTCGGGGGTCAGGCAGTCGGTCAGGCCGCCCAACGGCCCGCCCAGGTAGGCGGCGCGGAAGGACCGGGCGGCCCGGTCGGCCGTCTCGGCAAGTTCGGCCGCCGAGGCGGGGTCGGTCGGCGCGATCGCCAGCGACAGCGACCGCAGCGCGTGGACCCACAGGGCGTTGATCTCGACGGGCTTGCCGTGCCGGGGCGTGAAGACCACGCCGTCGCGCTTGGCGTCCATCCAGGTCAGTTGCGTGTCCGGCGTGCCGGCGGCGACCAGCCCGTCGGAGGGGTCCACCCGGATGCCGTAGTCCGTGCCCTCCAGGTAGGCCCGCACGACGCGCTCGCAGGCGGGGCGCAGTTCGCCGAGGAATCGCGCCCGGTCGCCCGTCGCCCGCAGCCACGCGACGCAGGCGTGCACGAACCACAGCGAGGCGTCCACCGTGTTGTAGTGCGCCGGGCCGGCGTGGTCGTCGAACCGGTTGGGGATCAGGCCCCGGCGCTGCGCGCCGGCGAAGGTGCGCAGCACGTCGAAGGCCTCCGCGTGGCGCCCGGTGGCCAGCAGCAGGCCCGGCAGCGAGATCATCGTGTCGCGTCCCCAGTCGGCGAACCAGGGATAGCCCGCGATGACCGAGGTCCGTCCCGCGCCCGACCCGACCCGGCGGACCACGAACGCGTCGGCCGCCGCGGCCATCTGGGCCAGTCGCGTGCGGGCGCGGCCGTCCGCCCCCGTCGGCGCGGCCGCCAGCACCGACTCGACCATCCCGCGCCGCCGACGCCGCCGGGCCTCGCGCCCGTCCTGCCATCCCTCAGGGCCGGTCGCGTCCGTCGTGGCGGTCAACTCGACCACGCCCGGGCCGGAAGCGGCGAACGCGCCGGGGCAGAACCAGTCCTCGCGGTCGTCCAGCCCGCGCTCGCGCTCGACGAGCAGTTCCACGCCCCGCCAGGTGGCCGGGTCGTGCTCGAACAGGTCGGCCCCGCGGCAGGTCATGTGCAGGCCCAGGTCCTGCCGGGTCACCAGCAGGCCGGGGGCCCCGGAAGGCCCGGGCAGGTCGCGCACCGTCGCCGGCGGGTCGTGGGGCGTGAGCAGGGCGTGGAAGTCGCGCAGCGCCACCAGCGGACGCAGTTCCAGGCGCGCGTCGACCCCCTCGGGCAGGTCGTACCGCACCCGCACCGCGTTGCGCCCTTCGGCCAACTCGACCGTCTTGACGATGCGCACCGCGCCCCCACCGCCCGGCGCTGGCAACTCGAAGGTCCACCGCACGGCGTCCTGCTTCTCGAACCGCACCAGCGAGGGGTGCAGGCACGGGCGGTCCGGGGCCGAGGCGAAGTGGAAGCGGGTCAGCCGGTGCTCGGTCGGCGCGCCGAGCGCGCCGAGCGGGTCGAGGACGACCACGTCGTCGATCGCCGCCAGCATCAGCATCCGCAGCACCGGGGGCGACATGGCCGCCACCAGCAGCCCGTGGTACCGGCGCGTGGGCACCCCCAGCACCGTCCCCATCGCGAACCCGCCCAGCCCGTTGGCGAGCATCCACTCGCGCCGGACCGGCGGCGTGCCGGGAAGGCGGGGGTCGATCGACCAGACCGGGTGCTCGTCCAGCGGCGTCGTGGGGGGTGGCATCGACCGCAAGCCTATGAAGCGCCCCGCCCCGCTGGAGCAGGGGGCTTCCCGAGCGGGGGCAACCTGCGGGTCCTGGGGCGGGGGGCAACCTGCGCATCCTGGAGCGGGGGGCAACCTGCCCCCCGATCGGGCGCAGCCCGATGCACGCCCCCCTAACCACGCCGATTCCGCCCGTTCCCGCCCGAATCCCGCCCTCGGTGTTGACCACACCGCCCCCCCCTGCGAAACTCATCCATGGCGACCCTGACGAATCCCGGCGCGTCCCCTTCCCAGCACGCTTCCGACACGCCCTCCGGTGCCCCCGGTTCCGGGGCGGCGTTCGCCGACGTGATGCGCGAGAAGATCGTGGCCGAGGGCGTCACCTTCGACGACGTGCTGCTCATCCCGCGGCGTTCGGCCGTCATGCCCGCCACCGCGGACCCCTCGACCCAACTGACGCCCCGCATCCGACTGAACATTCCCCTGCTCTCGGCTCCCATGGACACCGTGACCGAGTCCGACGTGGCCATCGCCCTGGCCCAGGAGGGCGGGCTGGGCTTCATCCACAAGAACCTGTCGGTCGAGGAGCAGGCCCGCGAGGTCGCACAGGTCAAGCGCTCCGCCAACGGCGTGATCACCGACCCGATCACCCTGGCCCCCGACGACACCGTCGGGCGCGCCAAGGAACTGATGTACACCCACTCGGTGTCGGGCTTCCCGATCACCGACGACGGCCGGCGGGCGCTGCGCACGAAGGGACGCCTGCTGGGCATCCTGACCCGCCGCGACCTGAAGTTCGCCGACAACGACTCAACAAAGGTCGGCGCGGTCATGACCAGCGCCAACCTCATCACCGCCCCCGCCGGCACGCTCCTGCCCGAGGCCGAGGGCATCCTCAATCGCCACAAGGTCGAGAAACTCCTGCTGGTCGACGGCGCGGGCAACCTGGCCGGCCTGATCACGATGCGCGACATCGAGCGCCTCAGCCGCTTCCCCATGGCCTGCGTCGACGACCGCGGGCGCCTGCGCTGCGGGGCCGCCGTCGGGCCCGGCCAGTTCGACCGCGTCGAGGCGCTGATCGCCGCCGAGGTGGACGTGATCGTGGTCGACACCGCCCACGGCCACTCGGAGAACGTGCTCAACTCGGTCCGCGAGATCAAGAGCCGCTACGACATTGAGGTCGTCGCGGGCAACATCGCCACCGCCGAGGCCGCCCGGGACCTGGCGCTGGCCGGGGCCGACGCGGTCAAGGTCGGCATCGGGCCCGGCTCGATCTGCACGACCCGCGTCGTGACCGGCGTGGGCATGCCGCAGATCTCCGCCGTGATGAACGCCGTCGCCGGGGTGCGCTCGACCGGGCGCCGGGTGCCCGTCATCGCCGACGGCGGCATCCGCCTCTCGGGCGACATCGCCAAGGCCCTGGCCGCCGGGGCGGACTGCGTGATGATGGGCTCGCTGTTCGCCGGCCTGGACGAGTCGCCCGGCGAACTGGTGATCTCCGGCGGGCGACGCTTCAAGAGTTACCGCGGCATGGGCTCCGAGGGCGCGATGGGCGCGGGCTCCGCCGACCGATACCGCCAGGCCGAGAAACTCGACGCCCGCGGCAAGCCCCAGCAGAAGTTCGTCCCCGAAGGCGTCGAAGGCCTCGTCCAGTACCGCGGGGCCCTGGCCGACTTCGTCTACCAGCTGGTCGGCGGCCTGCGCAGCGCCATGGGCTACTGCGGCTGCGCCACCATCGCCGACCTCCACCAGCACGCCCGCTTCGTCCGCGTCTCCGGCGCCACCGTCGTCGAGAACCACCCCCACAACATCCGCATCACCCGCGAATCGCCGAACTACTCGCACGAGGGGCGGTGAGGCGGGTCTTCGGACGGCGACCACCTGACGACCGTAATCGGCTCGCC
>CAZFSO010000067.1:0-12176 GCA_964522095.1 uncultured Phycisphaeraceae bacterium | reverse complement strand
CCGCGGGCGCAGCCCGCGGTTCCAGGTAGCGCGTTGCCATTTCACCCCGGCAGGGGTGACGGCCGCTCTTGGACGCGCAAAACATGTCATTTGATGGGCGGTACGTGTTCTGACTGCCGGGTGTGGGTTGGGTGCGTTCGCGCGGCCGTCACCCCTGCCGGGGTGAAGAGCAAGATGGGTGATGGGTTCCGCGGGCTGCGCTGCGCTTCGCCCGCGGCTACTGGCAAGCCCCCTCCGGGGGCGGGAGCGGAGGGGGGGCAGCGCCGGCCCCACCGAAGACTTCGGGCTTTGCCCGAACGGAGGACTGGCAGCCCTCCGCGCCAGGTTGCGATCAAGTAGCCCGGAGCGCGAGCGACGGGATGGGGGGCGTGCCTTGGGCGTCAGGAGGCAGGCTGGAAGCCGCCCCCGCCGGGGACCGCTCCAGGGCGGTTGGGGAGCCGCCGCGGCAGCTCAGCGTCGGTCGCTCAGGGGTTCGGCGGTGTCGCTGCCTTCGAGTTGGATCTTGAGCAGTTCGGCGTAGCGGCCGTCGCGGGCGAGGAGTTCGTCGTGGGTGCCGACCTCGCGGATGGTGCCGTGCTCGAGGACGACGATGCGCGTGGCGAATCGGATGGTGCTCAGGCGGTGGGCGATGACGAAACTCGTGCGGTCCTTCATGAGCCGGCCGAGGGAGCGCTGGATGAGGCGCTCGGACTCGGAGTCCAGCGAACTGGTGGCCTCGTCGAGGATGAGCACTCGGGGGTCGGCGAGGATGGCGCGGGCGATGGCGAGGCGCTGCTTCTGCCCGCCGGAGAGGCGGACGCCCCGCTCGCCGATCAGGGTGTCGTAGCCGTCCTCGAGTTCGGTGATGAAGGCGTGGGCGTTGGCGGCCTTGGCGGCGGCGACGACGTCGTCCATGGAGGCGCGCCGGCGGGCGTAGCCGATGTTGGCGGCCACGGAGCCGTCGAAGAGGAAGACCTCCTGCTCGACCACGCCGAGGAGGGCGCGGTACTGCTCGACGGGGACGTCGCGCAGGTCGACGCCGTCGAGGAGGACGCGCCCCTCGGTGGGGTCGTCGAAGCGGGCGATGAGGTTGCACAGGGTGGTCTTGCCGGCGCCGGACATGCCGACGAGGGCGATGGTCTCGCCGGGCATCACGTCGAGGCTGATATCGCGGAGGACGGGCTCGCCGCGCTCCTCGGCGTGCACGCCGGGGCGGGCGCCGCCACGCACGCGCTTGGGGTAGGCGTAGGAGACGTTCTCGAGGGTGATGCGTCCCTGGACGGCGGCCGGGTGGATCACGCGCGTGGGCTGGGCGCCGGCGAACTCCTCGGGCTCGGCGAGCAGGTCGAGGACGCGGTCCAGGGCGGCCAGGTTGGTCTGCATGTTGGTGGCGCTGGAGACCAGGGCCTCCAGCGGGCCGAGCAGGGCGAGGAGGTAGGCGGTGAACGCCATGAGGTCGCCGATGGTCAGGCGTCCGTCGATGACGGCGGTGCCGCCGTAGAGCAGCACGCCGATGGAGGCCAGGGGGATAAGCAGTTCCCAGACGATCTCCAGGGCGCGGGCCCACCACCAGGTGTACAGCTCCTGGCGGGCGAGGAGGTGGCCCTCGGCGGTGAAGCGGGCGGCCTCGGCGTGGCGGCGGTTGAAGGCGCGGACGATGCGCATGCCGCCGAAGGACTCGGCGCTCATCGCGTCGATGCCCTGGCGGCGCTCGCGGATGTCGCGGTAGAGGGGCCGGATGCGGGTGATCCAGGTGCGGTGGCTGACCCAGATGACCGGCGCAAGGGCGACGGCGCCGACCACGAGGCGCCAGTCGATCCAGAGCAGGACGAGGATGGTGCCGAAGAGTTGGGTGATCGCCCGCCAGGGGTTGTAGAGCAGGGAGAAGATGAGGTCGCCGACGTTGCCCGCGTCCTCGCGGAGGATCGACGACACGCCGCCGGCCTTCATGGCGTGGATGCGGTGCAGCGGCAGGCGGCTGGCGTGCTCGAACACCCGGCGACGCAGCGAGACCTGCACGCGCTTGGTGATGCGGGTGCACTGCCAGCGCCCCCAGATGCCGAACCCGATCGACAGGACGGTCACGCCGAGCATGCCCGCGCCCAGCAGCCACATGAGGTCCACGCGGTCAGCGCGGGTGGCGTCGAAGGGGCCGAGGCGCTCCTGCACCGCGGCCGGGATGCCAGCGGGCCCGGGGTTGTCGGTGATGATGTAGTCCAGGGCGATCTTGGTGCTCAGCGGCATCAGCAGGCCGAGCCAGACGGCCACGCTGAGGGTCGCCAGCGAGAGCGCCACGGTCAGGCGGTGGCCGGTCAGCAGGGTCCAGAAGGCGGCGAAGAGCCCGCGGAACGATCGCTTGGCCCGGGCGGCCCGCTTCTGCTCCTGGGACTGGTCGACGCGTTCGTGGACCCGCTCTTCGGCGCGGCCGGCCTGGCGCTTGCGCAGGTAGTCGGCGAAGCGGGTTCTGGAACTGCGGGCGTTGCGGCGCACGGGGGATCGTACGCATCGGCCCGCATCGGCTCAGCGCCGCCGCCGTGCGCCCAGGCCCAGGCACGCAAGCCCGGTCGCCGGCACGCCGGGCGCGGGCAACTGGGTGAAGCGCACCACCAGCATGGCGTGGGCGAAGCGGCTGTCGCCCGACGGGCCCTGCAGGGCCGGCGCGTGGAGCAGGTGCGCCGCCGGGGACGCCGCGACGACCACGGCGTGCTTGGCGTCCCAGCCACCCGCGAGCAGCGCCAGCGTCCGCCCGTCCGGCCCGGCCGGCAGGCCGAGCGCCGGGTGGCCGGCGGTCGAGGCGGCCGGGGCGGCCGGCGCCTCGACCGAGGTCAGGCCCGTCAGGTCGATCTCGACGCTCGGGAGCGACGGGGCGTCGGCCGGGCTCATCCAGCGGACGGCGCCGGTGAAGCGCAGCGTCGGCTCGGTCCATCCGGCGGTGACCCGGTCGTGGTCGAAGGGCGAGACGGCCGGCGGCGCGGGCGCCTGGACCTCCGCGACGGCGGGGGCGCCGGCCGCGAGGGCGGCCAGGGCGGCGGTGCGGGCGCTGGTTGTGATGCTCGCCATGGGATGCCTCGCGTGTGTCAGGGGCAGCGTGCGAATCGCGGCCCACGAGGGCGAGCGTCCGTGTCGCGGCCCGGCCCGGCCCGGGCGCGTCGTGCGGGCTGGGGAAGATGCGGGGCGGGCGGCCTTCCGATAAGGTGTGGGCGGCCGGGCGTTCCTGAGGCCGGGCCTGGAGGCCGGATTGACCAAGCGGAAGAAACTGGCGTTGCACTGGAAGATCGTCGCGGGCCTGCTTGCCGGCGTGGCGGTGGGGCTGCTGGTCAACTGGATGTGGACGGGCTCGACCTGGGCGGCGATGGGCGTGCGGGACCCGGGCGACTTCCTGGGTTCGCAGGCGTCCTACCGGCTCTCGACCGGGGAGGGCGGGGCCAACGAGGGGGCGACGGCGCTCGCCGAGGCCGCCCGGCACGCACGCCTGGGCACGGAGTTCGCTGGGCAGTTGTTCCTGCGCGGGCTGACCTTCATCGCGGTGCCGATCGTGCTGTTCTCGCTGGTGGTGGGGGTGTCGAGCCTGAACGACACGACGCGGCTGGGGCGCATCGGCGGCAAGACCATCGGGATCTACCTGACGACCACCGCGCTGGCCATCACCATCGGTCTGGGGTTGGCCAACGTCTTCGGGCCGGGCCGGGGGATCAGCCAGGCGCAGCGGGACGCGCTGCTGGCCGACAACGCGTCGAGCGCGTCGGAGCGGATCGCCCGCGCCGACGCCGAGCGGGCGCGGACCACCTGGGACGTGATCCTGGACATCGTGCCGAGCAACCCGTTCCGTGCGATGGCCGAGGGCAACACGCTGCAGGTGGTCACGACCGCGCTGCTGGTGGGGATCGGCATCACGATGCTGCCGCGGGAGAAGTCCCAGGTGCTGATCGCATTCTTCGACGCGATGACGGACGTGGTGATCAAGATCATCGAGATCATCCTGCTGATCGCGCCGTACGCGGTGTTCGCGCTGATCGTGGTGGTGGTCAGCGACCTGGGTGTGGGCCTGCTGCTCAGCCTGCTGGCGTACTCGGGGGTGGTGGTCGCCGGCCTGGCGTTCATGGTGTTCGGCGTGTACCCGGCGATCCTGCGGACGTTCACGCCGGTGGGCTACCGGCGGTTCTTCCGGGCGATCTCGCCCGCGCAGTTGCTCGCGTTCAGTTCGTCGAGTTCCGGGGCGACGCTGCCGGTCACGATGGAGTGCTGCGACGAGCGACTGGGCGTGCGCGAGGAGATCGGCTCGTTCGTCCTGCCGATCGGGGCGACGATCAACATGGACGGCACCGCGCTGTACCAGGGCGTCGCGGCCGTGTTCATCGCCCAGTTGTACGGCATGGACCTGACGTTGGGCGACCAGTTGCAGATCGTGCTGACCGCCACGCTGGCCTCGATCGGCACGGCCGCGGTGCCGGGCGTGGGCATCGTGATGCTGGTCATCGTGCTCGACGCGGTGAGCATCCCGCTCGACGGCATCGCGGTGATCCTCGGCGTGGACCGCATCCTGGACATGTGCCGCACGACCTGCAACGTGACCGGCGACTGCATGACCGCCGCGGTCGTCGCGCACAGCGAGGGCGCGCTGCGTGACGAGGCCGAGGTGCAGGCCCGCCTGGCGGAGGCCCGCGCCCGAGGGCTCGACGAGTTCACGAAAGAGGACGAGGAACGGCGCGCGGCGGCCGGATGACGCCTCAGCCCGCGCTGGCCGGCACGTGGACCGAGTGGCCGCGCTCGAAGGCCTGCTTGTCCAGCGTGGCCTCGTGGGCCGTCAGCAGTTCGGCCTTCGTGTGGTGGCGGTCCAGCCCGTGGCAGACCGCGTGCAGGTAGGCCGCCTCGGTGCCGAGGAAGACGCGATCGGCCTCGTCCTCGGTCAGGGGCAGGGCGTCGAGGGCGCCCTTGAAGGCGTACCACTTCTCGCGCTGGGACTCGCCGAAGGGGTCGAGGAAGCGGACGCCGGAGCCGTCCGCGGGCAGGTCGTACGCCTTGCGCACGGCCTTGGCGACGAACCGGTTGCCGTTGCACGCCCCCAGGCGGACGTAGTGCAGGCCGAGCAGGTGCATCGCGTCGTCGGCGTGCGCCTCGACCTCGTCGACGAAGCGCGTGGTGCCGGGCGTCGGGCGGGCGTGCGCCGGGCAGACGCCGAAAAAGGTCAGGTCCTCTTCCAGGTAGGGCGCCAGGAACTGCTCGGCCAGGATGAAGGCGGCCAGGTCGGGCCGGGCCTCCAGGTGCGGACGCATGGCCGCGTCGAGCGCCCGGGCCATGAACCACTGCTGCGTCAGGTGGGTGACGTAGCCGTCCCGGGGCATTCTGCCCTTGATGAGAGCCGCCGGGGCCTCGGCCCGCTCGGCGATCTGGTGCAGTTTCCAGTTGTCGTCCTTGAGCCGCGTGGTCAGGGGGCGGGCGGCGGCGGGTGCGGCGGTCATGTTCGGCTCCTTGCTGCGACTGAGTCTCAACTAAAGGCGGATGCCCGGCACTGGTCAATCCGCGGGCCCCGCCCGGTGGCGAATGGGGCGGATCCGTCGGCGGGGTGGGCCGCGGGGGTGGGGTTGAGGGGGCGTGACAGACCCGTGACGCGCTCGTGACGACGCCGTGACGGCCGCGGGCGGGGCGGATCGGTATCTCTGGACAGGCGGGCGCGGGGCGGCTCGGCCCGTGCCCCAGGGCGGGGCACAATACTGCAACGGGGGCGATGCCCCCGCAAGGAGGATCGCATGAGGACTTCGATGACCACGGCACTCGCGCTCGCGGCTGCGCTCGGCGGGGCCGTTCCGGCGGCGCTCGCGGACGGCACGGCCCTGACGATCTACTCGACCGCCACGCCGGGCGCGGTGCCGCCCGAGTTGTACCGGCCCACCCCCGGACAGTCGACGGCGCGTCACCCGTGGAGCCAGGTGCCCGGCTACGCCATGGTCCGCCAGGACCGGACGGTCGCGGTCGAGCGCGGCGTGTCGACCGTGTCGTTCCAGGACGTGGCCGCCCTGCTCGACCCGACCACCGTGCGCTTCGAGTCGCTCGACGACCCGGACGGCACGCGGGTGCTTGAGCAGGACTACCGCTTCGACCTCCTGAGCATGGACAAGATGCTCGAGCGCTACATCGACAAGACGATCATCTTCCAGGGCCAGGAGATGACGCTGATGTCCGTCGCCGGCGGCGGCATGCTGCTGCGCGGGCAGGACGGGCGCATCCAGTTCCAGGAGGGCTACAACGGCGTGGTCTTCCCCTCGCTGGCCGAGGGCCTGATCACCCGGCCCACCCTGCTGTGGAAACTCGACGCCGACGGCGCGGGCGAGCAGAACACCCGCGTGACCTACCAGACCTCGGGCATCACCTGGTGGGCCGACTACAACCTGCTGTTCGAGCCGGGCGACGACGAGAACAGCGGCACGCTGGACGTGGGGGCGTGGGTGTCGATCCTCAACCAGTCCGGCGGGTCGTACGAGGACGCGACGCTGAAACTGGTCGCCGGCGACGTGCACCGCGTCGAGCCGCCCCAGCCCCACAGGATGTACGCGAGGGGGGAAATCGCCATGATGACCGACGCCGGGGCGGGCTTCGAGGAGAAGGCGTTCTTCGAGTACCACCTCTACACCCTCGGCCGCCCGGTGACGATCCCCGACCGCTCCACCAAGCAGATCGAACTGTTCGAGACCGCCCGCGAGATCCCCGCCCGGAAGGTCCTGATGTACGACGGCACCGCCGGGGCGTACTGGAACGGCGCCCAGCCCATGATGGACCAGGGCTACGGCGTGCAGTCCAACGCCAAGGTCGCCGTGTACCTGGAGTTCGACAACGACGAGGCGCACGGCCTGGGCATCCCCCTGCCCTCCGGGCGGGTGCGGGTCAACCAGACCGACGACGCCGACGGCTCGCAGGAGTTCATCGGCGAGGACGTCATCGACCACACCCCCCGCGGCGAGGAGGTCCGCATCAAACTCGGCAACGCCTTCGACGTGGTCGGCGAGCGCCGCCAGGTGGCGTTCGAGCGCGGGCGCGACTGGATCACCGAGACCATCGAGGTGAAACTCCGCAACCGCAAGGACGAGCCGGTCGAGGTGATCGTGCAGGAACGCCTGTACCGTTGGGTCAACGCCGAGGTCCAGACCATCAGCGACAAGCACGAGATGCTCGACGCACGGACGGTCCACGTGCCCGTCACCGTCCAGCCCGACGAGGAGCGCACGATCACCTACACGGTGCGGTACTCCTGGTGATTTGATCCCCGGTGGCACAGGCGTCCCCGCCTGTGCCACCCTTCTCCATTGGTGGCAGGGGCGTCCCCGCCAGTGCTCCCGCTCCGACACGGGCAAGACGCCTGTTCCACCAACTCCATGCTCCCATTCCTCCCTCGGAGCCTCCATGTCACTCGGCGTGATCCTCGTGGTTGAAGACGACGACGCCATCCGGCGCGGCGTGGTCGACATGCTGCGCTACAACGGCTACCGCGTGCACGAGGCCGCGGACGGCCGGAGGGGTCTGGACCTGGCCCTGTCCGTCGACGCCGACCTGGTGCTGCTGGACATCATGATGCCCGGCATGGACGGCACGGAAGTGCTCACCGAACTGCGCCGCACCCGCCCGGCCCAGCCGGTCATCTTCCTGACCGCCCGGGGCGAGGAGGAGGACCGCGTGCGCGGCCTGCGCCTGGGGGCCGACGACTACGTGGTCAAACCCTTCGGCATCGAGGAACTGCTGGCGCGGATCGAGGCGGTCCTGCGGCGCTCGCCGTCGCGTCCGTCGGGCCTGGCGCCCGTCACCATCGCTGGCCGCACCATCGATTTCGACCGGCGAGAGGCGGTGCTGCCCAGCGGCGCACGGCGCACGCTGACCGAGCGAGAGGCCGAGGTCATCGGCTACCTGGCGGCGCACGCCGGACGGGCCGTGTCGCGCGACGAACTCCTCCAACGGGTCTGGGGGCTCGACCCCCGCGGCACGCACACCCGCACCGTCGACATGACCGTCGCCCGCATCCGCGAGACCCTCGACGACGACCCCGCCAGCCCGCAGGTCATCCAGACGGTGCGGGGCCGGGGCTACATGCTCGTCGCCGGGGCGGTGCCCGGGGGCGACGCGTGAACGCGCGGCGGGGGCTGCTGTGGTGGGGGTTCTGGGCCGGGGCGGCCGTCGTGCTGGGCGCGCTGGCGCTGGCCAGCGTGGCGGTGGTCCGGCTGGAGGCCCGCAACGAGGCCAGCCGCGCCCAGGCCCACCGCCAGGAGGTGCTGCGCCTGGCCCTGTGGCGCCTGGACTCGCAACTGGCGCCGATCATCGCGGCCGAGGCGGCACGGACGCGCGCGCCGGACGCCTGGGCGCGGAGCGAACCGTTCGCGTCCACGCCCTTCGTCGAGGGGTTTTTCAGCGTCGACGCCCAGCACAACATCGACGCCAGCGACGAACGCAGCATGGACGTCGCCGGGCGCCTCGCGGCGGGGTCCGGGGCCACGAAGGCCGCCGCGGCGATGGAGGCGGCCCCGCCGGGGGCCGCACTCGAAAGCGTCATGGAGCCGCACGCGCTGCTGGATTTCCAGGCCCGGAGGCAGGTCGCGGACCTGGCGCGGGGGCCCGAGCGGGTGGCGACGGGCGACGCGGCCCCGCCGGCCGAGGCCGCCCCGGCCGCGCGGATGGCGACCGGGGCGTTCACCGCGGCGCCCGCCGTCGCGCCCGTGCGGCTCGAACCGCGCTGGGTGGCGTCCGCGCCGGACCGGATCGACCTCGTGCTGGTCCGCACCGTGGCGTCGCCGGAGGGGCCGCGGACCGAGGGCGTCAGGCTCGACTGGCCCGCGCTGCGGGCCGCGCTGGAGGCCTCGCTGGCCGACCTGGCGCCCGAGTGCGTGGTGGTGCCCAGCCACGGCGAGGCCGCCGCCCGGATCGAACGGGACGGCCGGGGCTTCCCCCTGGCGACGATCCCCGCCCTGCTCGTGCCTGGCGACCTGGCCGTGCCCGCCGGGCCCCGTATGACGCCCGCGCTGTGGGCGCTGGTCATCACCTGGGTGGCGGCGGTGGGGGCGCTGGGCGCGGTCGGGCTTGTGCTCCGGGCGACGCTGCGCCTCTCGGACCGGCGGGCGCGTTTCGTGGGGGCGGTGACGCACGAACTGCGCACGCCGCTGACAACCTTCCGGCTCTACGCCCAGATGCTCGCCGGCGGCATGGTCAGCGAGGAGGCCCGCGCCGAGTACCTCGGCACGCTGGAGCGCGAGTCGGTCCGCCTGGGCGAGATCGTCGAGAACGTGCTCGAGTACGCCCGCCTGACCCGGCGTCGCCCCGGCGCGGGGCGTCCGCCCGGCGAGCGTCCGGTGACGGCGTCCGAACTGCTCGCCCGGGTGCGTCCGGCGCTCAGCCGGCGGGCCGAGCAGTCCGGCATGGACCTGATCGTCTCGGCCCCATTCGGCGCCGACGACCCCGGCCCGACCGTCACCTGCGACCCGCGGTCGGTCGAGCGGATCCTGATGAACCTGGTCGAGAACGCCTGCAAGTACGCCCTGACGCCGGAGGAACTCGACGGCGACGAGGCGGACACGCGCATCCACCTGGACGTCTCGGCCACCGACCGGAACCTGGAAATGCTGGTGGCCGACCACGGCCGGGGCGTGCCCCGTCGCGAGCGCGAGCGGGTGTTCGGCGAGTTCCAGCGCGGCCCCGGGGCCGCCGAGGGCAGCCGCCCGGGCCTGGGCCTGGGCCTGGCCCTCTCCCGCGGCCTGGCCCGTGAGATGGGGGGCGACCTCCGCATGACCCGGCGTCGCGGCCACGGCGCCGAGTTCCTCCTGACCCTGCCCCGCACCCCCGGCGTGCCCGCAAATGCCCACGCCCGTGCTTGATGACGCCCGTCCGGCCGGGGTCTATACTGCCCGCCCGAGGGCGCCACGCCCGACGGGCCTGTAGCTCAGTTGGTTAGAGCGCACCCCTGATAAGGGTGAGGTCGACAGTTCGAGTCTGTCCAGGCCCACTTGCAAGAGCGAGCACGACGGAAAGCCAGCCGCCCGGCTGGCTTTTTCGCGTCCGTGTGGCGCGGGCATGAGTCCCGTGCGATGCCCGCATCCCGCCCCCTCCGGGGGCAAGATTGCGTGCGTCGTCCTCCTGGCTCTCAGTTCCGCCGGAACACCGACCGCCGGATGCCCAGTTTCCGCATCTTCGACCGCAGGGTGTTGGGGTTGACGCCCAGGCGTTCGGCGGCGCCGCCGGGGCCTTCGACGCGCCCGTGGGCGGCGTGCAGGGCCGCCTCGATCGCGCCGCGGACGGCGGCCTCCAAGGTGGCGTCCGCTCGGCCGGCGCCGCCCGGGGGGACCGAGGGGGCCCGCGGCCGCGGGTCGCCCAGGGCGGCTTCCAGCGCCAGCGAGTGGCCCCGCCCGAGCAGCGCCGCCCGGTCGATGACCGCGGCGAGTTCGCGGATGTTGCCCGGCCAGTCGTACGCGCTCAGGCGGGCCAGGTCGGTCGGCGTGATCTCGAACTCGGGCAGGCCGAAACGCACCGCGGCGCGGTGCGCAAAGTGCTCGGCCAAGGGGCGCAGGTCGTCCGGGCGGTCGCGGAGCGGTGGGACGAAGATCGGGAAGACTGCCAGGCGGTACCACAGGTCCTCGCGGAAGGTCCGCTGGCGGACCATCTCGGCCAGATCGCGATGGGTGGCTGCCACGATGCGGCAGTCAACGCGGACCGGCGACTGCCCGCCCACGCGTTCGAGCACGCCTTCCTGCAGCACGCGCAGCAGACGCACCTGGGCCGCCGGCGGGAGTTCGCCGATCTCGTCGAGCAGGAGCGTGCCGGTGTCGGCGCGCTCGAACCAGCCGAGGCGCCGTTCCGTCGCGCCGGTGAAGGCCCCCTTCTCATGGCCGAAGAGGTGCGCGTCGATCAGTTCCGGTGGGATCGCGCCGCAGTTGACCCGCACGAACGGCCCGCCGGCCCGCGCCGAGCGCTCGTGGATCGTCCGCGCGACGACCTCCTTGCCCGAGCCGGTCTCGCCGAGGATGAGAACGGGCACGTCAGACGCGGCGATCATCCCGACGCGGTCCATGACCGTCGCGAGGCCGGCCCCCTCGCCGATGACCGGCTCGGTCAGTGTGTCGCGCCCCAGGCGGCGCAGGGCCCCCGCCCGGTCGGCCTCGGCCGAACGCCGCAGGGCTTCGAGTTCGTGGAAGCGTCGCGAGGTTTCGAGGGTCGCGCGGATCGGTTCGAGCGCTGCGGCGAACGGAGCCAGTGACACGTCGTTCGGCAACCAGGCGGGGTCGCGGATGGTCCAGGCGACAACGCCCTCGGGTTGTCCGTCCTGACGCAGCCCGCCGCAGAGATGACGCCCGGGTCCGAGCAGGCCGAGCAGCGGTGCCAGCGGGCCGGCGACCTCCGGGTCGGGTTCGATCAATCGCAGCGAGCCCGCCTCGGCGAACCGGGTCAGGGGCTCGGTGTCGACGGGGGAGAGGGAAGCCGGGTGGGGCACGGCCGGGTCGGTCGCGGCCAGGACGCAACGGCCGGACTCGATCGAGAAGATGCGCATGTCCGTCACGGGCACGGCCCGGCGGAGGGCGGCGGCCAGGTCGGCGATCCCCTCGGCCAGGTCGACGTGGCGACAGGCGGCTCGCCAGAGGTCGAGTTGCAGGGCGGTGGTCATGCTGTGGTATATCACGGATCACTACGGCGGACAACGGCAAAAAACCGTGAATTAAAGCGGCATGCCCGTCCGTCGCATCAGGGCCCACCATAGCGGGGTTCTTATCGGGCACGAGGGGTGGCACGCCGATTGTCTGTTGGGTCGGCATGAGCGGAATCCATATTCGAGTGGGGCGGGCCGGGGAACCGGCCGGTGGGCGCGGGCCCGCGGGGGACGGTCGGGCGTCCGGGCGTGCCTGGGGCCGGGCGTGATCGCCGGGGCGTCCACGGTGCGTGCCGGGCGGTGCGTGCTGGTCGTCGGCGGCGGGTTCAGCGGGGCGGCGGCGGCGACCCACCTGGCACTGCGGACCAGCGTTCCGACCCGCATCGTCCTGTTCGACCCGAACGGGCAGCCCGGCCGAGGCGTGGCGTACGCCGAAGTGGGTCCGCACCTGCTGCTGAATGTGCCGGCCGGTCGGCTGAGCATCGACCCCGAGCGGCCCGGCGACTTCCACCATTGGGCGTTGGAGGCGGGGCGGGGGTCGTCGCCGGACGCATTCCTGCCGCGGGCCTGGTTCGGCGCGTACGCC
>CAZFSO010000066.1:0-12532 GCA_964522095.1 uncultured Phycisphaeraceae bacterium | reverse complement strand
GACCAGTTGCCCAGCATCTCGAAGAAGGTGTGGTGGTAGGTGTCGCGACCCACGTCGTCGAGGTCGTTGTGCTTGCCGCCGGCGCGGATGCACTTCTGGCTGTTGACCGCCCGCTTCAGGCCCGCCAGGGGCGAGCCGGGGGGCAGCGTGCCCTGGAAGATTGGCTTGAACTGGTTCATGCCGGCGTTGGCGAAGGTGTCCCGCAGCGACGGGTCGTTCATCGGGCAGGTCGTCGAGGACGGCACGAAGCGGTGCCCGCGCTCCTCGAAGAAGCGGATGAACGAGGCCCGCACCTCCGACGCCGAGAACGGCGCGGCGGGCGTGCGGGGGCGGTCGGAGGCGGTCTGGCTGTCCGGCATGAAGTCGGTTCCTGGCCTGGCGGAGCGGGAGGTGGCAACGGCTCGCGGCGTCGTGCGGGCGACCCGGGACGGATCCTATCCCGCACCCGCGTCGGCCTTTGGCCGGATTCTCGGGCCCGAAACCGCGCATTGGCTGGCCGGACGCCGCGTGTTGTGGCACCTTGGACGCAGCACCCGGAGACCCCGCATGCGAACCGTCCTGCCCCTCGCCGTTCTGGCCGGCGCGTCCGTGTCCGCCCTCGTCACGCCCGCCGAGGCCATCATCCGTCGCCACGACGTGCCCGACCAGGCCTACCTGGACTTCGGCGCCGAGTCACAGTTCGATGCCGTGGGCCGCGTCCTCTACGACTCCGGCGGCTCGACGTACTGGAACGGCACCGGCACCCTCATCGGCGACCGCTGGGTGCTCACCGCCGCCCACGTGGTCGACGGGGCCGCGTCCTACTCCTTCGATTTCGGCGGCGGCACCGAGCGCTACCTCGCCCAGAGCGTGCACCTGCACCCCGGCTGGGGCAACGGCATCGGCTTCGAGGGCGCCGCCGACATGGCCCTGATCGAACTCGACCGCCCCGTCACCGGCTACACCCCCGCCGCCCTGGCCAGCGGGGCGACCGCGCCGGGCTCGCTGGCCGCCCTGGTCGGCTACGGCGGGGCCGGCGACGGCGTCAACGGCTGGAACGGCAACTACGACGTCCTCCGCCGCGCGGGCACCAACGTCGTCGAGCCCCTGCACAACTCCTTCGCCCCCGACATCCTCACCTTCGACTTCGACGCGCCCGGCGCGACCGGCGCCACCTCGATGGAATCCATGATCATGTTCGGCGATTCCGGCGGCGCCGTCATGGCGATCGTCGACGGCGGCTGGGAACTCATCGGCGTCCACTCGTTCATCGCCTCCGCCGGCGACCCCTACGGCGTGTACGGCGACTACAGCGGCTCGACCGCCGTGTGGGACTACATGCCCTGGATCAACTCGGTCGTCCCCGCGCCGTCCGGCGTCGGCGTGCTCGGCCTGGGCCTGCTGTTCGCCGCCCGGCGTCGGCGCTGACCGGCCCGTGCGCCCCGTTCACGACGGCGTTCAGCGCCCCGTCGCCATCGCGGCGCAACCGGCCCCGACCCGCACCGTGTAGGTCGACCGGTCCGCCCGGACCGCGATCCGGTGGGTCTCGTCCAGCGACGCCGACCGGGCCCGCAGTTTGAACGCGCCCGTGTCGTAAAGCCCGTACGAGCAGGTTTCCCCGGCGTCGACGGTGATCTTCCCGGACTGACGCCCCAGGCCGTAGTCGAACCAGACGTCCACCGGCTCGGCCGAGCGGTTGACGATGTCGACGTGCCGCAACTGCTTCTTCGGGCCGGGCGGGCGCTCGGGCTCGGCCTGCCGGGCGTCGCGTTCCGAGGCGAGGAACTTCGCCAGCGCCGCCTCGTGGTCTTCCAGCGAGCGCGTCAGCAGGCGCAGTTGCTCGGCGTGCGTCGGCGCGTCCGGCGTGTCGTCGGGCGACACGAAGGCCGACAGGTCCGCCGTGATCCGCTCCTGCGCCGACCGCCGCACCAGGTCCCGCCCGTACCTGGCCCACAGCACCCCCGTGAACACCCCCGACTGGCTGATCCCCCGCGACAGCGTCTGCGGCGCGTCGGGGCGGCAGACGATCTTCACGCTCTCGGCGTCCAGCCACGGCGCATCGAGACCGTCGATCTCCGCGAGGGTGAACCGGCTGAGCACCTTGTACGCCGCGACCTTGACGTTGGGCAGGTACGGGTTGGCCGCGGTGGGCAGGTGCAGGCTGGTGCGGTACTCCGCCGGGTGTTGTGGCGCCGCCCCTTTCCATCGCAGGCGCTTGAGGGCCGCCCCCAGCGCGGGGCTCCAGCGTTGCTGCGCGAACGGCAGGTCGGCCAGCCCCGGCGCGGTCTCGCGCATCATGATGAAGTGGACCACCTCGGCCGACACGACCTCGTCGGGCAGCGCGAAGGCCGCACGCATCAGGTCGATGTTCAGCAGCGGGTTGACGGTGCTCCCGGCCACGTTGGCCGCCCCGTTGACGACGGTCAGCCACCCGAACAGGCGCACCGCCCACATGAACGCGGTCGGCGCCTTCTCCACGGGCACGCCCCGGCCCAGCAGGTCGTCGCAGACCGCGACCAGGTTCAGGCGGATCGCCTCGCGGGCCCCCGGCGACAGCAGGCCGTGCCCGTCCAGGTGCACCTCGCGCGCCAGCCGCTCGGCGACGTCGTCCGCCGTGCCGCTGCGCAGGCGTTCACCCTGGAAATAACTGTCCCGCAGGCCGATCTGGTGCCCGCCGATGCTGACGCCCCGGAAGCGCCCGGTGCCGACGTGGTCGAACAGCGAGACCTGCCCCTGCAGGGCCAGCAGCGTCGCGCTGATCCGCGCGATCACATCGATGCCGGAGGTGATCGCCGGCGGGCGGCGCACCTCGTGGGCGACGCCCAGCGCCTTCGCGACCCCCGTCGCCGCCATCACGTCCGGCGCGTACAGGTGCCCGTTGGTGTACGCCGCGCAGCGCCCCAGCGTCCCCGCCGCGTGCAGCATCCCCGCGATCGCCCGGCTGTCCTTCCCGCCGGACAACGGCAGCGTCGCCCCGTCCGCGACGTCCACGCTGGCCAACTCCGCCCGGGCGCTCTCGATCCCCGCGCGGATCAGCGGCAGCGCCCCCCGCGGGTCCACCGGCGCGAACAGCCCGTGCAGCGACGGCTTCTCAATCCTGAACCCGTGCGCCGTCGCCCGCACCACCTCGCCCGGCCCGACCCGCACGATGCCGCGGTGCGTCGTGCGCGGGCCGTACACGTAGCCGTTCGACACGATCGACGCGAGGGCGGCGTGGTCGAGTTCGGGCTCCGGCCCGACCGCCAGCAGCAGCGCGAACCGGTTGCTCACGCAGACGAGTTCGTCTGTCTCGCGCACGAACAGCGGGAAGTCCGCCGACAGTGAGGCGAACGCGTCCACCCGGTCCGGGCGCACCACCACGCCCGAGTAGCCGCCCCGCAGCCGGGCGTTCAGCGCCGCCAGGTCGTCCGTGAAGACCGACGCGGGTCCCTCGCCAGCGGGGAACACCGGGTTGCCCACCAGCAACGCCGCCCCCTCGGGGGCATCCAGGATCGCCCGGTCCAGGGCGGCACCCCAGCGGAACGCGAGCAACCCGCACGCCCCGACCCGGCGTTGCTCCGTCGTCTGCGGCTCAAGCGGAAGGAAGTCCGCCAGGTCCGGGGGGAGCCCGTCCGGCGCCACGGAACCGTGCTTGTGGATTGTCGCGAGATACACCGTCATCGAGGCCCCCGCCGCGCGTGGCGGCCATGGAAACGACTGGCGGCGCGATGATACCAGAACATGGGGACCTCGCCCGGCTCAAAATCGGGGGTGCGATCCCGGCGGTCGTGACCGACGCCGGGCCCAGCACCGCCCGCGTGCGCCGGGATACCCTCCCGCGATGGCCAAGAAGGCGACCCGAAAAGCCGGATCCAGGAAAGCCCCCCGAGCCAAGGTGATCGCCGGGCCGGACGAACGCGCGGTGCTGGAGGTCCCGGCCCCAGTGCCGCTGTCCGCCGTGATCGGCCAGCAACGGGCGGTGGCCCGCCTGGAGGAGGCCATGGCCTCCGGGCGTCTGCACCACGCCTGGATCTTCCACGGCCCCGAGGGCGTCGGGAAGTTCACCACCGCCCTGGCTTGGGCGGCCCTGCTGCTCGACCCGACCACCGCCCGCGACGCGTCGGACCGCTACGAGGCGGACCCCGACTCGCCCACGCAGACGCTGCTCGCCTCCGGCACCCACCCGGACCTGCACGTGATCGTCAAGGAACTGGCCCGGTTCTCGTCGGATTCGAGCGTGCGGGGCTCGAAACTGACAACCATCGCCAAGGACGTGGTCGAGGAGCACCTGATCCGCCCGGCGGCACTGGCCCCGGTGATGCGGACCGGCTCGATGGCCGGCAAGGTGTTCATCGTGGACGAGGCGGAACTGATGGACCGCCACGCCGGCAACGCGACCACGCAGAACGCGATCCTCAAGACGCTCGAGGAGCCCGCCCCGGGCAACGTGATCATCCTGGTCACCTCCAGCGAGGACCGGCTGCTGCCGACCATCCGCAGCCGCTGCCAGCGTGTCGGCTTCCTGCCCCTCGACGACGAGGCCATGCGCGTCTGGCTGGCGGGCAGCGGGGTCGAGGCGACGGGCGAGGAGCGGGACTGGCTGCTGCGTGCCGCCGACGGCTCGCCGGGGCGCCTGCTCGCGATGCACGAGTCGGGCATGTACGCCTGGCACCGGGCCATCACGCCCCTGCTCGACGAGGCCCAACAGGGCCGCCACCCCCTCGGCCTGGGCGCGATGATGGCATCCCTGATCGACGACTGGGCCAAGGCTTGGGTCAAGGAGGGCGAGCCCAAGGGCGAGAACCGCTCCAAGGAGGCCGCCAACAGGCTCGGGGCCCGGCGCATGCTCGGCCTGGTCGGAGACCGGGCCCGGTCCGGGCTTGCCGATCCGCGCCGGGCATCGTGGTCGCTGCGCGCGGTCGAGGCGGTGGGGGCGGCCCAGCGCAACCTCGACGCCAACGTCAGCATGAAACTCGTCTTCGAGCACCTCGTCGCCGGCCTCTCGGCGCGGCGCTGAGGCGCGTCAGGCCCGCAGGCTGATCGACCCGGGCTGCTCGGCGCCGGCCGCGACGCCCGCGCCCCGCTCCTCGGCCAGGCGGTCCATCAGCATCGTCCAGGTCTCGCGCTCGTACTCGAGCAGTTCGATGACCTTGCCCACGCGGGCCGCGTCGCGTTCCAGGCTGGCCTGGATCAACTCGGTGAAGAAGAAGGTGTAGAGGCTCTTGACCTGGGCCGCCAGTTCCGGAGCGGCGGCGTCGTTGACCGTGTTGATCAACTCCGCGACGATCGCCCGGCACTGGGTGAACCCCGTGTAGGTCATCTCGGGGTTGCGCGTCTCCAGCCCGTGGCGGGCCTGGTGGGCGAACCGGAGGGCCCCGTCGAGGAGCATGAGGCGCAACTCCTCGGGCGAGGCGCTCATGACCTTGGAACGGAGGTAGGCGGTGGTGGTGTCGGTGGGGCTCATCGGCAGAACTATCGGCCCCGGCGGGGGGCGCCTTGAGGCTGTCATCAGCCGATCAGCGAGATCTGGGAGAGCGCCCCGCCCTGGCTCTGGAACGACGCGATGGCCTGCTCCATCGCCAGGAACTGGCGCTGGAGGATCTCCCGCTTGTTGTCCAGGTTCTTCTGGATCGACTCGATCCTGGACTGCTGCATCGAGATCTGCCGGTCCAGGGCGGAGTTGCGGTTCTGCATGATGCCGTTGATGCTCGACACGTAGGAATCGGCGAGTTGCTCGAGCTGGCCGATCACCCCCAGGGCGTCGAACGCCACGGGCGCGTCGGGGTTGACGATCGTCACGCCGTTCTCGTCCGGCTCGTTGGTCACCTCCGTCACGTCGCGCCGGGTGAACAGCGCCTCGACCGCCTCGGGGTCCTGGGCGTAGGCGGCCCGGAACTTCTCGCTGTCGAAGGTCAGGTCCCCACCCGCGCCCACCACCAGGCCGACCTGGTCGAGCCGGTTGAACGCCTCGGAGAACCCGTTGTTCGTCCCGCGCAGGCCAGCGTAAAGTTTGTTGCGCAGCGTCAGGACCGTGCCGTCGCCGAGCAGCGGCCCGCGCTCCTTGGTCTCGTCGTTGTACCGCGTCTGGTGGTCGATCCGGCCGATGATCGAGTTGAACGCGTCGACGAACGCGGTGATCTTCGTCTCGATCTCCTCGGTGTTCGTCGCGACCGTCAGCGACACCGGGTTCTGCGACACCGCCTTGAGGCTGATCGACACCCCGTCGATCAGGGTGTCGATGCTGTTGGTCGAACTGGTGACCAGCACGCCCTTGGCGGGGTCCGACGCCCCGTAGAACACCCGCGCGTCGTCGCCACGCTCGATCCGGTTCAGGCCCAGGTCGAACCCGCCGGTGTCGACCAGGAACCGCCCCGACGCGCCCGAGTGCTCGGACACCAGGCTGATGCGGAACGGGTTGGCCGAACTGCCGTCGTTGATGATCGTCGCCCGCACCCCGGCGCCGGCCGCGTTGATCTCCCGGACGATGTCGGTCAGGGTCGCTGTGGGCTCGAACTCGATGGTGTGCTCGAACGACCCGCGGAGGTGGTTGTTCTCTCCGGTGCCGCTCGCCTCGCCGGCGACGCCCAGTTTCTTGGCGACCGACCCGTCCTTGTCGGTGATGCGGATCTTGAGTGCGCCCGGCTCGCCGGTCTCCTCGATGGTGATGCCGTCGCCGTTGTCGTTGATCCGGGCCCGCACGTCCAGCCCGGCGCCGTTGATCGCGCGGATCACGTCGCCGATGGTCTTGTCGTTGGCCCCCACGTCGATCACGGCGATGTTGCCGCGCGAGTCGACGATCTCGAACTTGCCCGTGCCGATGCCGGCCCCGTTGTGCAGGGTGCTCAGGCGCGTCGCCGCACCGATGTAGGCCAGTTGCAGGTTCGACCCGGACGCCGAGCCCCCCGCGTGGGTCCCCGCCAGGCCCAGCGCCGCCGCCGCGTCCGCCCCGGCCGTGCCAGCGATCACCAGGTCGCCCGGCCCGCCGGTGGCGTCCACGGCCTTCAGGCCCGAGCCGACGTCGCTGAGCGACACCACCACCCGGCCCGCGTTGTCGGCGTGGTTGTTGATCAGGTCGACCATCTCGGCCACCGTCGTCGCGCCCGAGACGTCCACCGAGAACGAGGACCCGTCCCCGGCGGTGAACGAGACGACCCCGTCCGTCCCCGCCAGCCCGCGACCGCCGTTGAGGCTGGACACCAGCGTCGTGTTCATACCAGCCAGGATCCGCGAGCCCGAGAACCCCCCCGCGGCGTGCACCCCGGCGATGCCCAGGTCGTTCGCCGTCGTCGTCGCCTCGTTGCCGGCCACGATGGCGTTGGCGATGACGATGTCCTCGCCGGTGCTGTTCGCAAAGACGATCGAGCCCGAGGCCGTGTCGATCGACGCCGTCACCCCGGTGTGCCCGGCGTCGGCCAAGGCGGTGTTGATCCGCTCGACGACCTGCCCGACGGTCGACGCGGCGCCGGCGACGACCTCGAAGCCTTCATCCTCGGTGGCCCGCTCGATCTGGCCGATGCGGACCGCGACCGCCGGGGCGCCGCCGATCGTGATCGTGAAGTCGTGCACGCTGCCCGTCGCCTCGCGCACGGTCACGCCGCGCCCGTCGTTCAGGGCGGTCAGCGCGGTGTTCGATCCCAGCCCATACACCGTCGCGCCCGTGTAGCGCTGGCCGTCGACGCTGGGCGCCGACAGCCCGATGGACGCCAGCACGCCCGAACTGTTCTTGTCGGCCAGGCTCGTCACGCCGTCCAGGACGATCGCCCCGCCGCTGACGCCGGCGGTCGCGCCGGTCTCCGCCCCGTTGATCGCGTCGAGCAGTTCGCCCACGGTGGCCACGCGGGAGAGGTCCACCTCGGTCCCGTTGACGACGATCCTGCCCCGGGTGATGCCCGCCCCGTTGTTCAGGGTGTTCAGGTCGGTGTCGCGGTCCAGGCGGGCCTGCGGGCTCTCGAAGGAGATCGACGGCAGGCCGATCGCCGAGTCCGTCCGGTCCGCGAACCCGCGCGAGAGCATCTGCTGCGTGGTCACCAGCCGGTCGACGATGAAGTTGTAGTTGCCGTTGATCGCCGTGCCGTTGGCGCTCGCGGCCAGCACCGACTCGTCGCTGACCGTCGCGAGTTTGGCGTCGAAGGTCTTGTTGACCCGGAAGGCCGCGGCGGCCGTCTTGAAGGCGTTGATCCGCCCGTTGATGTCCATGAAGGCGGCCTGCTGCGACTGGAGTTGCACCAGGCGGTTCTGGGCCAGCACCTTCGGGCGCGACTGCGACGCGATCAACTGCTCGATCAACTCCGCGGTGTTGATCCCGCTGAACAGACCCACGCCCGTGGTGATCCCGCCCATGCCGTCGCCTCCACCGGGGACACGCCCCGCCCTGCCCGTATCGGTCCGCGGGCCGCGCCCGGTCGAACCGCCGGCACGCAAACCCGGCCCCCGCCGGTACATCGGCACGATCCGCGCCCCGCTGCGGCCGGATCCGCGCCCCCCGCGCAGACCTTGCCGACTGGGGGATCTCGCCCGGACGCGCCGCCGACCGCATCGCCGACCCGCCCGCCGTCCCGGCCCCAGCCTGCCGGCTTTCGCCCCGGCCCACGCCCCGGCGTGAACCCGGGCCAACAATCCGACGAAGAGAGCACCCGATGACCCACGCACCCGCGGACCCACAGCCCGACACCCACCCGGACGCGGGGTCCCCCGGCACGCTCCCGCCCCCCTTGCCTCCCCTGCCCCCCCCGCCCCCGGCGTGGGCCCGCATGGCGACGCTCGGCCTGTCTGTCGTGCTGGCGCTGTCGACCCTCCCGGGCCTGTGGGTCACGCTGTTCCGGGGCGACGCCGTGCTCTGGTTCTCCACCGTCTTCGAACTGCTTGTCCTCGCGGCGGCCGGGTTCGGCGTCGCCGCGGGCCTGGGGCGCTTCCGGCAGGGCTGGGGCCTCGCCCTCGCCTGCGTGGCGGGCACGGTCCTCGTCTGCGGCGTGTTCGCCTTCCTCGAAGTCCGCGCCAACTTCGGCGACGACGCCGGCGTGGGCGGACGCCTCAAGGCCTTCCTCGCGATGCGCCTGGGCCTGGCGGCCTTGCTCGCGACCGTCGCGTCGCTGGCGATCTTCGCCCGCAACCGGCGCAGTTGGGGCGCCCTGGCCAAGGCCGCCGCGCTCTTTGCGCCGGTGATCCTGGTTGGCGTGCTGGCCGCGACCGGCCACACCGGCCCGCTCGGCGTGCCGCGCGAGTCCCCGGGCGCCGAGGCGGCCCGCATCATCGCCCTGTGCTTCGGCGGCCTGGTCGCCATCGGGCTGGTGTCGGTGGGGGGGCACCTGGTCATCCGGGCCTACGAGCACGGACGCCCGGAGGAGATCCACGCGGCCCGGAACCCCGGTTCTCGGGCCTGACAGCGGACGCCGGAAACCCGGCGCGCCCGCCGGCCAACAATCCCCCGTGAACGAACTCTTCCTGACCGTGGCGGTGCTGGTCCTGCTTGGGGTGATCGTCGTGGGGGCGACGCTCTGGGCGGTGTCGGCCGTCCGGCGCGGCCGCCACGGCTCGGGCGTCGACCGCATCGAACTGCGCATGCTCACCGAGCGGGTCCGGGCCGTCGGCCGCCTCGTCGGGCTGGAGGTCCACGCCAAGGAGATCGCCACCGCCACCCGCGGCTGGAACTGGCTGCCCCCCATCCTGCTCAGCCAGGCCAAGATCGCCATGATCTTCCAGTTCGAGAAGCAGTACTCGGTCGAACTCGGCTCCCTGAGCGAGGGCGACGTGCAGGACCTCGGCGAGGGCCGCTTCCGCCTCGAACTGCCGCCCATCGCCGGCTCCCTGCGCCTGATGGACGTCGAGCCCTACGACATCCAGCAGGGGCGCGTGCTGGGGCTGCTCGACGTGATCAACATGAACGCCGAGCGCCAGGGCGAACTGATGCGCACCGCCCAGGTGCAGGCCGCCCAACTGTTCGAGAAGAACGACCCGCGCTACTTCGCCCAGGCCCGCGACTCGATCGAGCGCCAACTCCACGCCATCGCGCGGCTGTTCAACATCCGCCTGGAGATCTGCTGGCGCACCCAGCCCCAGGAGGGCCAGCCCCGCATGGTGATGGACGAAGGCCTGCAGAAGAAGACCGGCCCCGTGTAGTCCGCCAAGTCTGGCGTCCCGGCTCGCCGAGCCGGGCCACCACCAAACGGGTCCGCACCGGGCGCCGACCTGCCGGCAATCACACCGCGCTGGGGTGCCAGATCGTCTTGAACTCCACGAACGGCTCGCACCACCGCGGGCCCTCGCACGACGCGTCGTCGAAGAATTCCACGCCCTCGCGGACCGTGACGCGCTTGAGGTTCTCGGCCGCGCCCAGGCGCAGCGTGCCCCGCTGATCGGCGGTCAGCCCGGCCGCGTGGATCGCGATCAGGCCGCGGTGGCTGGCGAAGTGCGGACAGAGTTCGTCACGGTCGCCGGTCAGGACGTTGACCACGCCGGCAGGCAGGTCGCTCGTCGCCAGGGCCTCGGCCAGCACCATCGCGGGGATGGGGTTGGTCCCGCTCGCCAGCACCACGCACGCGTTGCCCATCGCCACGACCGGCGCGACCAGCGACACCAGGCCGAGCAGCGGGGGCCCGTCCGGGCAGACGATTCCCGTCACGCCCACCGGCCCGGGCACGGTGAAGTTGTGGTACGGGCCCGCCACCGGGTTGGCGCCCCCGGCGACCATGGAGAACTTGTCGCACCAGCCGGCGAAGTGGACCACCCGGTCGATGGCGGCGTCGGTCTCGGCGGCGCCGCCCTGGCCGATCGCCGCCGCCAGTTCCGCACGCTTGCCCTCCATCATCTCGGCGAGGCGGTAGAGGATCTGCGAGCGCAGGTAGGCCGTGGCGTTCGCCCAGGCGTCCTGGGCCTTGGCCGCCGCCTCGACCGCGTCGCGCAGGTCCTTGCGCGACGCGCGGCTCACGTGGGCCGCCAACGCGTTCGACGCGTCCGTCACCGGCGTCGTCCGCCCGGACTCCGAGCGCGGGAACTTCCCGCCGATGAACAGTTTGTACGTCTTCACAATCCCCAGCCGCTCACCCATCAATCACCTGCCCATCGCCCAAAACGCCCACCGCCCACGACCCATTGCCCATTGCCCATTGCCCACTGCCTAGTGCCCAGTCTCTAGTCCCTAGTCCCTAGTCCCTGTCCTACAACCGATACTCCAACTCCAACTCGTGCCGGATCGGGATCCCGTCCATCCCGATGTCCGGGATCTCCGGCTTGATGCGGCGCGCCTCGCGCATCGCGTTGCGGTACACCGCCACCAGGTCGAAGTCGCGCCGCTGGTAGAAGCGCAGCGACGCGGTGTTGTCGTTGGTGGTCACCAGCCACAGGCGCTTGCACCCGGTCTCCCGGGCCTTGGCCCGCACCGCCGCCAGCAGGCACGAGCCGATCCCCCCGTGCCCGGCCAGCGAGTTGTGCGTGACGATCTCGCACTCGTCGCCCCGCACCTCGTAGGTCAACAGCCCGACGATCTCGGTGTCGCGCATGGCCAGGTAGCCGGGCAACTCGTCCGCCTGGTGACGCCGCCCCTTGCTGACCTGCACCAGCGACGCCCAGTACCGACGCAGCACGCCCTGCACGAACGGCTTGTCGGCCTCGGTCAACTCACGCACCGTGAACTCGCCCGCGGCCTCGGCCGCGGCGACGGTTTCCTGCTCGATGTTGGACATCCGTCCCTCCCGTTGAAGTCAGTCGAGGTAGGCCAGCAGACCGTGCCGCCCGCCCTCACGCCCGAAGCCCGACTCCTTGAACCCGCCGAACGGGCTGGTCGGATCGAACTTGTTGTAGGTGTTCAGCCACACCACGCCGGCGTCCAGACGCCGGGCGGTGTCGAAGATCTTGGACCCCTTGTCCGTCCACACGCCCGCCGCCAGGCCGTAGGGCGTGTTGTTCGCCCGGCCGATCGCCTCCTCCGGCGTGCGGAAACTCATCACCGCCAGCACCGGCCCGAAGACCTCCTCCCGCGCGATCGTGTGACTCGGCTGCACCCCCGTGAAGAAGCACGGCCGGCAGAAGTAGCCCTTGCCGGGCAGGTCGCCCGCGCCGCAGTCGTGCCGCTCGGCCCCCTCTGCGGCGCCCTGCTCCAGGTACCGCTCGATCGTGGCCAACTGCGCCTTGGAGTTGATCGCGCCCACGTCGGTGTTCTTGTCCAGGGGGTCGCCCACGCGCAGGGTGCTCATGCGGGCCCGCAGTTTCTCGACCACCGAGTCCAGCACCGACTCCTGCACGAACAGGCGCGAGCCCGCGCAGCACACGTGCCCCTGGTTGAAGTAGATCCCCTCGACGATCCCCTCGACCGCCTGGTCGATGCTCGCGTCCTCGAACACGATGTTCGCGCTCTTGCCGCCCAGTTCGAGGGTCAGTCGCTTGCGCGTCGGCGCCACCGCCCGGGCGATGCGTTTGCCCACCTCGGTCGAGCCGGTGAAGGCGATCTTGTCGATCCCAGGGTGGTTGACGATCGCCGCCCCCGTCGCCCCCGCGCCCGTCACCACGTTGACGACCCCGGGCGGCAGGCCGATCTCCTCGCAGATCTCCGCCAGGCGCAGTGCCGTCAGCGGCGTCGTCT
>CAZFSO010000065.1:2334-12619 GCA_964522095.1 uncultured Phycisphaeraceae bacterium | reverse complement strand
GACTGTATACATCCTCTTGCGAGTTAGCACAGTCCTGTGTTTTTGATAAACAGTTCCCAGAGCCTTTTCTCTGCGCCCTCGCCATAACGCGTTAGGGCCCCCTTATCGCTAACTTACGGGGTCAATTTGCCTAGTTCCTTCACGACCGTTATCTCGAGCGCCTGAGGCTATTCGCCTCGCCCACCTGTGTCAGTTTTGGTACGGGTCCTGCTTTGCCCACGCGGCTTTTCTGGGGACCACTTCCCCCCTCAACGGCCCGAAGGCCTCTCCGTCTGACAGGAGAGAGGAGTTTCATGATCCGCACCGCGCTTTGATCTCCGCAGGAGTTCAGGAATATTCACCTGATGTCCATCGACTACGCCTTTCGGCCTCGCCTTAGGTCCCGACTAACCCTGGGCGGATTTCCCTTCCCCAGGAACCCTTGGGCTTACGGCGTGAGGGATTCTCACCCTCAATATCGTTACTCAAGCCCGCATATTCACTTCCATGCGCTCCACCGCCCCTTCCGGAACAGCTTCACCGCACATGGAACGCTCCCCTACCGCTGGTTTCCCAGCCCGCAGCTTCGGTACCTGACTTATTCCCGATAATTATCGGCGCCAGACTCCTCGACCAGTGAGCTATTACGCACTCTTTAAATGATGGCTGCTTCTAAGCCAACATCCTGGTTGTCACGGCAGTCTGACTTCCTTAAGAACTGAGTCAGGTTTAGGGACCTTAGCTGGCGATCAGGATTATTCTCCTTTTGACCGCGGATATTGTCACTCGCGGTCTATCTCCCGGCCCTTGGCTGTTGGTATTCGGAGTTTGGTTGCAAGGGGTACCCTTGGAAGGGCCCACCTCGCATCCAGTAGCTCTACCCCCAACAGTTGCATGCCGAGGCTAACCCTAAAGTTATTTCGGGGAGAACAAGCTATCTCCCGGTTTGATTGGACTTTAACCCCTCCCCACAGCTCATCCCATATCTTTTCAACGATAACGGGTTCGGTCCTCCAGAAGGTTTTACCCTTCCTTCAACCTGGCCATGGGTAGATCACACGGGTTTCGTGTCTAGCCCCTGCGACTGAACGCCCTGTTCAGACTCGCTTTCGCTCCGCCTCCGGCCCGGTAGGCCTTAGGCTCGCCACAGAGACTAACTCGCGGGCTCATTATGCAAAAAGCACGCCGTCACTCCTGAGAGCTCCGACCGCTTGTAGGCGCATGGTTTCAGGTCTCTTTCATTCCCCTCATAGGGGTGCTTTTCAACTTTCAATCACTTTACTTCTTCGCTATCGGTCGTCGAGGAGTACTTAGCCTTGGAAGGTGGACCTCCCATGTTCAATCCGGGTTCCACGAGCCCGAACCTACTCGAGGGCTGAGTTGCTACTTCCGGCTACAGGATTTTCACCTTCTTCGATCACGCATTCCAACGTGTTCGCCGGGATCACAACGATCCGCTTTCGCTCGCCGCTACTAACGGAGTATCGGTTGATTTCCTTTCCTCCGGGTACTTAGATGTTTCAGTTCCCCGGGTTCGCCTCGTACGCCTATGCATTCAGCGCACGATACCCTTGCGGGTGGGTTTCCCCATTCGGACATCCATAGATCACAGCTCGGTTACCAGCTCCCTATGGCTTTTCGCAGGTTCCCACGTCCTTCATCGCCTCTCGACGCCAAGTCATCCGCCATGCGCCCTTAATGGTTTGATCACACCGACCGGACGCCGCCGCCTGACGGGAAAACCCGCCCGACTCCGGCACCGACGGTGCTCACTACGCCCTCCCAGGTCCGCAACGATTAACGGCCTGGACGAGCGACCCGGAACGCGGAGAGCACGCTCCCCTGGTTCCGGGCACCAACTACTCGCACTGAGATATTTTCTCGGTTCGCCGCCCCACTCCCAACGCCGAAGCACGGTCTAGCCGTGGTCCGACCCGGAGCGGGGCCCTCTGCTCGTCGTCATGCACTTGTCAAGGAGGCTGGTGCGTCCCGGCGTCCGCCGGTCGGCCCCGTTTGTCGCCCCGTCATGAGGCGGAAGAGATACTATCTGGCATCCGCACGCGGTCAAATTGCTGGAGCCACAATTCCGACAAGGGTTTGCAGAATTCCTGCCGATCCCGCCCATCCCTGGGGCGTTCGGCTCAGGGTTGCGCCTCGGGCGGCTGGAAGAGTTCGGCCGAAGGGCTCAGCGCGGGCTGGCCGGGGGCGCCAAGAGCCGCCCGCGACGCCGCGGCGGAGGAGGCGTTGGCCTGGCGGTACGCCTCCCTGGCGGTGTCCTCCCGGCCCGTGCGCACCAGCACCCGGCCGTCACGGTCGCGCAGGATGACCTCGGACACGGTCAGCGTGCGTCCCAGGTCGTCGCGGACCTGGACGGGGCGGGTGGCCACGTCCAGCACCATCGCCCCGGGGCTGATCGTCAGGCGGCCGGTGATGGGGCTCAGGCCGGGCGGGAGGGCCGCGCCGGCCTCGGCCTGCAGCGCCTGGGCCGCGGCCTGGGCGTCGAGCACGCCGGTGTTGAAGGTGTACAGCCCGTCGGGGATGCGGACGGAGGCCTCGACGGGGTCGCCGGGGGTCAGGGTGAGGGTCGACTTGCGGTAGAAGCCGTAGAACATGCGGAAGACTTCGACGCTGGCGCTGGCGCGACCCTCGCTCATCGTGCCGTCGGCGTCGGCGCTGGACACGAAGAAGTACTCGCGGGCCCCCACCACGACCGGGGCCGACCACTCGGTCCACGCGCTGCGGGCGAAGGGGTCGGCGGCGGCGGTCTGGAGGGCCTCGTCGTCCGGGTCCAGGGACGGACCCTTGCGGAACAGGGGGTTGTTGACCACGACCTTCACGCGGTAGCGGTAGGTCGCGCCGGGCTCGACCCCCATGTCGTGGGCCCAGAGTTGCACGGACTGCTGCTCGAGCAGTTGCGGCACGTCCGTCCGGGCGCCGGCGCGGGCCGGGCGGCCGGGGGCGGCGGTGGGGTCGGCCTCGCCGAGTTCGGCCAGGCGGGCGCGGTGCTGCTCGATCTGGCGTTCGAGTTGCTCAATACGGCGCTGGTTCGGCTGGGCGGCGCCTCCGGGGCGGGACGAGCCGGGCCCGGTGGTGGCCGGCGTGCGGGGCGAGCGCGGCGCGGTGGTCGTCTGGGGGGCGTTGCGGAGGCGGTCGAGTTCGGCCACCGCCCGTTCCAGGCCGCGCCGGAGCCGGTCGGCCTCGGACAGCGCCGCCTCGTCGGTCTGCACCCGCTCGCTGGGGGGTGACCATTCCGGCCCGGCGATCATCGGCGGGAGGAAGGGGCGCTGGACGTCCGGCCCGGCGGTGTTGGCGCGGCTGACCAGTTCGGTCAGTTGCGGCAGGCCGGCGTCGGGCAGGATGGCGCCCGTGGGCCGCGGGGTGCCGGGGGGGGTGACGATGGGCTCGGGGTCGGACCACGAGCCGTCGTCGTTGAGGCGCTGGCGCTCGACCTCCAGTCCCATGATGGCCATGCCGGTGGCCTGCCAGAAGCGCCGGGGCACGCCCGGGCCCTCGGCGGGGTTCAGGGCGTCGCGCAGGGCGGTGCCCGAGAAGGCCGCCTCGACGGTCACGGTGGGCAGGTCGTAGGGCTGCTCGGCGGGCACGAAGGCGGCGTACTCCGGCACGGTCTGGACGGCGTAGGGGTCCAGCGTGCCCCACTGCGACGCGGCGAGGGGAGCCGCGGGCACGGGGACCGCCAGGGGCGCGATCTGGTCGGAGGACTGGGCGCCGGCGGCGATCTGGGCCCCGGCCGCGGCGGCGACGCTCACGGGCTGGCCCAGCGCGCTCGCCAGCCGCGTCGGCGCGTCGGTGGCGTTGGAGAAGGCCCGGTCGTAGCGGTCGACCAGGTCGGTCTGCTGGACCTGGGGCAGCGCGGGGGCCGAGTCCTTGAGTTGGGAGTCGAGGGTCTCGGCCTGGCGCTGGAGTTCGACGAAGACGTTCTGCGGCGGGACGTCCCGGCCGCCGACGTCGACCACGTTGGGCTGCGTGAGGAACTGCATCGCCAGGACGCCGAGCAGCACGAGCGCGACCAGAGCGAGAACGATCTTCTCGACGTGCTGCTCGATGGGGTTGATGCCCTTGACCTTCATGGGGGTTGCCTCGGTTGCGGTTCGTGTCGTGGGGCGGGTGTCCGGGAAACGGGGCGCGGCTCAGGGCTCGTCGTCGGCGTCGGGCGCGTCCTGGGCGGCCGGCGGGGCGCCGACGGCCTGGCGGACGCGGTCGGGCATCAGCGGGAGCGTCCACGAGCGCAGCCAGACGGTCTCGACGGTGACGACCGCGCGGACGACGTGGTCCTCGCCGTAGAAGTAGCCCTGGTCCAGGTGGTTCCAGACCTCCACCGGCCCCAGGTCGACGTCGACCACGGTCATGTAGTTGACGCGCCCCAGGGCGTCGAAGAGCCGGGGCAGGTCGCGCGAGGAGGCGATGACCGTCAGTTCGACGGTGCGGACGTCGTAGTCGGGGTTGGCGCTGCGACCGGTGTGGGTCGCGGGGCCGGCGGCGTCCGAGCCGGTCATGCCAGCCGCGCCGCCCGTGCGTCCGCCGAAGCCGGCGCCGGCGTCCGCGGCTTCGGGCGCGGGCAGGTCGATCGCCGAGATGCGCAGGCGTTCGACCCGCTTGACGGGCGCGTCGGGCACCGACATCGCCCCGCTGACCGGGTCGGTGTTGGCGAGCGCGACGGCGTCGAGCACGTCGTCGACCACCCAGTAGTCCCACTGCCACACGAACGCGTCGGCCTCGGTGATCGAGCCCTGCGGCGGTGGCGTGGCGGGGATGGTCGACCAGCCCGGCTCGGCCTGGCCGCCGGGCGCGAGCAGGGCGTCGAGGCCGGCGTAGAAGGTCAGCGAGCGGGCGCGTCCGGCGTACTCCTGCAGGCGCCGGGCGACCATCTGCTGGGCGACCTCGCTGGCCTGCTCCTCGGTCAGGCGGCCGTCGGTGCTGGACGAGGTGAACTGCTGCTGCATGGTGCTGGCGTAGTCGGCCAGCACGCCGCCGAGTTCGGCGGGGTCGGGCGGGCTCCCGGCGTTGACCGAGCGGAGGAGTTGCTCGTAGACCGATGCGCGGAGGGTGTTGCCCTCGGCGTCACGCCGGCCGGCGATCTGCTCGGCCATCTCCAGCCCGCGGAGGCGCAACTCGGTGTTGCTGTTGGCCTTGGGGAACAGGCCGGGGACGAGCACGCCGTGGTCGCGCTTGTTGAACGCGGTGCCGCGCTCGGCGACGTCGGCGACCTGCGACTCGCGCACGCCCTTCTGCTCCTCGAAGAAGCGGGTGACGGCCCGGTTGGGCGCGCGGGTCTCGCTGACGGAGGTCTCGCCCTCGAGGACCGCCGGCAGCGTGTAGCCGACCGACCCCGCCCGCTGCAACTCGCTGCGGGTCGAACTGAAGGCCTGGGCGGCGGCGGCCTGCACGCGGTCGTTCCACCGCGACGAGAACACCCAGCCGACCGGCAGCAGCACGAGGATCAGCACCGCCGCGATGACGATGATCAGGTTCTTCTTCACCCAGTCGAGCACGCCCTTCACAGATCACCTCCGGCGTCGGCCGCGTCGGCCCGGTTGAGCACCGCGAACCACGAGATGGTCACGGTGCGGGTGCCCGCCCGCTCGGGCGGCGGCGCCGGCAAGGGCGCGAGTTGGACCGGGTCGCCCCCGGTCGGCGCGCCCCCGGTGCGGGGGCGGTCCTGCACGCCCGTGAAACGCGTGCCCGGGCGCGTCCCGGCGGGGCTCTGGAAGCGTCCGCCGCCCATGTCGGCCATCGCCCCGCTGGACCAGGGCACCTGCCCGACGTGGACGGTGTAGCGGCCCTTGTCGCCCGCCAGTTGCTCGCGGATCACCGGCTCGACGACCTCGAGCATGAACCGCTCGAGGTTGTCGGCCGCGACCCGGAAGGTGCCGGTCACGCGGACGTGGTCGGCGTTCTGGGCGGCGAGGGGCAGGCCCGGGTCGGCCGCGGGCTGGGACGGCGTCGCCCCGCGGCGCCCCCCGCCGGCGTACGGGTCGGCCGCCGCGCCGGCGGCCGGCTGGAAGTCGGTGCTGAGCGTGACCAGTTCGACCGCCGGGCCCTCGGCCAGCAGGTCGGCCAGGCGCGTGTTGCCCTGAGCCGCGGCCTGCGCCGCCTCGTTGGTCCGAACGACGAGGTTGGCCGCGTCGTTGAGCAGCAGGGCGTAGAGCCCGCGCCCTTCGAGCAGGCCGACGATCGTTGCGGCCCGCAGGTCCGGCTCGGCCCCGCCGGTGACGCCCGCCTGCTCGGCCTCGCTGCGCAGGGTCGACGCCTCGCGCACCACCGTGTTGATGATCGGCGGGCGCTCGGCGCCCTCGAAGGCCGAGGAATCGACCAGAGGGCGGATGAACATCGCCCCGGCCGCCACCGCGGCCAGGCCGGCGGCCGCCGCGAAGTACGGCGTCTTGCGCTTCCACATCGCGTCGCGCAGCACCGCGACGGGCATCAGGTTGGCCCGCAGGGGCGCGATGCCCAGCGCCTGGATCGCGCACCCGTACGCCGTGGTCAGGTTCAAGGACGCCGCCTGGAACTCGCCGGCCTGCGGCCCGTCGAGCGAGAGTTTCTTGAACTGCTCGATGCGGTACACGTCCAGTTGCAACTGCTGCTTGAGGTACTTGCGCAGGCCCGGGAGTTTGAAGGTGCTGCCCAGCCCGACCAGGCGCTTCAGGTCCGCGTCGGGGTGGACGGACTGGTAGAAGCCGATGGACCGCTGGATCTCCTGGGCCAGGTCGCCGAAGACCGGGCGCATGGCCTGGAAGACGTGGCGGGCGTGCTTGGTCTGCTCGGCCTCGCGCTTGAGTTTCTCGGCCTTGGTGTAACTGAGTTTGAACGCCGCGACGAGCGCCTCGGTGAACTGGTGCCCGCCGATCGGGAAGGTCCGCACCCACACGCGCCCGGCCTCGGCGATGATGATGTCCGTCGCCACCGTGCCGATGTCCAGGATGATCGTGCCCGGGCTGTCCTCGGTGAAGCCCAGGTCCACCGCCATGGCGTTGTACGCCGCGACCGGGGAGATCGTCGCCCAGTCGGGGGTCAATCCCACGTCGGCGAGCATCGACAGGCGGCTGTTGATGCGCTCGCGCGTCACCGCGAAGATGCCCACCTCGATGTCCGGCGAGTCGGGCGAGACGAAGGTCTGGTAGTCCCACTCCACCTCTTCGAGCGGGAAGGGGATCTGCTGGACCGCCTCGAACTTGACGATGTCGCCCACCTTCTTGGGGTCCACCGGCGGGAGTTTGGCGAAGCGGGCGAAACTCTGGTGACCGGGCAGCGAGATCGAGACACGCGCCCCGCTGAGGTCCTTCTGGCTCGCCAGCGTGCCCAGCGCCACGCGCATGGCGTCGTCCTGGTCAAGATCGGGCGTCGAGAGCACCTTGGCGTGGTTGATCACCGCGAAGTCGAGCACCTTGAGGTCGCTGCCGTCCTGCTCGAGTTTGAGGGCCTTGATCGCCCCGAAGCCCATCTCGATCCCCCAGCACACGTTCGACGCCATGCACGCTCCTCCGAATCTCCGCGGCCCACGCCGCTGGCCGCGCACAACGCCGAGTCGCGCCGCGCGGGGGGACGATCCTACCCGATGCCGACCACCACGGTACGACTTGCGCCCACCCCGGTTCCGGACGCCGGACCCCCCGTGACAGTCCCGTGACAGAGTCGGCGGGACACCGAAGCGTCACCACATCGCCATCGCCGCCGACGACACGAAGGTGGTCCCCTGCGGGTCCATGGCGGCGGCGTAGTTGAGCAGTTCCACCCGTTCCGGGTTGGCCAGGCGCACCGCCGCCACCATGTTGCCGATCGAGCACCACCGCGTCGGGTTCTGCTGCCAGGCCATCGAGCCGATCAGGTCCTCGGTCCGCTTCTCGACCAGCGTCTGGAGCATCTCGCGGTCGTGGGTGGCGGTCTTGGCCCGGAACTCGGCGCCCGGGCCCTCCTCGCCCGCCAGGGCCTGCTGGTCCCCAAACGCGGGGCCCACGTGCGACAGGTCGGCCGAGGAGACGATCAGCGTCGTGCCCCCCACCTCGTCCAGGGCGCCCCGCAGGGCGTTGACGAACGAGTCCAGGTCCACGCCCTGCCCGTCGTACGACTCGCCGTTGTTGATGAGGGGGTCGTGCACCAGCGCACCGAAGATCTTGGGGTAGTTCCCGGCGTCGTCCGGCCCGAGCACGTGCTGGAGCCAGGGGATGTGCAGTTCGATCGAGTGCTCGTTCTCGTGGTCGTAACGGTCCTTGAACAGCGCCTCGGCCTTGTCGCCCAGGCGCGTGCGCAGAGCGGCGATCAGGCCCGTGTCGGCGGGGCAGACGCCCAGGGGCGAGCCGAAGCCTTTATCACAGCCGCACACGCCGGTCGACTGGCCGAAGTGGTTCGTCCCGAGCACCACCACCCGATCCGGGCGGTCCACGACCCGCATGCGTCCGTAGACCTGAGCGTAGTTGTACCAGCCTCTGGGGTAGTCCAGGTGCGGCGCCACGATGGCCTTGGGCAGGGTGTTGAAGGCCGGGTTCTCGACGTCCTTCAGGGCGGCGTCGATCCACTTGTCGAGCATCTCCCGGAGTTTCGCCGGCCCGAGTTCGGCCTTCTGCTCGTCGGTCGCGTCCTTGCCAACCTCCTGCACCACAAGCAGATCGGCGATCTGGGCGGTCGATCCGGGGGGCAGGTGCTCGGACTTGTCGAAGTTGGCCCGCAGTTCGGCGACCAGCGCGTCGTGACGCGGGCCGTTGATCAGCCCGGCGTCGTCGAGTTGGGCGATGAACTGCTCGAGCATGGGGCGCTGGAGCCCGCGGCCGCACTCGGCGACGATCTGGTCCACGTCGCGGCTGCCGTCCATCAGGGGCAGCACCGCCTGGAACGCCGGCTGGGTGACCACCATCTTCGCCGAGATCTGCTGGGCGTCGGCCAGGCCCAGGAGCACCTGCTGCTTGCCGTCGGGCGTCTGCACCGGGAAAGGGAAACCCCGGACCTTGCGAAGGCGGGGACGCACCTGGTTGGGGGCGGACGAATCGAAGCGCGGGGCCTCGGGCTGATTGGGGGTTTGACCGGGGTTCTGGGCGCTCATGTGTTCCTCCGTGGGGGCAAGTCTAGGTGCCGGCTCCCGGTCTGGTGGACGGGTCGCGCGGGCGGCGTAGACTTCAGGCCCGATCGGGGCGGCTGGGTGGCCGTCGCGGAGCGGGGCAGACGCAAGACTTTGCCAGTTGGCCGGCGCGACGCGCCGGCCGGGAGTGGGCCATGATCGACACCCTGACCGCCGGTGAGACCGTCACCTGCACCATCGAGCGCGTGCCCAACAACAAGGGCGCTTGCGACACCATCACCCGCCTGATGCGCCGCGACCCGGACATCAAGCGCAACCTCGCCCGCGCCCAGAAACTGCGGCGTCGGCGCATGCACTCCTACATCCGCGGCAACCGCCTGTGGTACTCGCGCGAGAAGGCCGCCCGCGTGGCCCGCTGCGAGCAGGGCGTGACCTGGACCATGCCCTTCACCTTCGACATCAGCCCCGACCTGAACTCGGTCGCCGAGTACCTCAAGGTCGAGAAGGCCTGATGGCCCGCCTCGCCCGAACGCTCGCCGGCCTGGCGCTCTGCGCCGGGCTGCTCTCGTGCGCCTGCTCCGACGACGCGCCCGGCACCGCCGAGGAACTCGGCGAGCACGCCGCGCCGAGCACCGCCTCGCCCGACCACGGCGCGACCACCGAGGGCGACACCTACACCGGCGTGCGCGGCGTGGTCGTCAGCGTGCCCGAAACCGGGAACCCCGCCTCCGACCTGCGCATCCACCACGAGCACATCCCCCACTTCCGCAACCGCGAGGGCGTCGTCAACGTCAGCGCCGACGGCGTGACCGGGATGAAGGCCATGGTCATGCCGTTCCCAATCGCGGAAGGCCTGGACGTCTCCGACCTGCAGGCCGGCGACGTGATCGCCTTCGACTTCGTCGTCACCTGGGGCACCCCGCCGTACTTCGTGACGCGCTACGAGAAACTCGACCCGGCCACGGAAGTCGACTTCTCGAACAAGCCGGCGGACGCGCAGCCCGAGACACCCTGAGCGGCGTCGGGACGCTTCGGAACGTCGCGCGTGACGGAAGAACCCCACGATTTCATCGTGGGCGTTGTTCTTTTGGGCTGGGCGGTCTGATAAAAAAACCCGGCGCCCAACACAGTGGTCGAGCGCCAGGTCTCGTGGGGGTCTTGTGTGTCCGCTTGGGCGGCGTCCGGCCGAGCCGGGTGCGGGACTGATGCCCACGCCGCACGATCCGATACGGAGCCGGACGCGGGCGGTTGCGGCGTGCTCGTCGGATTTTCCGCCCG
>CAZFSO010000065.1:0-2234 GCA_964522095.1 uncultured Phycisphaeraceae bacterium | reverse complement strand
CCGGCTCGTCCGCCGGCTCGGGCGCCGCGACCTCGACCGGGCGGCCGAGCGGCATGAAGTCCACCCCCAGCAGGCGGTTGGTCTCGGCGTGCTGGGCGATCAGGCTGCGCAGGCGGTCGGGCATGCCGCAGTCAACACGGACGGCCCGCGGATGTCAACCGGGTCAGGGGTTGGGCGTGCTCGGGTCGGGCTGTTCCGCGTCGGGCCGGGCGCCCTGCTCCGCGGCGTCGATGGCGTCCTGCGTGGCCCGGTCGTACGCCTCGGCGTCGGCGGCCGGGTCGACGGCGTCGCGGGGGCCCTGGGGGGCTGCGACCGCCTCGGTGTCGGGCGGGGGGATGTTCGAGCCGCCGATGAAGTCGGGCAGGAACGCGCCGGCGAGGGCGCCGACGACCAGCCCGAAGATCAGGCCGGGGACGAAAGCGCGGGCGAACGAGCCGCCGGAGGTCTCTTGGTTCTCGGACATCGTGTGCTCCTGGGTTCGCCGATCCTATCGGACCGATGCCCCGGGCGACTTGGGCCGAATCCCATGTTCAGGGACACGACCCGGGGGTTCACCGCAGTCGCCGCGTGCGCCAGGACCATGCGCCGTATTCCAGCCCCAGGCGGACCAGTTCGGCCCGGCCGCCGGCGGGCGACCCGTCCGGGAAGGCCGTGTGCAGGCGCCAGCGCCAGTACGGCCCGCGCAGGCGCAGGCGCGTCTCGACACCCAGGACGGCCAGGCCGAGCAGGCCCTCGGCGACGGTTCGCGGGCTCACGGGCGTGCTCCCTGGGCCCCGCGTCGGTACCACGCGACGGTCTCGGACAGGCCCTCGTCCAGCGGCGTGACGGGGTGGTACCCGATGAGCGCCTTCGCCGCCGCGATGTCGGCCACCGAGTCACGCACCTCGCCGATGCGCGCCGGGCGGTGCTCGGGCATCAGGCCGGGACGCTCGCACAGGGCGGCCAGGCGCACGGCGAGGGCGTTGACGCTGGTGCGCACGCCCGCGCCGACGTTGACGACCTCCCCGCGGAGGGGGCGGTCGGCGCCGGCCGCGAGCAGGTTGGCGCACACCGCGTTGGAGACGTGTGTGAAGTCGCGGGTCTGCTCGCCGTCGCCGAAGACGACCGGGGGCCGTCCGGCGGACAACTCGCGCAGGAAGGCGGGGATGACGGCGGCGTAGTCCGAGTCGGCCGCCTGGCGCGGCCCGAAGATGTTGAAGTAGCGCAGGCTGAGGGTCTCGATGCCGTAGCACGCGGCCCACGCGCGGCAGAGCGACTCGCCGGCGAGTTTGGCGGCGGCGTAGGGCGACATCGGCTCGGAGGCCTGCGACTCGCGCTTGGGCAGGTCGGGGTTGTCGCCGTAGGCGCTGCTGGAGGCCGAGTAGACCACGCGCCGCACGCCGGCCCGCTGGGCCGCCTCGAGCACGCGCATCGTGCCGGTGGCGTTGACCAGCCAGGTGCGCGTCGGGTCGTCGACCGACCGGGGCACCGACCCGAGGGCGGCCAGGTGGAACACGAGTTCGCAGCCCTCGACGGCCTCCTCCAGCGCGGCCCGTTCGAGGATGCTCGCGTGCACGAGGCGCACGCGCCCCGGCTCGGCGTCGATCAGCCCGGCCAGGTGGGCGGCATCGGAGTTGGACAGGTCGTCGATGACCGTCACCCGAGCGCCGAACGACACCAGCGCCTCGACCAGGTGCCCGCCGATGAACCCGGCCCCGCCCGTCACGCAGCACGCGCGCCCGTTCAGCGTGGAGCGAAACCGGGCCGCGAGATCGGGGGGGATGGGGGCCATCGCGGTCAGTTTAGCGGCACGCCGTGCGGCGGGGATTCACGGGCAACCGACGGCGTAGGCATCAAGAAACGCGAGCAGGTCGAAGAAGTCCACCGTCCCGAACGGCGCGGCCAGATCGGCGCCGGGGTCGCCAGCGAGGTACGCGTCGACGAACCCGAGCAGGTCGAACACGTCGACGAGGCCGCTGGCGTCAAAGTCGGCCGGGCACGGCGCCCCGACCGTCTCGAAGATGGCCAGGAACCCGCCGCTGGACATGTTCGTCACGATGGCGGCGTCGGTGTCCCCGTCGGCGTCGAGGTCGGTCAGCACCAGGCCCACGCCGTGGCGGACCGGCAGGACGTCGGGGCGTTGAAGAACGAACTGCCGGGGCGCGGTCTGACGGATGACGGTCGCCGAGGCGGGCGCCTGGGGCGTGTACACGACGTCGAGCAGGCCGTTGCCGGTCAGGTCGGCCACGGCGAGT
>CAZFSO010000064.1:9852-12824 GCA_964522095.1 uncultured Phycisphaeraceae bacterium | reverse complement strand
GCGGACCGCGGCCTCGACGGCCGAGGCCATGGTGGCGGCCCGAGAGCGGGCCTTCGACCTGGTGATCAGCGACATCGGCATGCCCGGCGACGACGGGTTCGTGCTCATCAGGCAGTTGCGGCAACTCGAGGCCGAGGAGGGGCGGGCCCGGATGCCGGCCGTCGCGCTGACGGCCTACGCGCGACCGGAAGACCGCCGGCGCATCATGCTGGCGGGGTTCCAGAACCACGTGGCCAAGCCGGTCGAGCCCTCGGAAGTGCTGGCGGTGATCGCCAACCTGACGGGGCGGATATGAGAACAAGCCCCGGCGCAACGGCCGGGGCTTGGAAGAGAAGGGGCCTGGTTGGGGCTTGAATCAGGCCATCGCCGGTTCGCGACGGTCGGCGTAGGTGCGTTCGCCCAGGGAGCGGGCGACCATGTTGGCGCCCACGATCGAGGCGACGATCCCGAGGATCAGGCCGACGACGGACCACCACGACGCGGCGCGGGCGCCGGAGACGGCGTCCTCGGCGGCGGCCTGGGTGGCCGCGGGGTTGGTCACGGTGCGGTCGACGGCCATGCCGGCCTGGGTGTCGGTCATGTTGCGGGTGATCTGGTCCATGCCGCCGGTGGGGCTGGCCTGGGCGGCGACGGCTGCCAGGGGCGACGCGGCCTGCGAGACCATGCCCGCGCCCGACCAGATCACCAGGAAGCCGAACAGCGCGACCGCGGCCCACATGGTCAGGGCGTGGATGTGCAGGGCCATGCCCGTGCCCGCGCCCCACAGGCGGCCGAGCACGGCGCCGCCGAGGAACAGGGCGATCGTGCCGGTGATCAGCCACCACGCGCCGGCGACGGCGCTGACGGTGCCGGCGTCGGCGTTGCCGCCGCCGGGGTCGGCGACGCTCACGCCGATCGCCATGCCCAGCACGGTGAAGAGCAACTGGATCGCGATGGCGGTGACGACGCCGGCCATGACGGCGCCCCAGGCGAAGCCCGCCCAGGCGGAGCGGCCGGGGCTGACGGTTCGGTCTGCAAAGACTCTCGGAGGCATTGCGACGTCTGACATGTCTGGACTCCTTTGTGTGTGCGTCCCCCACAGGGGACGGGAAGGACTGAAACGGCCCTCGTCGGGGTCAGGGCTTGAGCACGACCTTGGTGCACCCGTCCTGTTTCTTGGCGAACATCTCGTAGGCGGCGGGCGCCTCGTCGATCGGCATCACGTGGCTGATGACCAGGTCGGGGTTCAGTTCGCCCGCGAGGACCTTGTCGAGCAGCATCTGCTTGTAGCGGTGCACCGGGGTCTGTCCCATGCGGAAGCGCAGGCCCTTGTTGAAGGCCACGCCCATCGGGAAGGTGTCGATCATGCCGGCGTACACGCCCAGCAGCGAGATCGTGCCGGCCTTGCGGCAGCAGCGGATCATCTGGCGGAGCACCGCGGGCCGGTCGGTCTCGATCTTGAGCGCCTGCTTGACGCGGTCGACGGCGCCCAGCACGCCCGTGCCGTGCGCCTCCATGCCGACGGCGTCGAGGCAGGCGTCGGGCCCCCGTCCGGCGGTGATGTCGTAGACGCAGTCGTAGATCTCGTCCTCGGCGAAGTCGAGGGTGATGGCGCCGAGTTCGCGGGCCCGGCGCAGGCGCTCGGGCACCTCGTCGATGGCGATGATCATGCCCGCGCCCATGGCCTGGAGGCAGTGGATCGCGAGCAGGCCGATCGGGCCGCAGCCCCACACGGCGACGGTGTCGCCGGGGTTGATCTCGCAGTTCTCGGCGCCCATCCACGCGGTCGGGAGGATGTCTGAGAGGAAGAGGAGTTTCTCGTCGGGGACGCCCTGGGGGAGTTTGAGGGGCCCGACGTCGGCGAAGGGCACGCGGACCATCTCGGCCTGCCCGCCCGCGTAGCCGCCGGTCAGGTGCGAGTATCCGAACATGCCGGCGACCGGCGCGCCCAGGATGCTCTCGGACTCGGCGGCGTTGGGGTTGGAGTTGTCGCAGCAGGAGAACTCGGCCATGCGGCAGAAGAAGCACCCGCCGCAGGAGATGTGGAATGGGACCACGACGCGGTCGCCCTCGCGGAGGTTCTTGACGCCTGAGCCGACGGCGACGACCTCGCCCATGAACTCGTGGCCCATGATGTCGCCCCGGCGCATGCCCTTGAAGAAGCCGTCGTAGAGGTGCAGGTCCGAGCCGCAGATGGCGGTGGAGGTGATGCGCAGGACGGCGTCGCGCGGGTTGAGGATCTGGGGGTCGGGCACCTCCTCGACGCGGACGTCCTTGGTGCCCCGCCAGCAGACGGCTTTCATGAGGTTTGCTCCATGTGCATGTTCGCGACGTCGCGGAGGTCGGCGTCGGTCCGGCGCTGCTTGTCGCCGTCGGGGCCGTCGTCGCGCCCGGCGCCGACGGGCTGGCCGCGGACGACCGCGACCTCGCCGGTCTCCATCACCTGGCGGAAGCGGTGCAGCGCCCGGCGGATGAGCAGTTTGGGGTCGGTGCCGGTGACGACGGCGGCGGCCTGGCCGAGTTTGCCCATTGGCGCGACGTACTCGAGCGTGACGTCGACGCGGGTGCCGCGGTCGCCCCCCAAGGGGGTGAAGGTGACCGTGCCCGCGGTCTTGATCTCGCCGCCGTCGATCGAGCGCCAGGCGATCATCTGGCCGGGCGTGTCGGCGGTGATCTCGGCGTCCCAGGTGACCGGCCCGCCCGGGCCCTTGACGGTCCAGCGCGAGCGGCGCGCGTCGAGGCGCTCGACCGATTCGAGTTCGTCGATGAACCGTGGCAGGTCGGTGATCTCGCGCCACGCCTCGTAGAGGTCGCTCGGGCTGCGGAGCACCGTGGTGGGCATTGTCACGAGGATCCCGTCCTCGAAGACCTTTGGGGCCTGTTTTCTTGGTGTGTACATGCGGCCCTTCCTCCCCCGGGCGTGGGGGGGGGGGGGGGGGGGCCGGGCGGGGGCCCGCCCCCCCCCGCCGCCGGCGCGTGCAGACTCCCGAACG
>CAZFSO010000064.1:0-9842 GCA_964522095.1 uncultured Phycisphaeraceae bacterium | reverse complement strand
CCTACCCCTGTGGGGGTGTTTTTTTTTGTTTTTTCCGGGCGCCGCCCCCCCCCGGGGGGGGGGGGGGGGCCTGGGGGGGGGGCGCCCCCCCCGCCCCCGGCTGGGTGTGGTTTACTCGCCGTCGCTCACGGGCGCCTCGGCGTTGATCGCCTCGGCGAGGGCGGTCAACTTCTCGTCGGTCGCGGCCTCTTCCTCGAGGATCTCGTCGAGGACGGAGGCGGCCTCGTCCAGGCCCATCAGTTCGGCCCAGGAGCGGAGCGTGCCGTAGGTGGCGATCTCGTAGTGCTCGACCTTCTGGGCGGCGGCGATGAGGGCGGCGTCCTGGACGCTCTCGTCGCCGTGCATCTTGAGGAGTTTCTCGCCCTCCTCGATGATGCCCTTCATCGCGACGCACTCCTCGCCCCCGGTCTCGCCGAGGGCGTCGAGCAGACCCTTGACGAGTTTGAGTTGGTTCTGCGTCTCGGCGAGGTGGGTCTCGAATGCCTCACGGAGTTCCTCGCTGTTGGCGTTCTTGGCCATCTTGGGCAGGGCCTTGACGAGTTGGGCCTCGGCGCTGGCGACGTCCTTGAGTTCGTGGACGAACAGTTTGTGCAGGCTGGTCAGGTCTTCGGACATGGTTGATCTCCTTGTGGTCGGTCAGGGGGTTCGACCGCACAAGGATGACCGACGCCGTTTTCAGGGCGGTGAAACTGCTGTGACGCGCGATTAATATGTGGTCGGGCGGGCCGCGATATGCCCGGAACGGGTGGTCAGCGCGGCAGCGCCAGCCCGCGCCGGTGGATCAGGCTGCCCTCGGCGAGGTACAGGTCGATCAGGGCGAGGCGGTAGGCGATCAGTGCGTCGACCTCGGCGATCTGGCTCTCGAGCAGGTCGCGCTGGGCCTGGGCGACGAGGAGGCTGGTGGAACTGCCGACGCGGAAGCGCTCGTTCTCGGCCCGCAGGGCTTCTTCGCGGAGGGCGCGCGTCACCGCGGAGGCGGTGATCTGGCGGGCCGCGCGTCCCACCTCGGCCGCCGCGACGCGGACCTCCATCCGGACGAGTTGCTCGAGGTTGGCGATCGCCTCGGCGGCCTGGCGGCGCGAGAGCGCGGCGGCGCGGTCGGCGGCCCGGGCGGCGCGGTTGCCCAGCCACGCCGAGAACTCCACCCCGGCGGACAGATCGAAACTGCTCTCGTCGGCGAGGTTGCGGAAGGCCTCGCCGAACGAGTCGGCGTAGCCGGTCTTGCCCAGGGCGATGAAGAAGTCCAGGCGGGGCAGCACCCCGTTCCGGGTGACGATGGTCTCCAGCCGGGCCTGCTCGAGACGGGCCCGGGCCTCGTTGAGTTCCGGACGGGCCTGCACCGCGAGTGTCAGGCGGTCGTTCAGGTCGCCGACGGGCGCGGCCTGCGTGCGCGGGTCGCTGGTGGTCTCGAGGTCGTCTTCCAGGCGGCTGTCGGGGTCGGCGTTGATCAGGCGAAGCAAACGGATGCGCAGGACGTCGAGGTTGGCGCGGGCGTCGATGAGCGCCTGCTCGCGCTGGGCGACCTCGGCCGTGGCGGAGGCCCGCTCGGTGGCGGGCAGCACGCCGATGGTGATGCGGTCCTCGACCTCCCGGTGCTGCAGGCGGGCGACCTCCAGCGATTCCTCGAAGATGCGGATCTGGCGCCGGGCCAGGGCGTGGAGCCAGTAGGTCCGCTCGGTCTCGGCGAGCACCGCCTCGACGTAGGCCCGCAGTTCGTGGCGCGAGGCGGTCAGGTCGAGGCGGGCCTGGCGGACGCTGGCGAGGTTGACAGCCGGGCCGAAGCCGCGGAGCAGCGACTGCGTCACGCTCAGGCCCACGCGGGCGCGCTGCTGCTCGGGCGAGCGGTTGGACGTCGTCCGGGCGGCGGTGGCGCCGATGCCCACGTCCGTGCCCGTGGGCAGGCGCTGGACGAGGCCGAGTTCGTAGCGGGTGTCCTCGCGCTCGGCCGCGAAACTCTCCTCGGTGGCGCGGGAGACCTCCACGGCCTCCTCCTGGAGGATCTCGGCCCGCCCGAAGGCCTCCGGGTCGAAGATCCCCCGCTCGATGTCCTCGAAGGTCGCGACGATCTCGGGGGTCAGGCGGCGGACGCGCAGGTCGCGGTTGTTCTCAAGCGCCAGGATCGCCGCCTGCTCGACGGTGAGGACCAGGCGTCCCTGCTCGTCGCGCGGCGGGGCGGTGGCGGCGGCGCCCGGCTCGTCCTCGTGGCCCGGGATCGGGCGGTCGAGGCGCGGCAGGTCGGCGTACAGGGTGTCGGTGTCGAAGGCGTCCCACCGGTCGGGGGAGCCGCAGCCCGCGCCGAGCGCGGCGAGAAGCAGGCACACGCACGGCGTCACACGGCGGGCGCTCACGACCCGGCCCCCGGGCGGTGGGGGTGGAACAGGCTGTACACCGCCGGGACGAGCACGAGCGTGACCAGCGTCGAGAAGGTCAGCCCGCCGACCACGGCCCGGGCGAGGGGGGCCTGGGCCTCGGCGCCCTCACCGATGCCCAGGGCCAGGGGCAGCAGGCCGAGGATGGTGGTCAGCGAGGTCATGAGGATCGGGCGCAGGCGACGGCGTCCGGCCTCGATCATCGCGTCGTTCGGGCTGATCCCCCGTTCGCGCCGCAGGCGTCCGGCCTGGTCGACGAGCAGGATCGCGTTGTTGACCACGATGCCGCCCAGCATGATGCAGCCGATGTAGGACTGGAGGTTCAGGGTGGTCCCGGTCAGGAACAGGATCAGGATCACGCCCACCGCGGCGACGGGCACGGAGAACATCACGACCAGCGGGTCGCGCAGGGACTCGTACTGGCTGGCGAGCACCATGTAGACCAGCACGATGGCCAGCGCGAACATCAGGAGCAACTCGCGGAACGCCTCCTGCTGCTCCTCGTAGGACCCCGCCAGGGTGAACTCGTAGCCGACCGGGCGTGCGACCGAGGCGAGGCGGGCCCGGGCGTCGGCGGCGACCGATCCCAGGTCGCGCCCGGCGACGTTGGCCTGGATGGTGGCGATGCGCTGCTGGTCCTTGCGTTCGATCAGCAGCGGGCCGCGTGCGGACTCGGTGGTCACGAGGTTGCGCAGGGCGACGTCCTCGCCGGCCTCGGAGCGCACGGTCAGGTCGAGGATCTCCTCCAGCGGCGTGCCGCGGGCGTCCTTGAGGCGGACGAGGATGCGGAACTCGTCCCCCTCCTCGCGGTACTCGCCGGCGCGGGTGCCGCCCAGGGTGGTCTCGAGCGTGCGGGCGATGGTGCGGACCGAGACGCCCAGGTCGGCCGCCTTGGCCCGGTCGATGCGGATCAGTTCCTGGGGGACGCCCGCCTGGCGCGAGACGCGCAGGTCGGTCAGGCCGGGGACGTCGGCCAGGACGCGTGCCGCCTCCGCGGCGAGGGCGTCGAGGGTGGCCAGGTCGTAGCCGCGGACCTCGATCGTCAGCCCGTCGTTGCCGCCGATGAGGCGTTCGAGCATGCGCTGGCCCTGCGGGGCGCGCGTGCGGATCTCCATGCCGGGGATCCGGTCGGCGAGGAACACGCGCAGGTCCTCGGCGATCTCCACGTTCGAGCGGTCGCGCTGGGCGAGGGGCACGAGCGAGATCTGGATCTCGCCCTCGGCGGCGTCGTCGGGGTTGTACGACGATGCCCCGACGCTCACGACGGCGCTGGCCATCTCCGGCACGCGGGGGAAGACCAGCGACTCCATCAGGCGGGTCTGGCGGTCGACCAGGTCCAGGCGGGTGCCCACGTCCATCTCGCCGGAGACGCGCACCTCGCCCTCGTCGCTGGGCGGGAGGAACTCGGTGCCGATCCCGGGGACCAGCAGGGCCGAGAGGCCGACCAGGGCGACGGCGAGCAGCACGGTCAGCCAGCGTGCCGCCAGCGCGTCCGTCAGCACCGCGACGTAGAAGCGCTCGATCCCGCCGAAGAAGCGCCGGCCGACGCGTTCGAGCAGCGAGGGGGCACGGGCGTTCGCGCCGGTGTCGCCGAGCAGGCGCGACGAGAGCATCGGGACGAGCGTCAGCGCCACCACGAGCGAGGCGACCAGGGAGAAGGCGACGACCAGCGCCATCTCCTGGAAGAGGATGCTGGACACCCCCCGGGCGAACGCCAGGGGCAGGAAGATCACCAGGGTGGTGATGGTGCTGGCGACGATGGCCGTGGCGACCTCGCCCGCGCCGAGGACGGCCGCCTCGGCCCGGTTCTCGCCCTCCTCTTGGCGCCGGCGGTAGATGTTCTCGAGCACCACGATGGAACTGTCGACCATCATGCCGATGCCCAGGGCCAGTCCCCCGAGCGTCATGAGGTTCAGGGTGAAGCCCCCCAGGTAGATCAGCGCGAAGGTGGCGATGACCGAGATGGGGATGGACACCGCGATGACCAGGGTGCTGCGCACGTTGCGGAGGAACACGAGCAGGACCAGGACGGCCAGGCCGCCGCCGTAGAGGATCGACTGCCCGACGTTGCGGATGGACCGCTCGATGTACCGGCCCTGGTCGACGACGGGGGTGACGGTGACCTGCGGGAAGGCGGCGTTGACGCGGTCGATCTCGGCCAGGACGCGCCGGGCCACCTCGGCGGTGTTGGCGGTGGACTGCTTGCGCACCGCCAGGCGGACCCCGCGCTGCCCGCCGATCCGAATGATCCGGGTTACGTCCTCGTGGGTGTCGACGACGTCGGCCACGTCGCCGACGCGGACGACGCCGTCGGGGCCGCTGAGGATCACGGTCGAGGCGATCTCTTGGAGGCTGACGAACTCGCCCGGGGTGCGGACGGTGACCTCCAGTTGGCCGCGGTCGATCTGCCCGGCCGGCAGGTTGACGTTCGCGCCGCGGAGCGCCTCGATCACGGTGTCCACCGGCAGGCCGAGGGCCTTGACCTTGCCGATGTCCAGTTCGACGCGGATCTCGCGGACGAACTCGCCCCACACGTCCACCGCGGCCACCCCCGGCAGACGCTCGAAGCGGTAGAGGATCTGGTTGTCGAGCAGGCGGGTCAGTTCGATCGGGTCCAGCGGGCTGGAGACGCCCAGCAGCACGATGGGCGCGTTGGACACGTCGTACTTCTGCAGTTGCGGGCGGGGCATGTCCTCGGGCAGGTCGTCGGTCACGCGGTCCAGGCGGTCGCGGATGTCGTTGGTGGCCGCGTCCAGGTCGGTGCCGGCCACGAAGCGCACCCGCACCGAACTGGACCCCTCGCCGGACTCGCTGGTGATCTCCTCGACGCCCGAGACCAGGGAGACCGACTCCTCGATGACCTCGGTCACGAGGCGCTCCATCTCCTCCGGGCTGGCGTTGCCGTAGTTGCTGCGGATCGACACGGTGGCGATCGAGACGTCGGGCAGCAGGTCGATGGGCAGGCGTTGCAGCGCGAACAGCCCGACGAGCACGACGATGAACGCGACCATGGAGGTCGCCACCGGGCGCATGACGCTCAGGCGGGGCAGGTTCACGCCCCGCCTTCCGCCGCGTCGTCGCCGACCACTCGGACGGGCGTGCCGTCGTCGAGGAGTTGCTGGCCGAGCACGACCACCCGGCCGGTCAGTTCCGGCTCGACGACGCCCACGCGCTCGCCCTCGACGATGCCCAGCGTGACCGGCACCATGCGTGCGGCGGCCGCCCCGTCGTCGACCACGAACACCGCGTCCTGCCCGGCCCGGTTGACCACCGCCGAGAGGGGCACCACCGACGCGTAGCCCACCTCCTCCAGCACGATGCGCACGCGGGCGAACATGCCGGGGCGGAGCAGGCCCTCGGGGTTGGGCACGCGCAACTCGATCCGCGCCTGGCGCGAGGACTCGCGGAACACCGGGGCGATGCGCTCGATCGAGGCGTCGAAGGTCCAGCCGGGCGCGCCGTCCGTGGTGACGGTGGCGGCCTGGCCCGGGCGCAGCCCGGCGTAGTCGCGCTCGGTCACGTGCACCACGGCCTTGAGGGGGTCCAGCGTCACGACCGCGATCATGGGGGCGTTGGGCTGCACGGTGTTGCCGGGGTCCTGGTACCGCTCGGCCACCGACCCCGAGGCCGCCCCGTCGGACCACGTGGCGCGGACCCGGGTGTAGCCCAGTTCGATCTGGCGCAGCGCCAGGGTGGAACCGGCCCGGCTGACCTGGGCCTCGGCGAGTTCCAGGGCGGCCCGGGCCGACTCGAAGCGCGCCGCGATCTCGTCGAGTTGCGCCTCGGCCGCGATGCCGCGCTCCCGGAGTTGCTCGCTGCGCTCGAACTCCCGCCGGGCCAGTTCGAGGTCGCTGCGGGCCCGGGCCAGTTCGGCCCGGCGCACCGCCAGGTCGGCCTCGGCCTGCGCGACGGCCTGCACCAGTTCGGCGTCGTCGATCCGGGCGATCAACTGGCCCTGCTCGACGCGGTCGCCCAGGTCCACGAGCATCGCCTGCACCAGCCCGCCCACCTTGGTGGCCACGACGAACCGGGCAGAGGACTCGAGGGTGCCGGTCAGGCGGCGGACCTCCCGCAAGGTCCCCGGCCCGACGGGCTCGACCTCGACCGCCGCAGTGGCCGGCCCGGACGCGGCCTGCGGGCCCGTGGCGCCGGTCGCCGCCTGGCGCCATGCGTACAGGCCGGCCGCGCCGCCGGCCAGGGCGAGAACGGACAGGACGATGATCGTCGGCAGGTGTCGGGGCATGCTCGCTCGGGTCGGACTCGGGATGGTGGTGCGGGCGGGGGGGGGGCGTGGGGGAGGCAGGCGGTGCCGGGCCCGCGATGATACGGGGTCGATCCGGCTCGCGCCCCCGACGCGACGCGTGATCGGGGCTTCACCCGGCCGGCCCGCTCGGCATCGCGGCCGAGCGCGGGGTGGAATACTGCGCCCTTGCCCGGCCGTTCAGCCCAACGGCCGACCCTTTCCCGAGGTGTCCATGCAGAGAATCGTTCTCGGTGCGATCTTGCTCCCCACGCTGGGCGCGGCGGCCTTGCTGCCGGCGCTCGCCATCCACCCGAAGGACCCCATGACCCGGACCGCCAACACCCAAGCCGATCCCGCCGGCCAGGCCACCCCGACGAGCGTCCCGCTCCGCGTGTTCAACGACCGAGGCGAACTCGTCGGGCCGATCGCCCTGCCCCGGGTCGAACGCACCGACGCCGAGTGGAAAGCGGCCCTCAGCGACGAGCAGTACCGCATCCTGCGCCACGCCGGCACCGAGGCGCCCTTCTGCGGCACGCTGCTCGACAACAAGAAGACCGGCGTGTACGCCTGCGCCGGCTGCCGCCTGCCGCTCTTCAGTTCCGACCACAAGTTCAACAGCGGCACCGGCTGGCCGAGTTTCTACCAGCCCGTCGCCAAGGAAAACGTCGCCGAGCGGGTCGACCGCTCGCACGGCATGGTCCGCACCGAGGTCGTCTGCGCCCGCTGCGACGGGCACCTCGGCCACGTGTTCGACGACGGCCCGGCCCCGACCGGCCAGCGCCACTGCCTGAACAGCGAGTCGCTCGTCTTCGTCGATTCCGACCGGGTCGCCGACCTGGCCGAGGTCGCCGAGGCGGTCTTCGCGGGCGGGTGCTTCTGGTGCGTCGAGGCGGTGTTCGAGGAACTCCGCGGCGTGCACGAGGTCGTCTCCGGCTACGCGGGCGGCCAAGGCGGCGATCGGCCCACCTACGAATCGGTCAGCACCGGCGCCACCGGGCACGCCGAGGTCGTCAAGATCATCTACGACCCCAAGGTCATCGGCTACGAGGACCTGCTGCGCATCCACTTCGCCACGCACGACCCGACCACGCTCAACCGCCAGGGCGCCGACGTGGGCACGCAGTACCGCAGCGCGCTCTTCTACCGTGATGACCGCGAAAAGGCCCTGGCCGAGGCGTTCATTGAGGAACTCGGTTCCCAAGGGGTGTACAAGAGCCCCGTGGTGACCACGGTCGAGCCGCTCACGGCCTTCCACGAGGCCGAGGCATACCACCAGAACTACGTCTGCAACAACCCGGGCAACCCCTACGTGCGGTCGGTCGCCCTGCCCAAGGTCGACAAGGTGCGCGAGGCGTTCAGCGACCGGCTCAAGCAGGCGGCGACCCCCTCGGCAGGGGACTGAGCGTGCGCAAAAAAAGTGCCGCCCGGGGTGGGGGATGCCCGGGCGGCAACTGCGGCACGGCACGCAGCCGCACCACGATCCAGGGGTGACGGTCAGCGGCAGGTGCGGCAGAAGTCGTCGACCTCGCGCTGCGCCTCTTCCTTGGTCTTGCCGTAGCGTTCCTGGATCTTGCCGGCCAACTGGTCGGCCTTGCCCTCGACCACGTCGAGGTCGTCGTCGGTCAGTTTGCCCCAGCGTTCCTTGGCCTTGCCCTTGAACTGCTTCCAGTTTCCGGCCATCGTGTCCCGGTTCATTGTGGTTCTCCTTTGCCCGCCGCCGTCGGGGTGTCGTCGGGTCGGCGGGTGCTTGCTTGCTCAGGAGATGATGCGTGCCGGCGATGGCGTCCGCCTGAACCGGGTGTGAATCCGCGTTCATTCTCCCCCGCTCGGGGCCCGCCTCTTCATGCGGGACGTCTCAACCAAAAAGACGACCGCACCGCGCGGGGCGCGGTGCGATCAATGACCCCAACGGGATTCGAACCCGTGTTTTCAGGATGAAAACCTGACGTCCTGGACCAGACTAGACGATGGGGCCAGGTTTCCGAGCCGATCGTAGACCGGTCCCGCCGAGCGCTCCACCCGGGGACAATGGAACATGGACCCGGCCGCCACATCCCCCCGCGTCGAGCGAGCCAGCCGGCCGATCCCGGTCCCGGCGTGCGTGGCGGGCGCGCGCCGGGTGCTGTTCTTCGGGGGCTCGTTCGACCCGCCGCACCGGGGCCACACCGAACTGCCCTTCGCGGCCGCGTCGGCGCGGTGGCCGGGGCAGGACGCGTGGGTCGTGTTCGTGCCCGCGGCCCGCTCGCCCCACAAGGACCACCAGCCGGCCCCGGACGCCCACCGCGTCGAGATGCTCCGCCTGGCGCTGCAGGGCCGCCGCCGGTGGTGGACTTGGGAGCAGGAACTCGCTGACGCGTCGGGCAACCCCGGTCAGCCGAGTTACTGGGCGGACACCTGGCTGCTGGCGGCCCGCGCCTTCCCGCGTGCCGAGCGCTCCTTCCTGATCGGCGTGGACCAGGCGCTGGCGATGCACCGGTGGCGCCGGTTCGGCGAGTTCTGGCGCGATGCGCTGGTCGTGCTCCGCCCGGGCAGCCCGGACCCCGTCCGCCTGCGCGAGGGTCTGCGGGATCTGGGCGTGTGGTCGGACGCCGAGGTGGATGACTGGATGTCGCGCCTGGTGCGCACCGCGACGGTCGACGCGTCGTCGAGCGCCGTGCGGGAGGCGCTGGCGGACCCTGCGCAACGGAACGCCCGGATCGAGGGGCTCGATCCGGGCGTGCAGCGGTACATTCTCAGCCGCGGGCTTTACACGCCCGCGTGAGCGGCCGTGCCGACCGCGTCGCGCAGGGCGGCGGCCTTGTCGGTGCGCTCCCAGGTGAAGCCGGGGTTCTTGATGGTGGTGCCGTCGGGCTTGGTGTAGGTGATCTCGGCGGGGTTGCGGCCGAAGTGCCCGTGCCGGGCGGTGGGGGAGAAGATCGGCTTGCGCAGGCCGAGGGTCTCGATGATGGCGCGGGGGGTCAGGTCGAAGACCTCGCGCACCGCGGCGGCCAGCCGGCCGGCGGGCGCCTTGCCCGTGCCGAAGGTCTCGATGAGCACGCTGGTCGGCTCCGCCACGCCGATGGCGTAGGACAGTTGCACCTCGCACTGGTCGGCCAGGTCGGCCGCGACGATGTTCTTGGCGATGTAGCGGGCCATGTAGGCGGCCGAGCGGTCGACCTTGGTGGGGTCCTTGCCGGAGAACGCCCCGCCGCCGTGGCGCCCGCGCCCGCCGTAGGTGTCCACGATGATCT
>CAZFSO010000063.1:10336-13144 GCA_964522095.1 uncultured Phycisphaeraceae bacterium | reverse complement strand
GGCGGTCTGGGGGATGCCGGGGGCGACGTAGGCGTCGGGGTCGCCGGTGTAGCCGAGTCGGGCGAGGGCTTTGTCCTGGCTGCGGCGGAGGATCTCGAGGTGGTTGAGGCGTTCGCGCCGGCCGTCGATGTGGCCGTAGAGCATGGTGCAGTTGGAGTTGAGCCCGAGTTCGTGGGCGACGAGGTGGACGTCGAGCCACTCGTCGGCGCCGATCTTGGTCTTCCAGGCTTCCTTCTGGATTCGGTCGTCGAAGACCTCGGCGCCGCCGCCGGGCAGGGAGCCCAGGCCGGCGTCGATGAGTTGTTCGAGGACCCAGCGGATGCCGCTCTTCGGGTCGTCGCGCTTGTAGACCTTGGCGATGCGTGCGAGGTGGACGAGTTCGACGGCGGTGAAGGCCTTGACGTGGAGGGTGGGGGCGGCCTCGCGGATGGTGCGGATCATGCCGGTGTAGTAGTCGAAGGGCAGGTAGGGGTTCAGGCCGCCGACGATGTGCATCTCGGTGGCGCCGAGTTCGACGGCGTTGAGGGCCTGCTCGCGGACGTAGTCGAGGTCGCGGGTGTAGGCGCCGGGCTGGTCCTTCTTGCGGTAGAACTCGCAGAACTTGCAGGAGAGGGCGCAGACGTTGGAGTAGTTGAGGTGCTTGTTGACGTTGTAGTAGGCGGCGTCACCGTGCATGCGCCGGCGCACGAGGTCGGCCATCTCGATGACGCCCCAGACGTCGTGGGTGTCGTAGAGGGCCGCGCCGTCGTCGAGGCTCAGGCGTTTGCCGGCGAGGACCTTCTCGCGGATGGGCGCCAGGCGCGGGTCGGTGCGCGGCGGGGCGAGGGGGGGGAGCGGGGGGGTCAGGGTGGTCATGACAGGGGATGGTAGGGCCAGGGTTTCAGGGATCTTTGAAAGTTGGGGCGAGGCGGCGGAGGTGGTTGGCCATGAGGCGGAGGGCCTGGGCGCGGTGGGAGCGGCGGTTCTTCTCGTCCGGGGTCAGTTCGGCGCTGGTGCGGGTGAAGTCGGGGGCGACGAGGAAGAGGGGGTCGTAGCCGAAGCCGTTGGAGCCGCGGACCTGGTGGGGGAGGGCGATGCGGCCGTGGAAGTGGCCGGTGGTGAGGGCGAGGAGGGTGGGGGGGGCGGTGGGGCCGGGCGCGGCCAGGGCCATGGTGCAGGTGAAGCGGGCGGTGCGGGCGGGTTCTGGGGTTTGGGCGAGGTCGGCGAGGAGGCGGGCGTTGTTGGCGGCGTCGCGCTCGGCGCGGGTCATTGAGGCGGCGGGGGCGGCGGGGGGGGCGGTGCGGCCGTCGAAGGCGTAGTGGCTGGAGATCACGCCGGGGCGGCCGCCCAGGGCGTCGACCTCCAGGCCGGAGTCGTCGGCCAGGCAGAGGCGTCCGGTGGCGGCGGCGTAGGCGAGGGCCTTGATCGTGGCGTTCTCTTCGAAGGTGACGCCGGTCTCGTCGGGCTCGGGTGGCGGGTCGCCCAGGTCGGCCAGGCCGAGCACGGCGTAGCCGAGGGGGGCGAGCAGGCCGCTGAGTTCGGCGATCTTGCCGGGGTTCTGGGTGGCGAGGACGAGTTCGAGCATGGGCGGTCCGGGGGTGGGCGGGTGGTCCGGGTGGTTTGGCGGGGGATCATTGTCGGTTATGAGCCAGACAACGCGCACGCGCCATGAGATCGCACTGTCGGCCGCCTCGGCCCTGGACGCGCTGACGCCCGAGCGGCTGGGGGCGATGAAGGCGGTGGTGGGGTTCGACGGGTTCGTCGACTCGATCATCCACGTGGTCGACAAGCGCCACTCGATGGAGGCGGACGATTACGACCGGATCCGCACGATCCCGCAGTTCGCGGCCCGGTGCGGGGCGGCGGCGGGGCGGAGCACGAACCTGGAGATGGTGGTGCAGGACGTGCGGTTCGGGGGCAACGGGCCGCTGTTCTCCTCGGCGCTGGGGCGTCTGGGCGCGCCGGTGACGTACATCGGCGCGGTGGGGCGGGCGGACGAGCCGGGGGCGGTGGACCCGGTGTTCGAGCCGCTGGCGGAGCGGTGCCGGCTGGTGCTCCCGGTGTGCCCACCCGCGCGGACGGACGCGTTGGAGTTTGAGGACGGGAAGATCATGTTCGGCAAGCCGCAGGCGGTGCAGGAGGCGACCTGGGCGCGGGTGTGCGAGGTGGTCGGGCGCGACCGGCTGGTGGGGCTCTACGCCGAGGCGGAGTTGGTTAGCGTGGTGAACTGGACGCTGGCGGGCGGGGTGGAGGGGGTGTGGGAGGCGCTGCGGGACGAGGTGCTGCCGTCGATCGAACCGAACCCGCGGCGGTGGATGTTCGTGGACCTGTCCGACCCGGCGAAGCGGACGGACGCCGACCTGGAGCGGGCGCTGGGGCTGTTGTCGAGCCTGGAGGAGCGCGTGCCGGTGACGCTGGGGCTGAACCTGTCGGAGTCCGGGCGGGTGGCGTCGGTGCTGGGGCTGGAGGTCTACGGGGAGGAGAGCAACCGGAGCCTGGCGCAGATGGTGCCCGAGGCGGCGGAGGCGATCCGGGAGAAGATGGGCATCGCGTGCGTGGTGATCCACGAGCACACGGGCGCGGGCGGGTCGGAGCGGTCGGGCGAGCGCGGGTGGTTCACGGGGCCGTACACGAGGCGGCCCAAGATCTCGACGGGGGCGGGGGACCACTTCGGCGGCGGGTTCAGTTTCGCACGCTCGGCGGGGCTGGGGCTGATGGACGCGCTGGCCGCGGCGTGCGGGGTGGCGGGTGCGTACGTGCGCGACGCCAAGAGCCCCACGCTGGAGCGGGTGGTGGGGTTCCTGCGCGAGTTGCCGGGGCCGGAGTGAG
>CAZFSO010000063.1:0-10236 GCA_964522095.1 uncultured Phycisphaeraceae bacterium | reverse complement strand
CCCACGCTGGAGCGGGTGGTGGGGTTCCTGCGCGAGTTGCCGGGGCCGGAGTGAGTTTCAGGACTGAACGCGGAGGACGCGGAGGTCACGCAGAGGGCGCGGAGGCTCTTTGAGTGCGTTGATCAGCCCGGCCGCTTACGCGGCCGGCCTGGTTCGGGATGGGGCGCAGGCGGGACGCCGGCGCCTTTGTGACCGGTTTGTTCTACTGGCCTTGGGCGAGGGAGAAGCCTCGTTGGTTGTCGAACATGCGCAGGGGGACGAACTCGGCGACCTCGAACTTTTCGGCGACCTTGGTCAGCAGGTGCACGGCGGGGGCCTGGCCGATCTTGCCGAGGGTCGCGGGGTCCTTGAGTTCGAAGCGGGCGCGGAAGTAGTCGACGATCTCGGTGTGGACCGAGCCGGAGGGCCAGACCTGCGTGCCGCGGTTGGAGAGCAGGGTGAGTTTGAACGGGCCATGCTCGGCGATCTGCTGGAGTTTCTGGGCCAGTTCGAAGGGGGGCGTGGTGGAGGCGATGTAGACGTCGGCGCCGCAGACCTGGCTCTGGACGGTCTCGAAGGTGCGGCGGAGGGTGTAGTTGGTGGGGCGGGCGCTGGGGGCGTGCGAGACGGTGTCCTGGGTGCCGACGACGCGCGGGGTGCAGGTGGTCGGCATCTTGCCGAGGTGCTCGGCGATGGCCTGTGCGAAGGCCATGGTGCCGACGGGCGGCTTGGCGCCCTTGACGTCGCCGGTGTGCACGCCGTCCTCGAGGGTGGCGAGCAGGGCGTTGTTGATGATCGCGGCCTGCTTGGCCAGGCCGATGTGGCGGAGCATGATCAGGCCGGAGAGCAGGAGGCTGGTGGGGTTGGCGATGCCCTTGCCGGCGATGTCGGGGGCGGTGCCGTGGACGGCCTCGAAGATCGCGACGCCCTCGCCGATGTTGGCGCTGGGGGCGAAGCCCAGGCCCCCGACGAGGCCGGCGGCCAGGTCGGAGACGATGTCGCCCTGGAGGTTGGGCAGGACGATCATCTGGTAGCGGTCCGGGCGCAGGACGAGGTTCATGCACAGGGCGTCGATGATGACGTCGTTGGTCTTGATCTCGGGGTAGTCCTGCGCGACGTGGCGGAAGCGTTCGAGGAACAGGCCGTCGGTCATCTTCATGATGTTGGCCTTGTGCGAGCAGGTGACCTCGGCGATGCCGAGGCGCTTGGCGGTCTCGAAGGCGAAGCGGTGGACCTGGTCGCAGCCGGGGGCGGAGATGAGGCGTTTGCACTCGACGACGTCGGCGGTCAGGCGGTTCTCGACGCCGCCGTAGGTGTCCTCGACGTTCTCGCGGACGACGTAGAAGTCGACGGGGACGCCGGCCTTGGAGAAGACGGTCTCGACGCCGGGGAGGCTCTGGAAGTGTCGGAGGTTGGCGAAGGCGGAGAACTTCTTGCGCAGGGTGACGTTGATGGACTTGCCGCCGCCGCCGATGGGGGTGCCCATGGGGCCCTTGAAGAGGATGCCGGTCTCCTCGATGACGCGGACGGCGTCGTCGGAGATGCCCGAGGAGTTGCCGCGTGCGAACTCGCGTTCGCCCATCTCGGCGGGGACGAAGTCGATGTGCTTCATGACGCCGGCGGCCTCGAACACGTGGAGCACGGCCTGCATGATCTCGGGGCCGATCCCGTCGCCGGGGGTCAGAGCGATGTTGAGTTTGGTGGGCATGTGTGCGGGGTCCGTGGTCTGGGGGCGTCGGGATTGCAGGGTGCTCATGCCGTGTTGATCGGCGTTTGCGAGCGTTCAGAGAAGGATCATTGCCCGCTCGGGGCGGGCGGGGCCCGGCGAGGGCGGCGCGGTCAGCCGGCGGTCACGCGGGCGGCGGCACGGTTGAGGCGTTCGAGGACGGCCCGGCGGATGGCCCGGTGGGCGTGGGTTTCGGCCTCGGGCGGGGTTTCCACCACGATGGCGAAGGCCGCGGCGCGGTCGGCCTCGTGGAGCCTGGCGTAGAGGGCGGCGGCGTAGGCGGGGGCGTCGGGGGGGATGGGCATGAACGGGCCCCCGGCGGGGTGAGCGTCGACCGACCACGCGATCAGCGCCTCGTCGGGTCGCATGGGCTCGCTCGCCAGGGAATCGACCAGGCGCACGGGGGTCCTGGGCTGGTAGTGCGGTCCGAGCAGGCCCGGGGAGGCGGGGCCGGGCGCGTTGTCGGTGTCGGGGTGGGGCAGGTCGTCGTGCGGGGCGTGGTCGACCGGGCGCCCGAGGGCCTCGGCGATGGCCTCAGCGCCGACCATGCCGGGGCGGAGGACCCGTGGCGGCTCGGTGGTCAGGTCGAGGACCGTTGACTCGATGCCGGCGCGGCAGGCGCCGCCGTCGATGATGAGCAGGTCTGCCCCCGGGAAGGCGTCGGCGACGTGGTCGGCGGTCGTGGGGGAGAGTCGTCCGGAGGGGTTGGCGCTCGGGCCGACCAGGGGGATGCCGGTGGCCTCGATCAACGCGAGGGCGACGGGGTGGTCGGGGCAGCGGACGGCGACGGCCGGGCCTTGGGCGGTGACCGCGGGCGGCAGGTCGTGGGCGCGGGGCAGGACGAGGGTCAGGGGGCCGGGCCAGAACGCGGCGGCGAGGCGGTCGGCGTCGGGCGTCCACTCGGCCACGACGCGCCCGGCCATGGCGGGGCCGGAAACGTGGACGATGAGGGGGTTGGCCTGGGGGCGGTTCTTGAGGGCGTAGACGCGTGCGACGGCGTCTGGGTTCGTCGCGTCGGCGCCGAGGCCGTAGACGGTTTCGGTGGGGAAAGCGACGGGGCGCCCCTGGGCGAGTTCGCGTCCGGCGGCGGCGATGGCTTCTGGGCCTGCGAGGATCCGGGGCTGTGCGTCCATGTCAGCGGGTCAGGCGTTCGATGGCGCCGTCCTGCTCGATGAGGATCTCGTCGGCCTCGTCGAGGAAGAGCCCGTGGTCGACGACGCCGGGGATGGAGTTGAGTTCGTCGTAGAGTTCGACGAGGTCCTCGTCCCCGGAGAGGGTGGCGTCGAGGACGAGGTTGGCGTTGTCGGTGAGGAACATGCCGCCGTTCATGTCGCGGCGGAGGACGCCGTTGAGGCCGATGTGGCGGAGCGCGCAGCGGGTCGAGGCCAGGCCGTAGGCCATGACGGCGATGGGCAGCGGGCAGCGGGCGCCGATCTGTTTCTCGGCGACCTTGTCGGCGGTGACCATGAAGACGGTCCTGCGGGCGGCCCAGCAGAGGATGCGTTCGCGGGTCATGGCGCCGCGGGAGCCCTTCATCATGCGCATGGAGCGGTCGACCTCGTCGGCGCCGTCGATGAGCAGGTCGATGGACTCGATGACGCCGAAGTCGACGACGTCAAGGCCGAGGGCGCGGGCGTCGCGGTCGGAGCGTTCGGAGGCGGCGACGCACTGGACCTTGAGGTTCTCGCGGTGGACGCGTTCGGCGAGGGCTCGGATGCCGCGTGCGGCGGTGCGTCCGGCGCCGAGGCCGACGAGCATGCCGGCCTCGACGGGCTGGACCGCCATGACGGCCAGGGCGTCGGCGCGTTCGGGCGCCTGGGCTGTGGGTTGGTCACTCAAAGCGGATCCCCTGTGCCAGAGCAAACGTCTCTCCGAAGTTGATGGTGCAGGTCTGGCGTCGCATGTACGCCTTCCATGAATCCGAACCGGACTCCCGTCCGCCGCCGGTGTCCTTCTCGCCGCCGAATGCGCCGCCGATCTCGGCGCCGCTGGTGCCCAGGTTGACGTAGGCCAGGCCGCAGTCGCTGCCCGCGCCGGAAGGGTCGAGGAACCGCTCGGCGGAGCGGGATGACCCGGTGAAGATCGCGGAACTGAGACCCTGGTCCACGCCGTTGTTCAGCGCGATGGCCTCGTCCAGCGTGCGGTAGGTGAAGACGTAGAGGATGGGGGCGAAGGTCTCCTCCATCGCGATGGGCAGCCTGTTGTCGGCGGGCGCCCGCAGAACCGTAGGCGTGACGAAGTGCCCGTCGCGCAGATTCTCCGGCAGGTCGGGCGTTTTCAGCCGGGACCCCCCGGTGATGAGGGATGCGCCCTGCCGCTGCGCGACGGCGACGGCGTTCTCGAAGGCGTCGACGGCCTGGGCGTTGATGAGCGGGCCGACGAGCGTGGTGTCCGACAGGGGGTCGCCGATGCGGACGGTCTCGTAGGCCCGCGCGAGGCGCGCGACGAACTCGTCGGCGATGCGCTCGTGCACGATGAGTCGACGCGAGGTGGTGCAGCGCTGGCCGCAGGTGCCGACCGAGCCGAACACGGTGGACTTGAGGGCGAGGTCGAGGTCTGCGTCGGGCTCGATGATGACGGCGTTGTTGCCGCCGAGTTCGAGCAGGCAGCGCCCGAGGCGCTGCGCGACGGCCGCGCCGACCTGGCGGCCCATGCGGCACGAGCCGGTGGCGCTGATCAGGGGGTAGCGCTTGTCCTCGACCATGGGCCGGCCGACCTCGTCGTCGGTTCCGATGACGACCTGGAAGACGTCCTCGTGGCCCATCTCGGCGGCGACGCGCGCGGCGATCTGGTTGGTGGCCAGGGTGATGAGCGGGGTGTGGAGCGAGGGCTTCCAGACGCAGACGTCGCCGCAGACGGCGGCGAGCATGGCGTTCCATCCCCAGACGGCGTTGGGGAAGTTGAAGGCGGTGATGATGCCGACCGGGCCGAGGGGCAGCCACTGCTCCTTCATGGCGTGGAGGGGGCGCTCGGAGGGCATGGTCTTGCCGTAGAGCATGCGCGACTGGCCGACGGCGAAGTCGGCGATGTCGACGGTCTCCTGGACCTCGCCGACGCCCTCGGCCTTGATCTTGCCCATCTCCAGAGCGACGAGGGCGCCCAGGTCGTCGAGGGACTCGCGGAAGGCGTTGCCGATGCGGCGCACGACCTCGCCGCGCTTGGGCGCGGGCACGCGGCGCCAGCGGTCGAAGGCGGCGACGGCGCGCCGGGTGACCTGTTCGAGGTCCTCGCGGGTGTCCAGGCGGACGCCGGCGATGGGTTTGCCGGTGGCGGGGTTGAAGGAGACGGCGACGCCGTCGCGCTCGGGCGTTTCGTTGCCCGTGGGTTGCGCGATGACGCGCGGGTGCTTGTCGAGCCCGAGACGGGCGAGGATGTCGTGCATGGAATCTCCCCTGCGGCCTGCGGGACCCGGCCCGGTTCAGGTTATTCCGCGGGGGCGTCCGGATCGACCACGTAGTCCAGGGGCGACTCGCCGGGCTCGAGCTGGTTGGCGTCGGGGACGATCAGGTCGATGCGCGAGCGTTCGAGGGTGGTGCCCATGGCGGCGAAGAGGTCGGCCAGGGCGATGTTGTAGTTGATGACCGCGGCGGACTCCTCGATCTGGGCCTGGGCGAGGGCCTCCTGCTGGTTGAGTTCGATGTTGAGGCGTTCGACGGTGTAGCCGAGGTTGGTCAGTTCCTTCTCGACGCCCAGGGTGCGGAGGGTCTCGCCCTGGGCGATGCGCGAGAGGGCGCTCTGCTCGATGAGGTCGTGGTTGGTGATGACCGCGTCGAGGGCGCTCTTGACCTGCAGGACGACCGCCTGGACGGCGCGGCGGTAGGCGACGACCGAGCGCATGCGCTGCAGGCGGGCGCGCCGGAAGGCGGCCTCGCCGGCGCGGTTGCCGATGGGCTGCTCGAAGAGCACGCCGAGCAGCCAGTCGTCGACGAAGCGGTTGGCGACCGAGTCCTCGTACGCCCCGCCGAGCGAGTCGTCCAGCCCGAGCAGGCGGGCGCGGGCCTGGACGTCCAGGCGGGGCAGACGCAGGTTGCGGGCCACGTCCTCGCGGATGCGGGCGTCGTCGATGGTCAGCAGTTCGCGGTCCAGGTCGGGGCGCTCGGCGACGGCGGTGGTGATGGCGTCCAGGAGCGAGACGGCCACGTCGTCGACGGCCGGCGCGTCGAGGGGAACGAGCAGGGTCTCGGAGCCGACCGGGAGGGCCGGGTCGTTGACGAGTCGCTTGAGGTTGTCCGAGGCGCGGCGCAGGGCCTGGCGGGCGCGGAGCACGTCGCCGCGCCGGCGTTCGACGCGGGCGATGGCGTCGGCGACCTGGGCCTGGCGGGCGTCCTGGACGCGCCGGGCGAGGATGTCGTCGCGGACCTGCTCGCCGCGCTCGAGCAGGCGGGTGCGGATGAGCAGTTCCTGGTAGCGCAGGACGAGGGTCCAGTAGGCGCGTTCGGTCTCGGTGACGGTGTCGATCAGTTCGGCGCGCAGGTCGGCGACGCTGGCGCGTTCGGCGTTGCGGGCGAGTCGGATCTCGGCGAGGTTGACGGTCTGCCCGAAGCCGCGGAGCAGGGGCTGGCTGAGTTCGAGTTCGAACGCGGCCGAGCGCGCGGGGTTGGGGTCGGGCTCGGAGCCGAAGAAGGAGCGTTCGACGTCGGTGGAGCCGATGGTGTGGGTCAGGCCGAGCCAGCCGCCGGTGGTCAGGGCGCGCTCCAGGCCGGCCGAGGCGGTCCAGCCGGTGGACTGCTCGCGGACGATGCCGGTGGGGCCCAGGCCGAAGTCCTGACCCGCGGACGGGATCGACGAGTCGGTGTAGGCGGCCGAGGCGAAGAACAGCCAGTCGAAGACGGCCTCGGCCTCGACGATCGTGGCCTGGTTGATCGCCGGGGCGTATCGGGCGAACTCAGCGTTGAGGTTGTTGGCGACGGCGGTCTGGATCGAGCGCTCCAGGGAGACCCCGACGGTGCTGGTGGGCCGGCCGAGCAGGTTGTCACCCGCCAGCAGGGCGGCGAAGTCCTGGCCCTCCCCCGCGCGGGCCTCGGCCCGGGCCAGGTCGGCGCTGGTGGAATACTCCTGCTCGATCAGGTCGAGGTGCTCGGCGCGGATCTCGAGTTTGTTGGTGTCGGGGTCCGGCTGCTCGAGCCGGACGGGCTCGGGGCTGGACTCGGCCTGGGCGATCTCGCGCTGCAGGGCGTCGACCATGGCGCGGCGCAGTTCGGCGTCGGTGCGCTCGGAAAGAGGCGACGAGGAGCACCCCGCGGCGAGCAGGACCGCCATGACTGCGACGGGGGCGGCGACGGGTGCGACGACCGAGCGGGCGGCGGCCCGCGGACCGGTGGAGGGGTTGTTCATTGGCGGAAAACTAGGGACTCGGGCGGTCGGTCGTCAACGCTATCGCAACATGTTTATTTGGCGCATCGCGCGCCGGGGGCGGGGTGCCGCCGATGCCGTCCGTGCGGCGGGCCGGCGTCGGCGGGCGGGTCCCGAACCGGGGGCGTGGGGGATGCGCCTGACATAGACTTGGCGGTCACGACAGCCAAAGGAGGCCCCGTGCTTCGCCAGATTGCCCTTGTTGCCCTCTCCGCCGCGCTCTCGGGCGTCGCGATCGCCCAGGAACTGCGCGCCATCGAGCCGACCTGGCGGGTTGTCGCCCGTGACGGGGTGTCCGTGCGGTGCGGCCCGGAGACCGTGTTCTACGCGGTCGCCGAGTACGACCAGGGCCGCATGCTGCTCGTGGACGGGGAGATCGGCAACCAGGCGCGGGTGCGCTACCCCGAGGACCTGTCGGCGCTGGTGCCCTCGGACGAGGTGAACGTGGTCAACGACCGGACGGTCGAACTGACCCGGGCCTCGGCGCTGCGGGCGCCGTCGGTGCTGCTGGGGCTCTCGGGCAGTTGGAAGGGCCTGTACGACGAGGAACTGCCCGCCGGCACCCGGTTGCGGGTGCGCGAGGCGGTGAAGAACAGCCAGGGGCAGGTGGTGGGCTACCGGGTCGAGGCGCCGCGGCCGCCGGCGGCGCCGGGGCACCCGCGGGCGTTCGTGCCGGCGGACGCGCTGCGGGAGGCGACAACCGAAGAGATCGAGCGGCACCTGTCGCGCGTCTCGGCCGAACCCGAGCCGCAGCCCGAGCCGACGGGCGGAGCGGACGAGCGGCCCTCGGACGCGGACGGGGACGACCCGGACGCCGAGCCGGTCGCCAACCAGCCCGAACCCGCTGACGAGGGCGCTGACGAGGCCGAGCCGGCCGCGGGGGCGTTCGTGGGCGAGGGTTCGGTGCCCGAGGGCGCGACCGATGTTGAGCCGGCGACCGGGCCGGACGCCGAGCCCGCGCCGCGTGCGATGCGGGCGTCGGCGCTGGAGGATCTGGAGGCCTCCTTCGAGGCGGCGCGGGGCCTGCCGCCGGCCGAGTTGGACACGGCGCTGGACGAGTTGCTGGCCGAGTTCAGCCGCACGCGGGCGGAAGCGGGCGACGACGAGCGCCTGGCGGCCCAGTTGGACGTGCGGATCGAGTGGCTGAAGTTGCGGATCGCGACGCGGGAACAGCGTCGGGCCATCGCGGCCGCGCTGGACACGGCGACCGAGCGCTCCCGGGCGCTGGAGAGTCAGGTGGCCGAGTGGCGCCAGGGCCGTTCGTTCGCGCTGGTGGGGCGTCTGGTCGTCAGCACGGTGTACAACGGCGAGCGCCTGCCGCGGATGTACCGCGTGCAGACGGTGCACCCGGTGGACGGCGCGGTGCGGACGCTGGGCTACGTGACGCCGACCCCGGAGATCGAGCAGAAGTTGGGCCGGGTCGTGGGCGTGGCGGGCGAGCCTCGGTTCGACCCGCAGTTGCGGCTGGTGATCATCCGGCCGGACCAGATCGACGTGATGCCGGAATGACCCCGGGTTCGCCCGGCGCGGCTGGCGGCGGGATCGCGTGCCGGTCCGGGCTGTCGGTGCGGGACGACACCTACGACGCGGCGGGCGACCTGGCGGACCGGCTGGGCCTGGACGGTGCGCCGGACCTGGTACTGGTCTTCGCGACCGCCGACCACTCCGGTCGCATGGGCATGGTGCAGGACGCGCTGCGGGCACGGACCGGGGCCAGGCACATCGTCGGGGTGACCGGCGCGGGCGTCCTGGCCGGGCCGACCGAGCGCGAGCGCACGCCCGGGCTCGCGGCGCTGGCGATGCGCCTGCCGGGCGTGCGGGTGCGCCCGTTCTGGATCGACCTGCCGCCCTCGGGCGACGCGCCCGAGGCGCGGGCGGCGTCGCTCGGCGAGCAGATCGGGGCGGGCGACGACCTGCGGGCCACGCTGTTCTTTGCGGACCCGTTCTCGGTGCCGCTGGTGAACCTGATCCCGGACCTGTCGGCGGCTCGGACGCAGCGGGCGCAGGGGCGCGGGCGTTCGTCGCCGGTGGGGACGATCCTGGGCGGGATGGCGTCGGCCGGGGCCCAGCCGGGCGCGAACACGCTGGTCTGCGACGGGCAGGTGCGCGCATCGGGCGCGATGGGCGTGTCGCTGTCCGGGGCGCTGCGGGTGGACGCCGTGGTCTCGCAGGGCTGCCGCCCGTTCGGCCCGCGCATGGTGATCACGAAGGCGCGGGGCAACCTGATCCTGGAACTCGGCGGCGAGCCGGCGGTCGAGGCGATGCGCGACGCGGTGCGCGGGCTGTCGGACGCGGACCGCACGCTGCTGGGCGGTTCGCTGCTCGTCGGGCGGGTGATCGACGACACCAAGCGGCACCTGGGGCGCGGGGACTACCTGGTGCGCCACGTGCTCGGCGCCGACGAGCGGTCTGGGGCGGTGGCGATCGGCGATCTGGTGCGCGCCGGCCAGACGGTGCGCCTGCACCTCCAGGACGCGCAGACGGCGCGGGAGGACCTGGCGCTGCTGCTCGACGGGCAGCGGTTGTACGGGCGACCGAAGGGGGCGCTGGTCGTCAGTTGCAACGGCCGGGGCGAGCGGTTCTTCGGGCCGGGCGGGCACGACGCGGCGGCGGTGTGCCACGCCTTCGACCCCGCGCCGGACGGACCCCGGGCGGCCAAGGCGGGCCGGGAGGTCGACCCAACGTCCGGTATCCCGCTGGCGGGGTTCTTCGCGGCCGGTGAAATAGGCCCGATCGGGGATCAGATCTTCCACCATGGTCACACCGCGGCGGTCGCGCTCATCCGCGACCCGGACCCGGACGAAACACCATGAGCGTGGAAGTCGAACAACTGCTCGCCGAGTACGATGAGAAGGTGGCCCGGATGGCGCGGGCCCTGCGCGCGGTCGTCGGCACGGCCGCCCCGGACGCCGAGGAGTCGGTGCAGGTCGGCTGGTCGACCATCGGCTACCGCATCGAGCACCACTTCATGGTCATCGCCCCCAAGGCCGACCACGTGCGCCTGCGGTTCGAGGCCGGCGCCGAACTGCCCGACCCCGACGGCATCCTCGAGCCCGGCGGCAAGCGCTGCACGCACCTTGTCTTCCACGAGCCCGAGGAGATCGACTGGCTCCAGGTCAGCCGCTACGTGCAGAACGCGGCGGAGTTTGACCGCTGGGGCGAGGTTGAGCGGGTGGCGT
>CAZFSO010000062.1:0-13221 GCA_964522095.1 uncultured Phycisphaeraceae bacterium | reverse complement strand
CAAGCGACGGGATGGACGCGCGCCTTGAACGTCAAGAGGCCGGCTGGAAGCCGGCACCACCAAGAGCCTTCGGGCTTGCGCCCGGACGGAGGGCTGGAGCCCTCCGCTCCAGGATCCGGGCATCCAAATTGCCCGGAGCGCAAGCGACGGGACGGACGCGCGCCTTGGGCGTCAAGAGGCCGGCTGGAAGCCGGCCCCACCGAAGACTTCGGGCTTGCGCCCGAACGGAGGGCTGGTAGCCCTCCGCTCCAGGAATCGAGCCCTCCGCGCCAGGAACCTCGACCTGCGCTCCGGGATCCCCCGCGGTACAGTCTGTCGGCCCGACGGATCGGGCAGGGCGACTGTGGCGAGGAGGATCCGGGCCAGTGGACGCGACCTCCAACTTTGCGCACAACGCCCAGCCGCGGCGGGTCCGAACCGGGGCCGAGCAGGTCCACCGGCTGGCGGCCGCCCTGGACCGGGTGTCGCGGGCGGTGCGCCTGTTGCTGGTCGCGCGGGCGGCATGCCTGCTGATCGCCGGGTCGATCGCCGGGGCGCTGGCCATCGCCCTGATCGACCTGGGCCTGCGCCTGCCGGGGGCCGCCCGGGGCGCGCTGCTGATCGCGGGCCTTGTGGGGCTGGGGGTTGCCTCGGGACGCACGCTGCTGCCGGCCTGGCGGGTGCGCCCGAGCCGGGCGGCGCTGGCGAACCGGCTCGAAGCGATCGACCCGCGGTTCGCCGGCCAGATCGCCCCGGCGGTGGACCTCCTGGAGACGATGGACGGCGCGTCGGAGTCCGGGGCGATCGCCCGGGCGGGCGTCGAAGAGGCCGGGCGCCGCGTGGACACGATCGACCCGTGGCGCCTGGTGCGCTGGACCGGCGCAGGCCGGGCGGCGGCGGCGTTCGCGCTGGCGCTGGGTGCGATCGCCGGGCTGGCCGCGTGGTCGCCCTCGATGACGGGCATCGGCGCGGCCCGCGTGCTCGCCCCGTGGACCGACGCCCGCTGGCCGACCCGCTACGGCGTGACCGACCTGACCGGCGTGACGGTGCACCCCGTTGACGAGGCCCTGCCCGTTCGGGTGGCCGTAGGGCCGGGCGACGCGGGCCAGCGGGTGCGGGTCGAGTGGCGTCTGGGCGACGAGCGCACGCCGAGCCGCACGCCGATGACCCCTCAGCCCGGCTCAACCGATTCCGGGCGGCCGTACGAACGCCTGATCGATCCGGCCGGCCTGGACCTCGGCGACGGCGAGGCCTTCCTGCGGTACCGCGTCGTCACGCCGGACGACCAGACGGGCTGGGCGCGGGTGCGCCTGGTGCGTCCGCCGGAGGTGGTGGGCGCGACCGCGCTGGTCGAGGCGCCGGGGCACGCCGCGGACGCGCCGGGCATCGCGGGCTTCCGCACGGGCGAGCGCGACCTGCCCGGCCCGGACGCGGCGCTGGGCCCGGTGCTGGAAGGTTCGCGCGTGACGCTCGTCTGGCGGTTCTCGAAGCCGGTCCGGCCGGTGGATGCGGAGGCCTGGGCGGCGGGGCTCGGCGTGTCGCAGCCCGACGACCGCAGCGTGTCGGTCGAACTGGCCGCCGAGTCGCCGGTGCGGATCGCGCCGCAGGTGGTCGACGCGCACGGGCTGGGTGTGCGCGGCTCGTTCTCAGTGGGTCTGGACGTGCGCCCGGACGGGCTGCCGGGCGTGGCGATCACCGAGCCGGCGTCGGACGAGATCGTCACGCCGGACGCCGCGCTTCATGCGGCGGCCGAGGCGGGGGACGACGTGGGCGTCACGGGCCTGCGCCTGGACGCGTTGTTGCTGCGCGTGCCGGGCGGGTCGGCGGGGGCGGCGCCCGAGCCGGTCGGCGAGCCGATCACGCTGGCGGCGTCGGCGCTGTCCGGCCCGGTCAGCCGGGCCGAGACGGGGGCCGCCTTCACGCCGTCGGCGCTGGGGGCAGCGGCGGGCGACGAGATCGTGCTCGCCGCGGTGGCCCACGACACGCGCGCCCCGGAGGGCGAGGCGCGCAGCGCCGAGCGGCGTCTGCGGGTCGTCTCGCCGGACGAACTCGTGTCGCGCCTGCGCTCGGAACTCGACCCCGTGTCGCGCCTGCTGCGCCGGGCGGACGAGCAGCAGGGCGCGCTGAACGACCGCCTGCGCCGGGGCGAGGAGGACCGCACGGGCCTGACGCGCGAGCAGTTGGCGCTGGCCGACACGGTGGCCTCGGCGGTGCGCTCGGTGCGGGGCCTGGAGCGCTCCCGGGCCCGCAACGCCCTGGAGGACCCGGCCCTCGAAGCCCTGCTGCGCGACCTCGACGCGGTGCTCAACGAGGCGCAGGACGCGGCCCGCGACGCCGCCCGCGCCGTCGAGGCCGGCCGGGACGGGCAGGCCCAGGAGCACCAGCGGACCGCGCGCGACCGCATCGGCCGGGCGTTGTCGCTGCTCGACCGCGGCGAGGACGCCTTCCTGGCCCGGCGCGCGGTGGCCCGGCTGCGCGAGCAACTCGGCGAGGCCCGCGAGCAGACCGCCGAGATCGGCCGCCGCACCGCCGGTCAGGACGACGCGGCCATGGGCCCGGGCGACCGCGCCGAACTCGATCGGCTCGCGGCCGAGCAGCAGGCGCTGTCCGACCGGGCCCGCGAGGCGCTCGACGAACTCATGCGCCGGGCCGAGGCCCTCGCGCAGGCCGATCCCGCCCAGGCGGAGTCGCTGCGACGCGCCTCCGAGCGCGGCCGGGCGGGGGCGGTCGGGTCGCTCATCGAGCAGGCGGCGCGGCAGACCGGCGAGAACCAGACCGGCGAGGCCCAGCGGTCGCAGACCGAGGCCATCGAACGCCTCGACGAGATGCTTGAGGAGATGGACCGGGCCGAGTCGCTGCGCGACACCGCGCTGCGCCGGCGCCTGGCCACCCTGGACGCGTCGATCCGCCAACTCACGGAGGCCCAGCGGGCCGAGTTGGCGGCCCTGGACGCGGCCCGCGAAGCCGACGCCCGCCCGGACCTCGCCCGGCCGATGATCGCCCTGCGCGACAACACGCTGGGCGTGATCGAGGAGGCCTCGGCGGCGCTGGCGGAGTTGCGCCTGATCGCCGAGGCGCTGCGCGAAGCCGAGCGGGCGCAGGCGCGGGCCGTCGAGCCGCTGCGTGCGGCCCCGCCTGCGCTGGACGACGCCGAGGTCCACGAGCGGTCCAGCCTGGCGGCCCTGGAGCGGGCGCTGGCCGAGGTTGAGCGGCAGGAGGACCAGGCGGCCCAGCGCGAGCAGGCGCGGCGCAAGGCCGAGTTGCGCCAGGCTTACCGGGCGGCCCTGGGGACGCAGTCCGACCTGCGCGAAGGGTCCGCGTCGCTGCTCGGCCGGGCGCTGAGCCGGCGCGAACGCCTCGACGCGCGCCGGTTGTCCGCGTCGCAGCGCGAACTGCTCGGGACCCTCGCCGCGACGCGCGAGGCCACCGCGGAGATCAGCGAGGCCCCGATCTTCGCCTTGGCCCACGACCGCCTGGACGAACTCATGGCCGCGGCGGCCGACGGCCTGGCGGCCGCCACGCCGCCCGCCGGCGTCGGGCTGGACCAGGACCAGGCGGTGGCCATCCTCGCCTCGCTGGTCGAGGTGCTCGGGGAGCGGGGCAGCGACGATCAGGATTTCCAGGAGGGCGGGGGCGGCGGCGGCGGAGACGGTCAGGGCGGCCAGGGGTCGGGGCAGGAGGGCCTGATCCCCCCCATCGCCGAACTCCGGCTGCTGCGCGAGATGCAGCGGGCCACCATGGAGACCACCCGGCGCCTGGCCGAGCGGCCCGATTCCGGGGACGCGGCGGACGACGCCGCACGCACGGCCCGACTGGCGGCCATGCAGCGCCTCCTGGCCGAGCGTGGGCTGGAGTTGCTCGAAAAACTGAACCAGCAGCCCGTTCCGGGCGAACAAACACCGGTCGAGCCGTTGGAATCCGGCGACGGTCGGGAACCTTCCGGCCCGGTCGGCGGTTGACGCTCGCGAGGAGCCTCTTTGCACGGACGCATCGCCATCCTGTTGGGGTGTCTGCTTGTCGGCGGCGCGGCGGCCCGGTCCGATGACCCGCGCGTGCCCACGCTCGACGAGTTGCTCGGCCTGGAATCCGACGCCGGCGCGGACGACCGGCGCGATGCGCTCGACCGGGTGCTCAGCGCCGAGGAGGCGGGCGACCAGTTCCGCCAGGCGGTGGCGCTGATGGGCGACGCTGCCGGCCGCATCGACGGGCGCGACCTTGGCCTGCAGACCCAGCGCATCCAGGAGGACGTGCTGCGCCGGCTCGACCAGGTGATCGAGGCCTCGCAGCGGCAGGGCGGCGGCGGGTCGTCGTCCTCCTCCTCGTCGTCGGGCCAGGGCCAGCAGCAGCCCAGCCAGTCCACGCAGCGCCAGGCCGGTGCGGCCTCCGAGGCCGAGTCCGAGGCGATGGGCCCGGAACTGACCGGCACGCAACTGGCCCCGGGCGTCGAGCCCGACGGCGTGACCTGGGGCCACCTGCCCGCGCGCGACCGCGAGGCGGTCAGCCAGGGCGTGTCCGACCGGTACAGCGCGCTCTACCGGCGCCTGACCGAGATGTACTACCGGCGCCTGGCCGAGCAGGAGGGCGAGCGATGACCCGGCGGCGCACGACAACACGCGGGGCGGGCGCCCTGTCGCTGGCGGTGGCGGTCGCCTGCGCCGCGCCGGGCGCGGCGCTCGCGCAGCCCGGCGCGTCGGCGGAGAACGCGGCGCTCGCCGGCGAGATGACCCCCGCGCTGGACTCGGCCGTCGAGCGCGGCCTCGTCCACCTGGCCGGCCTGCAGAACCCCGACGGCTCGTGGGACTCCGGGCGCTTCGGCAAGAACGTGGCCATCACCGCGCTGGCCGGCCTGGCGCTGATGGCCGACGGCAACATGCCCGGGCGCGGGCCCTACGGCGAGGCGGTCGAACGCGGGCTGGACTTCGTGCTCTCCACCGCGTCCGAGAACGGGTTGCTCGCCTCCGACGCCGCCAACGGGCCGATGTACGGCCACGGGTTCGCCACGCTGTTCCTCGGCGAGGCCTACGGAACGACGCAGGGCGGCGGCGACACCGCCCGCGCCCAGCGCGTCCACGAGACCCTGGTGCGCGCGGTGCGACTGATCGAGCGCACGCAGAACGCCGAGGGCGGCTGGCGCTACAACCCCGTCCCCTACGACGCGGACGTGTCCGTGACGATTTGCCAGATCATGGCCCTGCGCAGCGCCCGCAACGCCGGGCTGGAGGTCTCCAGCGAGGTGATCGACAAGGCGGTGGCTTACGTGCGCCGGTGCCAGAACCCCGACGGGGGGTTCAAGTACCAGGCCGACAGCGGCGCGAGCGCGTGGCCGCGGTCGGCCGCGGGCGTGGCCAGCCTGTACTACGCGGGCATCTACGAGGGCGACGACATCGAGCGCGGCCTGCGCTACCTGCAGACCCACGCCCTGCCCGGGGCGGGCGCGGGCCTGGCGCGGGCCCACTACTTCTACGGGCAGTACTACGCGGTGCAGGCGATGTACCTCGCCGGCGGCGGGCACTGGGGCCAGTGGTGGCCGGCGGTCCGAGAAGAACTGCTCCGGGCGCAGGGCGACGACGGCTCCTGGACCGATCGCTCCGTCGGGGACACCTACGGCACGGCCATGGCGCTGATCATCCTTCAGATGCCCAAGCGCTACCTGCCGATCTTCCAGAAATGACCCGCCGCCCTCGCCATCTCGTCGCCGTGCTCGCCCTCGGCATCGCCGGGACCGCTCTGGCCGACCTGCCGGTGCGCATGACCGGGCGCGACCTGGGCGTGAAGCGGGTGGCGCTGGTCGAACTGGACGAGACCTCCGCGGTCGTGCGCGGGTCGGACCACCGGCCGGCCCGCGTGGCGCTGGACGCCCTGCTGGCGGTCGCGGCCGACCACGCCGTGCCGCCCACGCTGCCCCACCCCGGGCCGGGCGCGCCGTCGGGTCTCGTGTTCGTCGAACTCGTCGACGGCCAGCGCCTCGCGGTCGAGATCGAGGCCGGCGACGCCGACGACGCCCTGGCCTGCGTCGCGGTCGGGTTCGGGCCGGCCCGCCTGCCGCTCGAACGCGTGGCCCGCGTGGTGCGTCCCGGCGGCGGCTGGCACGCCCCCACCCCCGCCGCCGACACGGTGCTGCTGACCAACGGCGACCGGCTGACCGGCTTCGTCAGCGCGATCGGCCCGGTCGTGTCCGTCGAAGGCGAGGACGGCGCGGTGTCCGAGGTGCCCTTCGACCGCGTGCGCGAGGTGCTGCTGGCCAACCCCGCCGAGCCCCAGCCGGGCCTGCTCGTGACCGACGACATGGGCGTGACGCTCCTGGCCCGGGCCCTGCGGGTCGACAGTGACGGCCTGGTGACCATCTCCACCGCCCCGGCGCCCCTGGGCGTCGACTCGGCGGGCGAGGACCGCGTGGCCTACGACCGCCCGGGGGCGCGCCTGCTGGGCGTGCGCGTGCGGGCGGAGGGATCCGGCGTGCTGGCGATCGCGTCGCTTGAGCCGCGGGCGGTGCGTCCGACCGGCGATCGGCGCTGGACGCCCGCGCCCGAGGCGACCGACCCGGACGGGCCGGTGCTGCCCGTTGGCGACGTGCGCATGCCCGCGCCCGGCGAGGCGGTGTACGACCTGCCGCCGGGCGTGCGGGCCGCCCGGTTTGCCTGCGCCGTGCGCGCGGACGCGCCGGGCCCATGGACGGACTGCGTCGCCTCGGTGCACGCCGAGACCGCCGGGGGCGAGCGCGTCCTGCTGGGCGAGGCCCGCGTCACGGCGTCGACTTCGGAGATCTCCGTCGCCGCCGACCTGCCCGACGGCGTGCGGGCGATTGTGCTCCGGGTGGACCCCGGACGGTACGGCGCGGTGCAGGACTCGGTGGTCTTCGCGGCCCCGCGCCTGCGCGTGGCCGATTGAGCGAACAACGCGCCCCCGCTTCCGGTACACTCCCGCGATGCACGCACTCGCCGCATGCCACCGCTGCGGGCTTGTCCACCGCCTGCCCGACGTGCCCCCGCGTCACGAGGCGTGCTGCCGGCGTTGCGACGGGGTGATCCGGCGCGAGCCGCACCCGCGCGCGACCAGCCGCACCGCCGCGCTCGCGCTGGCGGCCCTGGTGCTCTACCCGGTCGCCCTGGCCCTGCCGGTCATGTCCATCTCGCGTCTGGGGCACGAGACGGAGGCGTCGATCTGGTCGGGCGTGGTCGGGCTGCTGGCCGAGGGCCATCTGTTCGTCGGGCTGGCGGTGCTGTTCTTCTCGGTCGTCGCGCCGGTGGCGAAACTGGCCGCCCTGTTCGCCCTGTGCGCGGGCCCGCGCCTGATGGCCGCCCGGCGCCGAGCGGCCGCCTACGCCCTGGTCGAGTTCCTCGGGCGCTGGGGCATGGTTGACGTGCTGCTGGTGGCGGTGCTCGTGGCGGTGGTCAAACTCGGCGACCTGGTGACGGTCACGCCCGGGCCGGGCGTCGTCGTGTTCGGCGCGGTCGTCCTGCTGAGCCTGCTGGCGACCGCGGCGTTCGACCCGCACGCCCTGTGGAGGTCCGAATGAGCGGCCCCGGCACTTCCGATGCGGAAGTCCCACCCGACGCGCCGCCGGTCGCCGCGGTGCGCCCGAGGCGGGTCAGCCTGGCGTGGGTCGTGCCCCTGGGGGCGGCGCTGCTCGTCGCGGCGCTGGTCGTGGCCCAGGCGACGCGGGCGCGCGGGCCGACGATCACCGTCCGCTTCGACGACGCGGCGGGCCTGGTCCCGGGCGCCGAGGTCGTCCACCGCGGGGTGGGCGTCGGGGTGGTGCGCACGGTCCGGCCGACCGAGGACCTCTCGGGCGTGCTGGTCACCGCGGAACTGGCGCCCGAGGCGGCCGCCCTGGGCGTGGACGGGACGCGGTTCTGGGTGGTGCGCCCGGAGGTCAGCCTGCGGGGCGTGTCGGGCCTGGAAACGCTGATCGGGCCGCGGTACCTGGCGGTGCGACCGGGCCCGGCGGACGCCCCGCGCCGGTCGTCCTTCGAGGGGTTGCCCGGGCCGCCCCTGGCGTCCGCAGGGTCGGACGACGCGCTGCGGCTGACGCTGCGCACGCCCCGGCTGGGCGGGCTGTCGCCCGGGTCGCCGGTGATGTACCGCGAGGTGCGGGTTGGCACGCTGCGGGGGGCGGAACTCGCGCCAGACGCGACCGGCGTGCTCGTGCGGATCGAGGTCGAGGCGCGGTTCGCGCCGCTGGTGCGTGAGAACTCGCGCTTCTGGCGCGTCGGCAGCGTCGGCGTCGACTTCGGCCTGTTCCGCGGGCTGACGGTGCGGGCCGACTCGCTGGACCAGTTCGTCACCGGGGGCGTCGCCTTCGCCACGCCGGACCGGCCCGCGGCGGCGCCGAGCCCGGACGCGGTCTTCGCGCTGGCCGACGAGCCGGAGTCGGCGTGGCTGAACTGGACGCCCTCGATCGACCTGACCCAGACGCAAGGGAGGGAGCCGTGAAACGTTCGATCCACCTGCGACTGTCCGTCGCGTCTGTCGCGGTGGGGCTGGGGCTCGTATCCGTGGCGCTCGGGCTGGTGTACCTGGACCTGCGGACGCAGGACGAGGCCCGTGCCAGGCTGGCCGTGGAGATGAGAACCTCGTACGAATCGGTCGACGAGAGCGACCTGTGGCACGCGTGGAGCATCCACCGGTGGCTGTGGGCGCTCGGCTGCGGCACGACGGGCGTGATGCTGCTCGGCGCGGGCTGCGTCGTCACGCTCTACGACCTGTCGGACGCGCCGGCCCGGCCCCGCCAAGGCGCGACGCCTGGGGCCGAACCTACGATGCCCGCATGAGCCTGATCTGCACCGGAACCATCGGCATCGACACCGTCGAAACCCCGGACAACGGCCGCCGGGCCGAGATCCTGGGTGGGTCGGTGGTGTATTTCGCCGCCGCCGCGTCGTTCTTCACCGAGACCCGGCTGGTGGCCGCCGTCGGCGACGACTGCCCGCCGGCGTTCCTCGAGACCATCCGCTCGCTGCCCGGGGTGGACACCGCGGGCCTGGAGGTCCGCAAGGGCTCGAAGACCTTCCGCTGGGGCGGTCGCTACCACGCCGACATGGACCGGCGCGACACGCTGTTCACCGAACTGGGCGTGCTCGAAGAGGCCCCGCCGGCGATCCCCGAATCGTTCCGCGACACGCCGTTCGTGTTCCTGGCCAACTCGCACCCCGCGGTGCAGGCCGACCTGCTCTCGCAGATCGCCGCGCCGACGCTGACCGTCGCGGACACGATGGACCTGTGGATCAACATCGCCAAGGACGACCTGACCACGCTGCTCGGCAAGGTCGACGGGCTGGTGCTCAACTTCGACGAGGCCGAACTGTTCACCGGGCTGCGCAACCCGGTGGCCGCGGGGCGACGCCTGCTGGAACTCGGGCCCCGCTTCGTGGTCATCAAGAAGGGCGAGCACGGCTGCATCCTGGTGCACCGCGACGGGCTGTGCGCCCTGCCCGCCTACCCCACCGAGCGGGTCGTCGACCCGACCGGGGCGGGCGACTCGTTCGCCGGCGGGCTGATGGGACGCCTGGCCGCGGGGGGGTCGGCCGACCCCGGCTCGTTCGAGGCGGTGCGCGAGGCGCTGGCCCACGGGACGGTGCTGGCCTCGTTCAACGTCGAGTCGTTCTCGCTCGAACGGCTCCGGTCGATCTCCCGGGCCGACCTCGACGAGCGGTTCGCGGCCTACGCCGCGATGATCCGCATCGGCGAGCCCGCCACGGCCGGCTGACCATGCCCGACGAGCGCCCCTATCTCGACCCGTACCTCCAGGCCGCCCGCACGCACGGGCCGGGCTTCGAGGCGTTGCTGTGGCACTCGCCCCAGGCCCAGCGGACGCGCTTCCGCGTGCTCAGCCGCATGGCCGACCTGGGCGGGCGCACGCTGGCGGACATCGGCTGCGGCAACGCCGACCTGCTGCTCGACCTGCACCGGCGCGGCCGGACGCCGAAGGCCTACGTCGGCGTCGACGCCGTGCCGCAGACGCTCGCCCACGCCGCCGCACAGGCGAAGAAGGCGGGCATCGACAACGCCCGCTTCCGGGAGGACGACTTCGTGCGCGACGCCGGGCTCCCGGACCGCCTTGTGGCGGAGGGCGTCGACGCGGTGGTCTTCTGCGGCTCGCTCAACACGCTCCCCCAGGCCGACGCGCAGGCGATCCTCGACCGCTTCTGGCAGCCCCTGACCGCGCAGGCCGACGCCGTCCTCCTGTTCAACTTCCTGTCCGTCCGCCACGACCGGGCCCGGACGCCGGCCAACCCGCCGGCGGTGCGGTTCGATCCCGTGGACATGGTGCGGTGGGCGCTGGACCGCACGCCGCTGGTGACCTTCCGCCACGACTACCTCGGCGGGCACGACGCGACGGTGTGCATGCGCACGGGCCGGGTGTGACGGTCAGAACCGCAGGTGGGCGGGCTTGTGGTCCGGGCCCTTGAAGTTCGAGAGCCGCCGGATCATGTCCAGGTCGCCCGGGCGGGTGATCTTGATGTTGCGCGGGTCGCCCGGCACCACCACCACGCGCTCGCCCAGGCGCTCGACCAGGCCCGCGTCGTCGGTGCTGTCCAGGTCCGTCTGGGCGTAGGCCCGTTCCAGCAGCGACCGTTCGAACACCTGCGGCGTCTGCGCGAGCACCAGGCCCGCCCGGTCCACCGTCGCCGCGACCGCCCGCAGCGCCGGGCGCTCCTCGGCCCCCAGGATCGACGCGAGCGGGTCGGCCATGTCGTCGGCGACCTCGTCGCCGAGCCTTTTGACCGTGCTGTCGACCTCGACGCCCGGGACGACCGCCGGGAACCGGGCGGCGGCGTCGAGCACGCGGTCGATCAGGTCCGGCGGGCACGCGGGCCGGGCGGCGTCGTGCACCGCGACGTGGGTCGCCGAGTCGGGCAGGGCGGCCAGGGCGGCCCGGACGGTCTCCCACCGGTGCGTCGGCCCGCCGGGCACGATGGTCGCCCCCAGCAGCGCCAGCGTGTCGGCGTGGCGCAGGCGGAAGGCGGCCATCGCGTCGGCATCGTGCGGGCCGGCGACAACAACGCCCACCACTTCCGGGCGGGTGTTGAAGAGTTCGACGGTTCGTTGCAGCACCGTCCGGCCGCCGAGGTCCTCGTCGAGTTTGGACCGCCCCCCGAGCAGGGGGTCTGGGTTGAACCGCCGGGACGAGCCCGCGGCCGGGATGATGACGCCCAGACGCATGGCCGACGGTATGCCCGGCCCCCGCGACACGCCGCCCGATCAGGCGTGCTGCGGCGACCGGGGCGAACCGGCCACCCCCGCCCGGCGTATGATCGGGTGCGGGCCTTGCCCGTTCTTTGACAACTGGGGCCGATATGGCATTCGACCGGATAGGGAACGCTTGGTGTGGCGCGTCGAGGGGCGTGATGGCCTCGTTAAAAGCACGCAACCCAATAACTGCCGAACCGCAGTACTCCATGGCGGCCTGAGATCAGGCCTCCGATCCCCCGCCTGACGCCCGATGAGGCGGGGGATCACGAACATCGGGCTGGTCAGCGCGTGGCGCCTCTTGGCGCGCTGGCGAGGAGGTTTCAAGCGGCTGGGCCGAAGCACAGGGTGTCGATCCCCGGTGCAAGGCCGAGATCAAACGATCGACTACACGCGTAGAGGCGCCTTGCCGACTATCTCGGGACGGGGGTTCGATTCCCCCCGGCTCCATTTTGGACGGGTTCTGACAGGGTGTGTCAGAACCCGTTTTTTCGTGTTCCGACGCCGTGCGGCCTTATGGATTCCTGGCGAGTCGTCTTGCCGGCGGGCGTCCACACTCTGAACATTCCATGGTGGGGCCCCGGATATACCCGCAGAAGGGACACCGCCCTTGCCGGATCCGCCGCCGACGAACCAACATGCCGATGAGGAAACTTGCCGCCACAACCGCAGAGCACACAAGGCTGAGTTTGACGATCGCCTCGACAACCCCGTCTATCGTCTCTACCTCGTTTTGATCGCCCAGTGTGACAGCAACAGAGTGCAGCGGGGATCCTGCATAAATGACAATGCTGGCCTGCGCCTCGCGGGAAATCAAGCCGCTGAATGACCGCGAGTCGACCACCTTGACGCCGGCCAGATAGCCGAAATCGGGCGCATCCTCGCCCAGTACGGGCCGCCCAGTGCCCCCTTCATCGGGTGGGACCTGCCGGTCAGGGGAGCGGGGCGAGAACACGGCATACTCAAACCGCCAGAGGCTCCGCAGATCGTCCGAATGATACGCCCAATCCGGACATGCCAATACCGCAGAGAAGCCGCTTCCGAGCATGATCGTCATCGCGAATGGCAGAACGGTCAAAGCCGCTGCAGCGGCCGCGGTCAGCGTCAGCGCCCGCCAGAACGCGTTGCTCTTCTCCACGATATACCCCGCTGCTGATCCCGCCTGCCCAAGACACAGTTCCACGCCGTGCTCTCGGCGTCACGCCAATCCCCGTCTCGGCCCTCACGCTTGGCCACTAGGCATTACGCCGCCTGAGCGTTCCAATCCGCACCGGTGAGTCATCACTTTGTATCGGTTACCCAGTGGCGTCCACTGTTCGTATAAATAGCGGGACCGGAGTCGCCCCAATCGTACTCAAGACAAAACCGCTCACCGTCATCGAAGCAGCGGTACGTCCAGCCATCGCCCCCTGGGACTGGAGGAGGAATGGCTGCGATATAGACAGGCACCAAAGCGTTAAGTTCTTCGGGAAAGCGGCCATTGCTCTGTTGATACTCCAAAATCGCATCTGATACAAGCCTGCCGTTTCCCAATGCGGAAGTTACTTCACTGCCAGCAGGGCCTCGTTGACAGCCGGCAATACCAAGCGACATCGTAATAAAAAGAAAGGTTTGTATAAAAACGGGCAATAAACTGTTCATGATCTAGTCACAATCGTTGCAGTGGGCTCTCGGCGTCACGCCAGTCGCCGTCGGCGTCCCGGTCCACCCGCTTGGCCACCAGGTCGTCGATGTACCGAAGGCCCCAGAAGTGCTGGCTGACCCAGTCGGTCCCGGGGGCCGTGTCGTGGTCAATGTCGACGTGCTCTTCGATGATCCGCCACGAGGCGTCGTAGACGAAGACCCGCTCCTGCTCCATCACGCCGTCGTAGGCGCCCTTGGTCGCGTCGAACCGCTTGCTCGTCCGCCAGCCCAGGGCGTTGTAGGTGTAAAGCGACACGTCGCGCACCGTCCCGCCGCCGCCGCCCCCCCCGGCCCCCGAGACGTGCTCGGTCTTGACCAGGCGGTTCCAGGCGTCGTAGTTCATCCGCAGGCCGTTCATGAGGCCTCCAC
>CAZFSO010000061.1:12044-13445 GCA_964522095.1 uncultured Phycisphaeraceae bacterium | reverse complement strand
CCGAGAAACCCCGCATCCTGACCGGCGACACGCCCACGGGCCAACTGCACCTGGGCCACTGGGTCGGCTCTCTTGAGAACCGCGTGGCGCTGCAGGACACCTACGACTGCTACTTCCTGATCGCCAACATGCACGCCTTCACCACGCGGGCCGACAAGCCCGACGAGATCCGCCGGTCCACGCTGGAGATCGTCAAGGACTGGATCGCCTGCGGCATCGACCCCGAGCGCTCCACCTTCGTCCTCCAGACCGAGATCCCCGCCATCGCCGAACTGACCTGGTTCCTGGCGATGCTCCTGCCCTTCAACCGCGTCATGCGCAACCCCACCCTCAAGACCGAACTCGAGGACAAGGGCCTTGGGGACAACTACTCGTTCGGCTTCCCGATGTACTCCGTCGGCCAGTGCGCCGACATCCTGATCTTCCGGCCCGAACTCGTGCCCGTCGGCGAGGACCAGTTGGCCCACATCGAGCCCTGCCGCGAGGTGGCCCGGCGGTTCAACCAGATCTACTGCGGCGTCGACCCCCAGACCGAGGACGCGGAATACCCGGCACGGGGCGGGCTGTTCCCCATCCCCCAGGGCAAGGTCGGCCGCGTGGCCCGCCTGGTCGGCACCGACGGCAAACTCAAGATGTCCAAGAGCCTGAACAACGCGATCTTCCTGACCGACGAGTTCAAGCAGATCAAGAAGAAACTCGGCGGGCTCTACACCGGAAGGGTCGAGATGACCGAGCCGGGCGACGTGAACAACAGCCTGTTCCAGTACGTGCGGGCGTTCATCCGCGACGAGGCCCGCGTGGCCGAGCTGGAACGAAAGTACGCCGCGGGCGACAACATCGGCGACGGGCACGTCAAGGCCGAGGTGGCCGAGCACATCGACCGCCTGCTCGCGCCCATGCGCGAGCGCCGGGCCGAACTGGCCGGCGAGGCCGGCGACCGGCGCGTGCTGGAGATCCTCCGCGAGCACACCCGCAAGGCCAACGCCCTGGCCGAGGACACGCTGTACCGCGCCAAGCAGGCCATGCGGCTGGACTTCGGGCCGCGGGAACTGGTGTTCCGATGAACGACCACCCGAACATCGGCCATGCCCCGTCGGACGCGCGCCCGCCGCGCTTCATCGTCTCGCGCATCGCGGTCGCGCTGATCGCCGCGATCTGGGCGGTCGCGGGCGTGCAGAAGGTCTACGCCCTGCCGGACTTCATGAAACTGATCGAGGTCCACGGCGTGCTGCCGCCCGAGTGGCACGCGCTCGGCATCGTCCTGCCCTTCCTGGAACTGCTCGTCGCGCTGGCGCTGGTCTTCGTGGCGGGGTCGGAACTGCGCAAGCCCTTCGGGCGGGCGGTGCTGGCCCTGTCCCTGGCGGGCATCATCGGCTTCGCCTACTACCTGAGCCTCGTGCC
>CAZFSO010000061.1:0-11944 GCA_964522095.1 uncultured Phycisphaeraceae bacterium | reverse complement strand
GGGTGCGTGCGGGCGCGTTCGATGGCGTCGGCGTAGACGCGTTCGAGTTCCGTCACCATCTTCTCGGCGCTGAACATCTCGGCGCACATCGCGCGCCCCTGCTCGCCGATGCGCCGGCGTTCGTCGGGGTGCTCGTGCATCCACCGCACGGCCGCCCTGAGTTTGTCGGGGTTGCCGACGGGGAACAGCCGCCCGGTCATGCGCTCCTGGGGGATGCCCGGGTCGGTGAACGGGTCCAGGCAGACCTCGGGCGTGCCGTCGCAGTCGCTGGCGACGACGGGCACGGCGCACAGCAGCGCCTGCGGCACCGTGCGGGGCAGGCCCTCGCGCTCCGACGGGTGGCAGAGCAGGTCCATGGCCCGCATCATCGCCGGGATGCGCTCCTGGGCGACCAGGCCCGTGCGGATGACCTGCTTCTCAAGGCCCATCTCGCGCACGCGGGCGGCCAGGCGGTCGGACCACCAGCCGTCACCGACCCAGAGCAGGCGCCAGCGCGGGTCGGTGCGCACGTCGCTGCCCAGGGCGTCGAGCAGGGTGTCGTGGCCCTTGTGCTCGGCCAGGCGCGCGACGGTGCCGATGACGAACGCCTCCTTCGGGATGCCCAGCGCGGCCCGCACCTCGTCGCGGGTCTCGCCCGGGGCGGCGTGCAGGAAGCGCTCGGTCTCCATGCCGGAACGCACCGTGACGAACTGGTCGGGCCGCCCGATGCCCCGGGCGAGGAACTGGCGGGTCATGGCGTCGGCGACGGAGACGATCGCGTGGCACCGGCGGGCCGCGCGCCGCTCGGCCAGGGTGTAGATCAGGTTTTTGGACCCGGTCGCCAGGCCCGGGCCCGGCATGAACGGCGGGCCGTGGATGGTGTGCACCACCGCCGGGCGCACCCCCGCCCGGGGGTGGGATGCCGGGGCCGGCTGGTTGGGGTCCGGGGTTGCGTCGGCCGTCAGCACGCGCCAGGCGGCCTCGCGCCCCAGGATGCCTGCCTTGGACGAGTGCGTGTGCACCACGTCCGGGCGGAGGCGGTCGATCAGTTCGGTCAACTCGCGCAGGCAGGCGCGGTCGGCGCGCGGGTCGATCTGGCGGACCAGGTGCGGAACCTCGTGCCGGGCGATGCCGCGGGCGTCAGTCGTGCGGAAGCGGGCGACGCGGTCGAGGAGCGACCCCTCGGGCCCGTAGATCGGGCCGTAGGCGAGGTGGACGTCGTGCCCGAGGCGGGCCTGGCCCTCGCACGACAGGACGGTGTTCTCCTGCGAGCCGCCGAGGATCAGGCGCGTGGAGATGTGCAGGATCGTCAGTGGCATGGCGAGGGGGGCGGGGGGAGGGGGCGGGGGGGCGTGTGGTCGGGCGAATCTGCATCATTGGCGCACCCGGGCGCGGCGTGTCATGAACGGCAACGGGCGGGGCCATTCGGCGCCCGCCCGTCGATGGGGGTCTTCAGAAATGGGGGAAAGCCGGATCAGTCCACGACGAACCTGGGGGCGTGCCCGGCCCGGTGGCCGTCCGCGTTGCCGTTGGCCGAGCGCGAACGAGGCGCCTGGGAGTCGTCGGTGTGCGACACCTTGGGCGGTGCGTACGCGTGCTCGGGGCTCGGGCCGGGCGGCGTGGCCATCGGGCCGTGCCGCTCTTCCTCCTTGCGGGCCTTGTTGGCCTCCATCAGGCCGGAGACCAGGCTGGCCAGCGCCAGCCCGCGACCGGCCATGCGGAGGGCCCGCGTCGGGCCGATCAGCGAGAGGACCAGGAGCGCCCCGCCCGCGGCCATCATCGGGTTCTTGCTGACGAACTCGCTGGCGGTCTGCTTGAACTCGTTGAGGTCCTTGGGCATGCCCGAGTGGCTGGCCCCCTGGGCGTGGGCTTCCTCTGGGCGCACCTGCTCGCGTGTCACGTGTGGGTTTACTGCGTCAGCCATCTGTTCCTTCGATTCCTCGACCCGGATGCGCGGGTCGACACGCGGCGCATGGCCGGTCTGTTTCTTGATCTTCATCACGATGGGCAGCCCGAAGGCCAGCGCCCCCAGCAGCAGGACGCCGCCGATGATCGCCAGCGAGCCGGGCCAGCCGATCTCGTTGGCGAGCAGCACGGAGACCGCCCCCAGCAGGATCAGCAGGGCGACGAGCCCGACGAGCACGGCCGAACCCAGGAGGACGGCCTCGAGCAGCCCGCGCCGCAGGCGCATCGCGGCCAGTTGCGTCTCGGCGCGGATCAGGTCGCCGCCGCCCTCCATGAGTTCTCGCACGCGCCAGAACATCCGATCACCGCCCGCCCAGCATGCGCCCGATCATGACGCCCGCGCCCAGGGCGACCAGCACCGAGGCGGTGGGGTGCGTCTCGACGGTGTCGCGCATCGCGCCGTGGTACTTCTTGCAGGTCGAGTTCGCCTGGCGGAACAGGTCCGAGGCGGAGCCGGTGTGCTCGCGGATCATGCCGCTGGCCGACTCGGTCACGTGTCCGGCGGCGCGCACGGCGTCGTCCTTGAGTTGGGCCAGGTCGTCCCGCACGGCGGCGGCGTCCTTCTTGAGTTCCTGGATATGCGATTTGGCCCGGTCGCCGTCCTGGCCGAGGTTCGCGCCGGGGCTTGGTTTGTTGGTCGCGTGCATGCTTGACATGGTGCAGTCCTTTCTGCTTCAGAGGAACGGCCCGACACTCGTCCGGCCTGTGCAAGCATGTTGGGGCGCGCCGATGACCCGCGCGTGAACACACGGTGAATCCCGGTTCACGCGTCAAAATCGCGGTTTTTGGGGCGTCGGGGCCGGCGAAAAACGCCGGTCAGGCGTCCGGCGCGGACGCGGACGCCGAGGACGGGTCGTCCTCGTGCTCGATGGCGCTGATCTTGGCCACGCGCCGGGCGTGCCGGCCGCCCTCGAACTCGGTGCCCATGAACACGCCGACGAGTTTGTCCATCAGGCGGGCGCCGAGCAGGTCGGCCGAGAGGCACAGCACGTTGGCGTCGTTGTGGGCGCGGCTGAGTTGGCTGGTCATCTCGTCGTGCACGACCGCCGCACGCACGCCCGGGATCTTGTTGGCGGCGATCGACATGCCGATGCCCGTGCCGCAGATCAGCACACCGCGGTCGGCCTTGCCCTGGCGGATCGCCTGCCCGACCTTCCAGGCCTGCTCGGGGTAGTCGCTGGGCGTGGCGGCGTCGGTCTCGAAGAGCGTGACCTCGTGCCCGGACTTGCGCAGCGTCTCGGCGATGGAGCGGGCCGCGTCGCTCCCGCGGTGGTCGGCTCCGATGGCGACTCGGGCGTGTGTGCTCATGGCGCGATCGTAGCGAGCCTCTCGCGCACCAGGCGCTCGATCTGGGACGCCGTTTCGTCGTACACCGCCTGATCGTGCCCGATCGGGTCGACGACCACCTCCGCGTCGCCCAAGGGGAAGACCTTGTGGGCCACGTCCGGGGCCCCGTGCATCACCGCCTCGGCGTGCGAGGGCGTCATCGTGTAGATCACCTCGGCCTGCTCGACCAGTTCGGGCGTCAAGGGACGCGACTCGTGCGGGCCGACCCGGATGCCCAGGCGTTCCAGGCTCTTGACGGCTTGGGGCGTCAGCGGCATGCCCTCGGCCGCCGCGATCCCGGCCGACGCGAACCGCGTCGTGACCCCCGAAGGTGGGGACTTGGCATCGATGGCCCGGGCGATGTGCTCGGCCATCGGGCTGCGGCAGGTGTTGCCGGTGCAGACGAACAGGATCAGGCGTTCGAGGTGCTCCATGACCGCCCGTTCGCCGATCGCGCCGCCCGGATCGACCGACAAGCGACCTTCCAGCGAGATGCGCACCGTGGTCGAGGGGGCCTTGTGGAGCGTCACGCCGTCGTCGATCACCACGCGCGGGGCGGGGGCGGCATCGTCGGGGATGATGGCCGGGGTCGTCCCCGGGTTGTCGCCCAGGGCCCAGAAGGCAGCGCCCAGACGCCGGGCCACGCAGGGGATCTTCGCGTCGCGGAGCACGCGCCGGGCGATGGGGTGGTCGGGCACGCGGAAGGCGATGCGCTCGCCGTCGTCGATCAGGCCGGGCGCGATCTCCAGCGCGTCGCGCACGCGGGCGAGGGCCTCGGGCGGCTGCTCGAGCACGAAGCGGACCGGGCCGGGGCACAGGCGGCTGGTCAGACGCCGGGCCGTGGCGCTGGGCAGTTCGAGCAGGTCCCGCAGCGGGGCGAAGTCCGCAAGATGCAAAGTCACCCGCGGGCCCAGGCCCGCCTCGGGCCTGACGGTGAACGAGTCGAGGTGGTCCACGCCCTGGGGCGTCGCGGGCGTGAACAGCCCGTAGACCGTCTCGGTGGGCAGCACGACGACGTCGGCGTCACGCAGCGCCTTGGCCGCGTGGAGCACGGCTCGGTCACGGTCGGCCGGGTTGCTGCCGGTGGTCGGGCCGGAGGAGGGCATGGGCAAGGATATCGTCGCAGTCGCGCCGGTTTCCTGAAGCGGGCTTGCGGGACGCCGGCCCGGCATCCGGGGAAAGGCGCGGCCCGTATAGTCCGCCCGCCGGGCGGCTTGCCGCGCCGCGGGGCCCCGGGGCCGGAAGGAGCGAGTCGATGAAGAGCGTCAACCAGCGTCGCGGGTCCGCCGGTCGGTCGTCCGGGACGGCGGCGGCCCGGGCAACCGGGGGGTTCACCCTTGTCGAGTTGCTGGTCGTCGTGGCGATCATCGCCGTGCTGCTGGCCATCCTCCTCCCCGCGATCGGTGGGGTGCGACGCGCCGCCCGGCGCACCGCCAGCCAGGCGCTGGTCAACGACGTCGGCACCGCCGCCATGCGCTTCGCCAACGACAACAGCGACCGCATGCCCGGCTACTTCTCCGAAGAGCAGATGGGCGACGAGGACAACCTCGAGCGCGGCTTCACCGCCGCCGAGAACGCCATGCTCGAACTTGCCGGGAGCAACGCGATCTGGACCGGCTCCTCCGACCCGACCGACACCGCGTACGTCAAGGTCGGCCCGATCAACGACAACGACCGGATGGTCTGGGTCAACCCCCAACTGATCGGCACCGGCGGCGGGGCGTACTTCACGCCCAGTTCGGAGAACTTCGTCGAACTGACCATGGGCCCCGAGACGCAGCAGTACACCGATGACCCGGGCCAGCCCAGCCTGCCCGACCTCGTCGACGCCTTCGGAAATCCCTTGGCGATCTGGTCGCAGGACCTGGCCGCCCGCGGCTCGCTCAACCCGGACCAGAGCAACCCCACGCCCGTCGAGCAGTTCGTCTCGGAATCCACCGACGACGAACTCTCGTGGTTCTACCTCGCGTCCAACGCCGGCCTGCTGCGGGCCAAGACCATGGGCCAGTCGGGCATGGACCAGACCGCCCCGATGGGCACCGGCAGCGCGCTGTCGTCGGAGAGCGTGCCCTCGGCGCGGCGTCTGATCACCTTCGCGGGCCTCTTCGGCAGCCCCTCGTCGCCGCTGACCGAGCAGGGCCAGACCCTCCACTCCGCCACCTTTGAGACGATCTACCCCTCCCGCCCGCGCGGACGCTTCATCGTCCAGTCGGCCGGGCCCAACGGCGTGCTGTTCGGCACCGGCGAGGCCGGCTTCGGATCCAGCGCGGTCGACAACGCCATCCACTTCGGCAGTTCGTTCAAGAACACCGACGGCACCCGCTTCGAGGCCGAGGGGGGCGGGCTGACCAACATCGACCTGCTCGAAGGCTTCGACGACGTGATCCACGCCGTGGGCGGCTGAGCGGCGCGCGCCAAGCCCCGCCGCCGCCCCCTCCCGGGAGCGCCGCGGGGTACGCTGTCGCCCGATGTCGCCCGCCACCGAACCCGAAACCGCGCCGGCGCCCGCCTTCGTGCGCGCCCGACGCCGCGCGTGGGCCGCGCTGACGGCCTGCCTGGTGGGCGTGTGGCTGTCGGTCCAGATCGGCGGCGGGTCGGCGTGGTGGTTCGGGCTTTCCGCGGCGGCCGCGGGCGTGGCCGGCGTCGCCGGGCCCCGGCGGTGGTGGGCGCCGGCGTGGCTGGCGGCGGTTCTGCTCGCGGGCGGCTGGGGGGCGGTGCGCTTCCGTGAGCCCCCGCCCGACCGGCTCGACCGGCTGGTGGCCGAGGGGTCCATCGTCACCCTGACGGGCACGGCCGCCGGGACGCCCGAGCGCCTGCACCGCCCAACCGGACCCGGGGCGCCGGGCGCCTGGCGTGACGACGGCTCGGCCTTCACGCTGCGGGTGAGCGGGCTGCGGGGGGCCGCGGGGCCCGTGCCGGCCCGGGGTTCGCTGCGGGTCTTCGGGCCGGTCGCGCTGGAAGAGGCTGTGCGCCCGGGCGACCGCGTGTCGGTCTCGGGCGTGTACCGGCGGCCCGGGGCCGCGTCCAACCCCGGCGAGCCGGACTGGACCCGCCTGGGCAACGAGGCGGGCCGCGCCGGCTCGCTCTCGGTGGGCAACCCGGACCTGGTGGTCGTGACGGAACGCCCGGAAGGCTTGCGAGCGGCGTGGTCGGGCCTGAATCGCGGTCGCGAGGCCCTGCGACGCCGGGCGCTGGACGCGCTGGGCGTGGACGGGCGCACGGCCGGGGGCGGCGTGGTGGGCGCCCTGGTGCTCGGCGAGCACGACCCCGCCTTCGACCGCGTCTACCGCGTGTTCCAGCGATCCGGCGTCGCCCACGTGCTGGCGGTGTCCGGCTTCCACGTGGCCCTGCTCTGCGGCCTGGCGGCGCTGGCGGTGCGCCTGACGGGCGACCGCGGGCGACTCGAAACCGCGGCGGTGCTCGTGGTGATCCTCGCCATGCTGCTGCTGATCCCCACGCGGTCCCCGATCCTGCGGGCGTGCGTGCTCGCCCTGGCGCTGATCCTCGGCGACGCGTCGGGACGCCGGTGGGACCGGCTGGCCCTGCTCGCCTGGGCGGGCGTGGGCCTGCTGGTGTGGAAGCCCAGCGAGGCGCTCTCGCTGGGCTACCTGCTCAGCGTGGGCGTGACGGCGCTGCTCCTCGCCCTGGCCGAGCGGGACCGACGCGAGCGGTGGTCGCTCCTGGCCCGCCCGCGACCCGACAACACCGGGCCGGCGCGCCGGGCGGCGCGGCAGGCCGGCCGATGGTTCTGGGGCGCCTGCCGGCTCAACACCGCCTGCTGGGCCGCGTCGGCGCCGACGATCATCGCCAAGACCGGCGTGTTCAGCCTGCTCGCGCCGGTGGCGACCGTCGCGATCGTGCCACTCGCCGGCGTCCTGCTGGCGCTCGGGTGGCTGCAGGCCATGCTGGGCGTCTGCTGGCCGGCGGCGGCGTCGTGGACGCGCCCCGTCGTCCAGACGCTGGGCGACTGGACCGGCGCGATCGCGGCGTGGTTCGACGGGCTGCCCGGCTCGTCGGTGCTCATCGCCGGCCTGGGCTGGTGGTGGGCCGCCTTCGCCACCGCCGGGGTGCTCGGGTGGCTGTTCTGGAAGGCCCGGCGCCCCGTGTTCGTCGCGATGCTGGCGCTCAGCGCCGCCTACGCCATCGCGATGGCGAGCGCCTCGGGGCGCGTCGACGGCCTGCGCGCCGACATGCTCGACGTCGGCGACGGCACGAGCGTCCTGGTCCGCTCCGGGCGCGAGGCGATCCTCTGGGACGCGGGCAGCCTGCAGCGCGAGGTCGGCGACCGCGTGGCCGACGCGGTGCTGGCCCTGGGCGTGCGCCGGATCGACACCGCCGTGCTGACGCACCCCGACCTGGACCACTACAACGCGTTGCCGGTCGTCGCCGAGCGCCTCGGCCTGCGCCGTGTGCTGATGCCCCAAGCGCTGCTCGACCACGCCTCGGAGGGCTGGCTGGACGCGCGGGCGCGGATGGGGGCGATGGGCGTGGTGTTCGTCGGCCTGCGCGCCGGCGACCGCCTGGACCTGGGCGACGCGACGGGCGAGGTGCTCTGGCCGCCGCCCGAGCGCCCCGCCCGCGGCGTGATCAACGAATCGTCGCTGGTCGTCCGGTGGACGATCGACACGCCCGCCGGGGCGCGCTCCCTGCTGCTGACGGGCGACGTCCAGCGGGCCGGCATCGCGGGCCTGGAGGCCGCGGGCGTGAGCGTGCGGGCGACGGTGTCCGAGGTGCCGCACCACGGCAGCGCGATCCCGGCGGCGATCCACTTCATGGAGCGCGTGGCGCCGGCGGTGGCGCTGCAGTCCACCGGCCCGTCGCGGCTCGGCGACGAGCGCTGGGACGCGGTGCGGGCCCGCACCGCGTGGCTGTCCACCGCCGAGCGCGGGGCGGTGTTCGCGTGGCTGCGCGCCGACGGGTCGCTGGACGCTGGCGCGTGGGACGATTGACTCACCCGCCGGTGCGCACCCGGGTCAGCGCCGCCTCGAGCGCCCGGAACTCCCAGTCCCTGGTCAACTGCGGGCGCAGCGACTCGAGCACGAGCACCGCCTCGTCCACCGAGCGGCGGCGCAGGTGCATGGCCAGTTCCTCGGCGTCGTACACCCGCGAGCCGGGCCGGAAGTACACCCGCATCAGGCGCTCCACCCGCTCGCGGTCGGGCGACGAGGCGAGCAGGAAGCGACCGGCGAACCAGAAGCAGTCCGCCAGCACGGGGTCCTGGCGCAGTTCCTCGGTGAGGTTGGCGTAGGCGGTGACAACCTGCTCGTGCCGGCCGTGCCGGAACAGGGACGGGATCGCCGCGGCCGCCAGTTCTGGCGTGAGTTTCGTGCCCGGGTCGTCCATCGCCGCGACGGCCAGGCGCGCCGCGTCGGCGTCGCGCCCGAGCAGGGCCAGCGCGTCGGCCGCCGCGCCCAGGTCGCGCGCCTCCAGCGCCGCCCGCAGCGCGTCCTCGAGGTCGGTCGTCTCGCCGGGCAGGTCGACGGCGTCGTCCTCCTGGCGCGACCCGGCCGGCCCGATCGTGATGAGGGGGTCGCCGATCACGGCCAGTTTCCACACCGGCGCGTCGTCGAAGCGGACGGCGGCGGCGAAGTTCAGCCCGGCCGCCAGGCGACGGGCGACCATCGGCGTGGGGACGAAGGCCTGCAGGAAGGGCTCGTCGACCGAGCCGAGCATGGCGTAGGCCCCGCGGTCGAGCATCGAGCCGCCCACGGTGTTGCGGTTCGTGGGGCTCTGGAGCGAAAAGGAGTGGACCACGTGGACGACGGCCGGGGTGTCCATCAAGGGCGTGTTCGAGCCGCGCACGGTCCCGCCGGGGAAGTTGAGCACCGCCTGGGTCCCGTGGCTGTTGACCATCCACAGGCCGGCGCGGACGGGGCGGGCGGTCAGGGCGGTCCAGTGGTCGGTGGTGTTGCCCGGGCCGCTGTGGACCTGGGCGGTGAAGCCGGCCTCGCGCAGGATCCCGGCGGCCTGCTCGCCGCTGTAGTTCACCCAGGGTTGGGAGTTGTCGTAGCCGTCGAAGATGAACGCCTCGCGCGGGGACAGGAACAGGGCGCACATCGCGCGGTACGCAGCCTGCGCCGACGAGCCGAAGACCTGGCCCGTGTTCGCCCACCGAGCCCCCGAGCCGCCCGGCCCGACGCGCCCGACGCGGGCCGAGGTCGCCAGCCAGTCGCGGGCCTCCTCGCCGGTCCGGATGCGGGTGCCCGTGTTCAGGCACAGCGTCACGGCGTCGATGTCGTCGCCGATCTCCCGCCACGCCAGCCCGGTGGAGGTCGCAAGACGCTGGGCGGCGTCCTCGAGCAGGTCGGCCTGGTCGGGCGTCAGCGCGTTGGCGGCGTTGGCGGCGGGGTTCTGGATGAACCCGATGGGCTGCGAGCGGCCCGCGGCCAGCGCGACCGCCGCGGGCCAGGCGTTGTCGTCCACGTCGGTCAGCACGATCCCGGGGGCCGCCACGCCGCCCGACCGAAGGCTCTGGAGATAGGCCCCGTAGTCCGGGACGCGCTCGTCGGACGCGGCGGCCAGGGCGTCGAGCACCCGGGCCTCGCGGTCCTGTCGCGAGCGCGGCCAGGCGTCCACGCCGTCGCCGGCGCTGAACCGCACCACCCGCTCGGGCCCGAACGCCCGCACGAACCGGGCGACGTCCTCGCGCGAGCGGACCGTGCCGTCGTCCCAGAGCACGGGGAACCGCCGGGGCCCCTCCCACGCCTCGACCGCCCCCAGGAACGACCGCGCGTCGGACACGATCACCACGACCGGGGCGACCCGCTGGGCGCGTCGGAGCAGGTCGGCGCGCAGGCCGGCCCGGCGGATCGGCTCGGCCTGGCGGACCTGGGCGAACAGGTCGGTCAGCGACACGGTCTGGGCGCCCGCCTCGGGCTGGGCGGCCGCCTGGCAGGCCGTCAGGGCGGCAAGGGCCGCGAGCACGGTGGGTGTGGATCGCATGGCCGACTCTACGGGTGCGGCCCGCGCCGCGTTCAGAGAACCCCCTACAGTCGGCCCGTGGCCGGGCTGACGCGCGACGAGTTCATGACGCTGGTGCACGCCGCCCGGGCCGACGGCGCGGGCGTGTGCGTCGTCCCCGTCGGCGTCCGCGCCCTGGCCGACGTGGTCACGCCCATCCTCGCGTACCGCAGGCTGGTGACCAGCGACGAACGCACCGCGCCGTCGTTCCTGCTCGAGTCGGTCGAGGGGGGCGAGCGCCAGGGCCGGTACTCGATCCTGGGCTCCCGGCCCGCGATGGAGGTGACCGTCCGCGCGGGCGACGCCCGCGTCGTCGACCACCGCACAGGCGCCGACGAGCGCCGGGACTGCCCGGACCCGATCGAACTGATCCGCGGGCTGACGGCGGGCTGGCGCTCCGTCCACCCCGGCGACCACCACGAGCGCGGCCTGCTGCCCCGGTGCGTGCTGGGCGGCTGGTTCGGGTACGCCGCCTACGACACCGTGCGGGCGGCCGAGCCGACCAAACTCAGCCCCGCCAACGCCCCGCCCGACGACCGCGCCCTGCCCGAACTGAGCCTGGGCCTCTACGACCGCGTGGCCGTGTTCGACCACGTGGACCGCGTGGTGCACCTGGTCCGCTCGGTGCGCGTCGGGCCGGACGACGACCCGGGCACGCTGTACGACGCGGCGGCCCGGGACCTGCAGACCTTCGCACGAGAGGTCCTGGCGACCGAGCGCACGCCGCCCAGCGGCCTGATCGACCGGACGGACGGCGCCGCCCTCCAGCCCTTGCCCAGCAACACCACCCGCGACGAGCACGCCGCGATGGTCGAGCGCGCCAAGGAGTACATCCGCGCCGGCGACGTGTTCCAGGTCGTCGTGGGGCAGCGTTTCGAGCGGCGCAGCCCGGCCGACCCGTTCGAGGTCTACCGGGCGCTGCGTGCGGTCAACCCCTCGCCGTACATGGTCTACATGCAGACCGGGGGCGCGATCCTGGTCGCGTCGAGCCCGGAGATCCTCTGCCGCGTGCGCCGCGACGCCGCCGGCGGGCTGGTCCTGACCAACCGCCCCCTGGCCGGCACGCGCCGGCGTGGCCGCTCCGCCGACGAGGACCGCGCGCTGGAAGCCGACCTGCTCGCCGATCCGAAAGAGATCGCCGAGCACGCCATGCTCGTGGACCTCGGTCGCAACGACGTGGGCCGCGTGGCGAGGCCGGGGACCGTCACGCTCGCCGAGGTGATGACCGTCGAGCGCTACAGCCACGTGATGCACATCTCGTCCACCGTCACCGGCGTCCTGCGCGACGGCCTGGACTGCTGGGATGCCCTGCGCGCCACCCTGCCCGTCGGGACGATCTCAGGCGCCCCCAAGATCCGGGCCATGCAGATCATCGACGAACTCGAGAAGGTCCGGCGCGGCCCGTACGGCGGGGGCCTGGGCTGGGTCTCGCTCGACGGCGAGATGGACATGGCGCTTGCCCTGCGCACCATCGTCGTGCCCGTCGACCGGCACGACCCGGCCGACGCGGACGGCGCGTGGGCCTACCACGTGCAGGCCGCGGGCGGCATCGTGGCCGACTCCGTCCCCGACCTCGAGTACCAGGAGACGGTCAACAAGGCCGCCGCCCTGGCCCGCGCGATCGACCTGGCCGAACGCATGTTCACCCCTGACTGACCAAATCCTCCCCCGTCCCCGACGGGGGAGGTGCCGGAGCGAAGCGCAGGCGGAGGGG
>CAZFSO010000060.1:6980-13463 GCA_964522095.1 uncultured Phycisphaeraceae bacterium | reverse complement strand
GGGAGAAGACCGCCAAACCCTGAGAGAGGGTTTGGCGTTCTTCTCCGCAGGACCACCGGGGATCCACCGTGGTGGTGCGCCCTCAACGCCCGCGCCGGCGGTTCGGCGATGGCGATGTGCAAGGCGGACACCACGACCGCGCGGACTGAAGTCCGCGGCTCGGAGATGGCGTTCTGAGAGCGCCAAGGGAGAAGACCGCCAAACCCTGAGAGAGGGTTTGGCGTTCTTCTCCGCAGTGAACGCGGGGATCCGTCCGTCGCGCACGCGCCGGGCGGCGTGCAGCCCGCGGCTCGGATGCGCGCGGGTGTGGTCAATGCACTTGGATCACTCCGGTTGCTCGGCGGGTTGCTTGCGGGCGGTGCGCAGGTACCCGGCGGCGACGCCCAGCAGGACCAGGCCGACCGCGATGAAGCACGCGACCCGCACCGCCGGGCTGACCTGGGAGAGGTCCCACGTCAGCAGTTTGCCGGTGGCCGCGAGCAGCAGGCCGATCCCGCCGTAGCGCAGCCAGGGCGTGCGTGCGGCGAAGCCGGTCGCGAGCAGCACGGTTCCGACGATGGCCCACCAGATCGACACCGAACCGTCGCGCAGGGTCGCGTCGGCGGTCAGCGTGCCGGCGATGCGGGCGGTCTCCATGGTGGTGGCGATCAGGCCGATGAGCAGCGCGCCGGGCCACGCGTACAGGCGCGCCTGGCGGCACGGCTCGCGGGGCGATCGAGCCATCGCGAAGCCCGCCCAGGTCCACGCGGCGACCAGCGGCAGGCTCCACAGCAGGCCCGGGTAGGCGAGGGGCGCCGCCTCGGGCCGGTTCATGTACCAGTCCTCGCGGACGAACGCCGCCAGCCACATCGCCCCCGCCAGCGCGAGGTAGGCGCAGGCGGCCGGCGCGGGCCAGGCGTGCCGCGTCAGAGCCCTGGCCAGGACGAGCCCGGCCGCGCCGATCACGAGATAGGCCAGCAGCATGCCCTCCGGGGCGGCGTGCTCGTGGGGGACGAGCGCTGCCAGCAGCAACCCGGCCAGCACGCCCTCGATCCTGCGCAGCGCGACGAGGTGGCGGGGCGGGGTGTCGGACGCGCCGGTTCCGCCCGCGAGGCACGCCGCGAGCGCCCACGCGACGGCGGCCGCGCCCATCAGCGCCATCCACGGCGTGAACACCAGGCCCGTCGCGCCCGGGACGCCGTCGGCCAGCGGCCCGAGCGCCTCGGTCAGCACGCGGACCGTGCCGATCAGCAGCACCGCCGCGCCGTACCACGCCAGCGACGCGGCCCGCACCCAGCGTCCGGCGGCCGCCGCCGCCACGCCGAGCAGCAGCCACACCGTGATCTGCGACCACGCGGTGTCGATGCCCACCGCGACCGTCACGCACACCAGCGCGCCCGCCTGGCAGAGCAGCGAGGCGCCGATCGACTCGCCGACCGTGCGCGGCCGGTCGCGGAACCCGTCGAGCATCCCCGCCAGGGCCATGCCGAGCAGCGCGGTGACGGAGGCCCCCGCGGCGGGCACGATCCAGACGCGCTCCCAGCCCAACGCCTCGGCCAGATGCCACGCCGACGCGAAGGACCACAGCGTGGTGGCGAAACTGGTGGTCGCCGCCGTCCACAGGTCGCGGTGCGCGTCGGCGCCCGGCAGGCGCAGGCGCATCGCGTGGACCACGCTCCAGACGACGCCGACGAACGCCATGCCCAGCCAGGGTGCGTCGTGTCCGGACCCGAACACCCATGCCGCCCCGAACACGCCCGTCGCCCACCACACGACCGAGGCGAGCGGGCGGTACAGGCGGTCGCGCACCGCCAGCACCGAGCCGACAACGAGCAGGGCGACAAGGTACGGGGGCAGGGCCCACTCCGGGCTGTCCGGGCGTGCGAGGATGACCGGCGCCAGGTACGCCCCGGCCAGCGCCAGCACCGCCATGACCAGCGACCGCGCCCGCATGGCAAGCAGCAGGCCCAGGGCGGAGACGGCGCAGAGCATACCGAACGCCGCGGGCGGCCCGACGAGTTGGAACAGCGCATACGCGCCGAAGGCCGTCGCGTACAGCACGCCCAGGCCGGCGCTGGTGAAGCCGACGCCGGCGAAACGCCCGAGCCGGCGCTCGGAGGCGACGCCCGCGCCGATCAGCGCCGCGCCGAACAGCCCGGCGATCGCGCACCGGGCCGCGGGCGGGATCTGCCCGATCCAGCCCTCGTCGTACGCCAGTTTGAGAAAGAACCCCGCGCCCGCGACGACGATCAGCGCGCCGAGCACCAGGAACGACTTGCCCCCGATGAGTTGCTCGAGCGACACGGGAGGCTTGGCGGGCGCCGCGACGCGGGTGGCTGGTTCCGCCGGGGTGACGTAGCGCGGCGCTGGGTGGGCGACGGGGCGCGTGAGTCCCCGCGCGGGGGACGCCGGGGGCGAGAGGAGCACGGGGGTGGGGGAGGGCGGGGGCGCGACGGCCGGCGTGCTCGCGACCAAGGCCGCGGACGGCGTCGGGGCGGCCGGCCCGGCGGCTGCGCCCTCCAGGCGCGCCAGGCGACGCTCGAGGTCGTCGATCCGGGCGAGCAGGGCGTCGGTCTGGCGGGCGGGATCCTCGTGCACGGCGGCCTTTCGTTAGTGGTCGCTAGCATTGTGGCGGATCGGCGGGCCCTTGTCAAGGGGGATGCCGCCAGCCCGCGCGATGTTCGGGTTATCGGCGTGGTGGGGGCGACGACGAGGGGGGGCGTGCTCTTCGCAAAGCCGAAGAGCACGGCACCGTCGGTCATCAGGGCTTTAGGCGAGGGCGGTCAGTTGTTCGATGACGTCGCGGTGGTTGGCGCAGCGGGGGCATTTGTGCTGGCCGCCGAGTTTGCCGTTGGCGTCGAGCCAGCGGTGGAAGGTCCCGGGTGGCAGCACGGTCAGGGTGGGGGGCTGCATGCCCAGGGACTCGGACCGCTTGGTGGTGTAGTCCACGTTGACCGACTTGACGGCCGCGTCGAAGACCTCGGCGAAGCGGGCCAGGGTCTCGGGGGGCACGCCCGGGGGCAGTTCCACGGCCAGTTCCAGGCCCGCGCGGGCGGTGTCGGTGGGGTAGACCGGGGCGGCGGTGAACTCGCCGGGCTCCAGGCCGGTGGCGCGGGCGGCCTCGGCCACGCCGTGCTCGACGTGCTCGACGATGAGGTTCTCGCCGAAGGCGTTGATGAAGTGGCGGTGGCGTCCGACGATGCGCAGGCGGCAGGGCCCGTCGCCGCCCTTGCCGTCGGGCGACGCCGGCACGCTGTCGAACTCGACCACGTCTCCGATGTTGTAGCGCCACAGGCCGGCGTTGGTGGTCATGACGACGCAGTAGCGCTGGCCCTTCTCGACTTCCCAGCACGGGAAGGCCTCGGGCTCCGGGTCGTTGATCCGTTCGAGGGGGACGAACTCGTAGAAGGTGCCGTTGTCGGTCAGCAGGCGCATGCCGGGGTCGCCGGTCGCGTCCTGCATGGCGATGAACCCCTCGGAGGCGGGGTACAACTCGTGGCGGCAGGGGAAGTCGACGCTTGGGTCGCCGGAGAAGGCCCGGCACATGCGCGGGAGGAACGGCGCATACTTGACCCCGCCGTGGACGAAGACCTCCAGGTTCGGCCACACGTCGCGCGCGCAGGTCGCGTCGCGTCCGCGCTCGCGGGCCAGTTCGATGACCCGGTCGATGAGCACGAGGGCCCACGAGGGCATGCCGGAGATGAACCGCACGTCCTGCTCGATGGTCAGCCGGGCCATCGCGTCGATCTTGGCGGGCCAGTCGCTCATCAGGGCGATCTCCGGGCCGGGCGAGTAGATCTTCGAGAGCGGCCAGCGGATCAACGGCGTGACAAGCCCGGAGAGGTCGCCGGTGGCGATGCCGTGCTCGTTGCGGGCCACGTCGCTGGACCCGCCGAGGAACAGGCAGCGCCCGCCCATGAGGCGTGCGGGCGACACGCCCCGGTTGATCAGGTGGGCGAAGATGTCCAGCGAGGCGCGGTAGTTGGAGCGCATCATCTCGTCGGAGACGGGGATGAACTTGTCGCCGGCGGTGGTGCCGCTGGTCTGTGCGAAGCGGGTGACCAGGCCCGGCCAGAGGACGCCGCGCCGGCCCTCCTCGCGCATCTCGGCGATGTCGTCCTTGAAGGCGTACCAGTCGGCGACGGGCGCGGCCTTGGCGAAGGCGTTGTAGCGTTCCAGGGGGTCGGGCAGACCGAGGATGCGCTCGAAGCGGCGGTCGCGCCCGAAGCGGCAGAACGAGCCGGCGCTGAGCAGGCCGGTCAGTTGCTTGAGTTGCACGCGGGCGGTGTGGCGGGTCCACCAGGCGCGGTCGGCGAGCCGGCGCCGGCGTCGGGCCACGCGCAGGGCCAGGGCGTGGCCGACGAGCGAGGTCGTCGTGCGCGGGGCGTCGGGCGTGGGGGCCGGGCGGGCGACGCGGCCGGCGGTCGGGGGCCGGTCCGTGTTCACCGGCCGCGGTTCCCGTCGGGGCGGGCGGCCAGTTCGTCGAGGAAGTTCGTGACCGCGTCGGCGAAGGGGACGGGGGCTTCAAGCATGGGCGCGTGGCCGCAGCCGTCCAGCCAGACGATGCGGGCGTCGGGCATGAGTTCGGTGAAGCCCTGGCCGGCGCTGGGGGGGGTGACGATGTCCTGGCGACCCCAGATGAGCAGGGTGGGGCAGGCGATGTCGCCGAGGTCGTCGGTCATGTTGTCGCGTCGGGCGGTCTTGGAGAGTTTGACCATGGCCCGGGCCCCGCCGCGCTCGTTGAGGAGTTTGTGGGCGCGGTCCACGTCGCCGGGGTTCATCGCGGACTTGTCGTGGAACAGTTCGCCGATCTTCTCCTCCAGCCATTCGCGGCTGGGCCGGACGGGCGCGCCCTTGACCAGGGTGCGCTCGATCAGGCCGGAGGAGCCGGCGAGGATCAGGGCGCGGACCAGGTCCGGGCGGGCGTGGGCGATGCGCAGCGCCACGTGGCCCCCGAACGAGTTGCCCACGAGGACGCTGGGCCCGTCGGTGTGCTCGTCGAGGAACTGGGTGGTCATGTCGACGACGGACCACAGCGAGCAGTCGTCGCCGCGGAGTTCGAGCAGGGGCAGTTCGAGCGTGGTGCAGTGGGCCTTGTGGCGGATGCGCCGGACCACGTCCTCCCAGTGCTCGTTGAGGCCGACGAGCCCGTGGAGGAAGACGACCCGCGGGCCGGACCCGGACTGCACGACATCGGCGCGCACGGTGGTGCCGGTGGGGCTGGTCAGCGTGACCACGGACCGGCACGTCTCGGTTGCGACGGGCTGGGGCTGCTCGATGTCGAATCGTGCGGGGCTCATCGGGGTGGTGTGTTCCTCGGCACGCCGCGTCCGGCCCCGGGGGTGCCCGGCCGGGTTTGCGAACGCAAGCTTTAGTCTATCGCGCCGGGCCGTCGGGTGCGCCGCCGGGCGCGAGTTTCTCGCCGGAAGGGGCGATCCGCCCGTCCGCCAGGCGCACGACCCGGTCGGCACGCGCGGCGACCCGCTCGTCGTGGGTGACCATCAGCACGGTCAGGCCCGTCCTGGCCCGCAGGTCGGCCAGGGCGTCGAGGATGGATTCGCCCGTGGCCCGGTCCAGGTTGCCGGTCGGCTCGTCGGCCAGCAGCAGGCGGGGGCTGTTGACCAGGGCCCGGGCGATGGCGACCCGCTGGCGCTCGCCCCCGGAGAGTTCCGCGGGCCGGTGGCGCAACCGGTGGCCCAGACCGAAGGCATTGAGGAGTTCCCCTGCCCGGGCCTCGGCCTGCGAGCGGTGCTTGACGTAGCCCACGCGCCCGTGCCGGATCATGGCGCCGACGGTGACGTTCTGCAGCACGCTCAGTTCCGGCAGCAGGTGGTAGAACTGGAAGACGAACCCGACCTCGCGGGCGCGGTATCGGTCCAACTCGCGCCGGCCCATCGCGGTGATCTCGCGTCCGTCGAAGACGATGCGCGAGGGCGCCGCTCCGTTGCGGGCGCGGTCGGGCCGGTCCAGCCCACCGGCCAGGTGCAGCAGGGTGGACTTGCCCGAGCCGGACGCGCCCAGGATGGCGACCCACTCGCCCTTGCGCAGGGACATGTCCACGCCGTGCAGGACGGGCACGGGCACGCGCCCCAGGCGGTAGGTCTTGCGGACGTTCGTCACGCGCAGGAAACCGTCGGCGCCGGGCGCGTGGGTCGGGGCGGCGGGCGCCGACACGGGGGCGGGTTGGGCCGCGGGGTCGCTCACTCGAACCTCAACGCCTTGACGGGGTCCATGCGGGCGCTGCGCACGGCCGGGATCAGCGCCCCGAGCACGCAGGTCAGCACGCCGGCGAGGAACACGATGACGGCCTTCTTCGGCTCGACCTCGCGCGGGATCTCGACGAAGTAGTACACCGCGGGGTCCCAGATAACCAGGTTCAGATCCACAGGCCCCGCGCCGAACCAGCCCCGGAGGGTCGTGAACAGGCTGCTCAGCCAGGGGCCGAGGTCCTCCCCCATCCAGTCGTGGATGTCGTTGATGTTCGTGACGATCAGGAACCCGGCG
>CAZFSO010000060.1:0-6880 GCA_964522095.1 uncultured Phycisphaeraceae bacterium | reverse complement strand
CTCCCCCATCCAGTCGTGGATGTCGTTGATGTTCGTGACGATCAGGAACCCGGCGACCAGCCCCAGCGTCGCGCCCACGACGCCGATGGCCGCCCCGTAGCGCAGCCACAGCCACGCCACGCCGGGCGTGCTGGCCCCCAGGGCCCGCAGGATGCCGATGTCCTTGGTCTTCTCGCTGATCATCGACCAGAAGATCGCCAGCACCAGGAACACCGTGGTGAAGCAGATCACCCCGAAGATCGCGAGCACCAGGCCCGTCTCCTTCTTGACCGCCTCGATCATGGTGCGGTTGCGGCTCTCCCAGGTCTGGATGCCGATGGCGAACACGCTCGGCACCTCGCCCTGGTGGTCGGCGGCGAACCCGGCGTACACCTCGTCGGCGATCTCGGCCACCCGCTCGGCGGGCGTGCCGGGCACGCCCCGGATGAGCACCGTGGTCACCCGGGCCGGGTCCACGCGCGTCGCCGCGGGCGCCGCGGGGAGCAGTCGCCCGGTCTCGGGGTCCACCTCGTGCGCGAAGGGGTCGGGCGGGGCGGCGTCCGGGTCGACGCGCCGGGCCTGGTTCATCCGCAGCATCCGCTGGATCAGGTCCAGGGGGGCCACCAGGCTGCCCTTGTCGACCTCGTAGATGCCCGTCTGGAACTCGTTGGCGATGGGCAGCGTGCGCGAGACCGGGTCGGTCGGGCGGCCGGTCGAGTCCAGGCTGAGCACCGTCAGCCCGACCGAGCCGTTGCGGGGCATGAACGAGTCGCCGAAGTCGTAGCCCCCGGTCGTGGTGCGCCGGATCGGGTTCTGCGGCAGGTACACGCCCGCGCCCGTGCGCTCGTTCAGCCCGGTCACCTCGATGCCCAGCAGCCCGGCGGGCAGTTCCACCCCGGTGTCCGGGTCGGTGCGGCTCATGCGCCGGCCCTGCTCGGCGAAGCGGGCCAGCGCCGGGCGGTTGGCCGGGTCCAGGCGGATGTCCTCGCGGGCCTTGTCCTTGCGGGTGGGGGTCTCGATGGGCTTCCACCAGAGCGTGTCGCCAAAGCCGGTGACGCGGTGGTAACTCTCGGGTTCGACGCCCTTGATCTGGATCAGTTCGACCCGGTCGTCGGGCAGTTGGACCATGCCGTAGGTCTCGATGATCGGCGCGGCCGCCTCGATCTCCGGGCGGGCCTCCAGGCGTGCGACCAGGTCGTCGTAGTGGGCGAAGCCCACGTTGGGCCAGACGACGTAGGCGTCGCCGACCATGGCCCGGCCGGAGTTCATCAGCGTCTTGAGGAACCCGCCCATGACCGACCAGGTGATGAGGATGGTCGCCACCGACAGCATGACCGCCGCCATCGCCAGCAGGGGCATGACTTTGCTGGTGAGGTACTTGCGGGTGAGCAGGGCTTGGTACACGGGGCGCATGGTAGGGAGGCCGGGCCGCGTGATTTCAGAAGCAGCGAGATGGACCACAGAGGTCACGGAGGGCACAGAGGAACACAGAGAAAGGAGTTGATCGCGGCTTCGGCGCTTGAGGATCTTTCTCTGTGTTCTCTGTGCCCTCTGTCGCTCTGTGGTGAATCTCCCCGCCCCTACACTCCTCCCGTGGCCAAGCGCGTGCTCCATGACCGGTACTTCAAGCAGGCCAAGCGCGAGGGCTACCTGGCCCGGTCGGCGTACAAACTCATCGAGATCGACGAGAAACGCCGGGTGATCCCCAGGGCCGGCAAGGTGCTCGACCTGGGCTGCGCGCCGGGGTCGTGGCTGCAGGTGCTCGCCGAGCGCGTGGGCGAGAAGGGCTCGGTCGTCGGGATCGACCTGAAGCGCGTGACGGCGCCCATGCCCGACCGCGTGCGCACGGTCGTGGGGGACTTCACGGCCATCGACCCGGCCGAACTGCTCGGCGGGGACGGGCGCCTGTTCGACGCGGTGTTCTCCGACATGGCCCCCAACACCTCGGGGGCGGGGGACGACTTCCTGTCGGCGCGCCTCTGCCACGACGTGGTCGACCGGCTGCCGGTGCTGCTCCGCAAGGGCGGCTCGTGCGTCATGAAGGTGCTCGAGGGCGGGGGCACGCCCGCCCTGGTCAAGCGGTGCAAGGGCCGCTTCGTCGAGGCCAAGCCCTACAAGCCCGACGCGACCCGCGAGGTCTCCCGGGAGATCTACGTGGTCTGCAAGAAGTACCGCCCGCCCACCGGCGAGCCGCGCCCGACTGAGCACGCGGGGACCGGCACGGGCGCGCCCCCGCCGCCAGAGGGCTGGTCGTCGTGACCTGGCTGGCGCCGTTCGCCGGGCTTGTGGCCGGCGGCCTCGGCCTGGCGGCCCTCTTGGCGCTGCACAGCCTCAAACTCCGGCGACGCCCGGTCCGGGTCTCGTCCACCATGCTCTGGCGCGACGCGGCCAGGGACTTGGAGGTCAACGTGCCCTTCCGCGCCCCGCGCGTGACCTGGCTCTTCCTGCTCCAGGTGCTCGCGGTGCTCCTGCTCGCCGCGGCCATCGGCCGCCCCGTGACCGGTTCGGGCGAGCGCATCCCGGGACGCCTGATCGTGGTGATCGACGCGTCGGCCTCCATGAGCGCGACGGACGCCGGGGACGCGGCCACCCGGCTGGACCGCGCCAAGGCGCTGGCCGCCGAGCGCCTGCGCGCCCTGCGTCGGGGCACGGCCACGCCCGAGATCGCCGTGGTCCGCGCCGCGCTGGAGCCCCGCCTGGTGGCCGCCCCGGACCGCTCGCTCGACGCCGCCCTCGCCGGCCTGCGCTCGATCGAGCCGACCGACCAGCCCCTGGACGCCGAGGCCCTGCGCGCCATGCTCGCGGCCCTGATGGACCGGGGTGGGGGGGACGGCGACGAGCAGACCGAGCCGGTCGAGGCGACGCTCTGGGTCTTCACCGACGCCGGCGACCTCGGGCCGCGCGACTTCCCCGGCTGGTCGGGCCAGGTCGTCTCGACGCACCCCGACCGCGGCGCGGGGCCCAACACGGGCATCGCCGCCATGCACGCCACCCGCGACCCGGCCGACCCCGGGGCGGCCCGCGTGTTCCTGCGCGTGGTCTCCAACGCCGACAGGCCGGTGGGCGTCGCGGTGCGTCTGGCGGCGGGCGAGGCGGCCGTGACCACGGCCCTCGAGATCCCCGCGGCCGGCCCGGAGGGCCCCGGCTCGGCCACCCGGGCGGTGCGCATCGCCGCGCCCGGCGCGGTCCGCATCGAGGCGGCCCTCGACAGCGGCGGCGTGCTGGCCGCCGACGACCGGGCCTGGGTCGACCTGCCCGACCCGCGCCCGCCGCGCACGGTGGTCTTCGCCCCGGAAGGCCGGGCCAGCCCCTTCCTGCTCGACGTGCTGGGCGTGCTGGCGCCGGGCGCGGTGTCGGTCCATGCGCCCGGTGAACTCGACGCGCTGGCGGGGGCGGAACTGGTGGTCTACGACCGCGTCACGCCCGCGCGCCTGCCGGGCGTGCCCTCCCTGGGATTCGGCAGCGGGTGGCCGGGCATGGAGGGCGATCCGGCCGAGGGACGCCAGCGCATCGCGTCGTGGGACCGGGCGCACCCGGTGCTGCGCGACGTGAGCCTGGCGACGGTGGTGTTCGACCGGGCCGTGCCGCTGCCGGACGGGTCCGAGCCGGGCGTGTCGGTGCTGGCCGAGGCGGCGACGGGCCCGGCGGTGATCGAGGGCGTCGGTCGGGGCGTGCGCCACGTGCGGGTGGCGTTCCCGCTGGAGCGGTCGAACTGGGCGGTGGACGTGGGCATGCCGATCTTCGTGGCCGCGGCGTTCGAGCGCCTGGCCCCCGGTGTGCGGGGGGAGGGCGTGGTGCACACCACGGCCCGCGCGGTGGAGTTGCGGTCGGACGCCGCCGAGGTGGGCGCGTCCGGGCCGGCCGAGGCCCGGGCGCCCGTGGCCCAGGGCGTGGGCGTGCTCGGGCCGCTGCCGCGGGCGGGGGTGTACGCCCTGACGGGAACCGGGGAGCGCACGCTCGCGGTGTCCGTGCTCGACGCTGGCGAGAGCGCGATCCCCGTCGGCCCGTCCGCCGCCTTCGGGCGCGAGGCGACGCCCGGCGACCGTGCCGGGATCACCGAAGGCCGGCGCGAACGCTGGCCGGAACTCCTGCTGGCCGCGTTCGTGGTGATGACGGTGGAGTGGCTCGCCCACGCGAGACGCGCGCGGGTCTGAAAACGATGAATTGCAAAGCGATAAATGGCAAATGGGGACCGGCGGCCTCCGCATTTTCACTTTATCGCTTTGCCCTTTCCCGCTTTTATACTCCCCCGTGCTCGCCACCCCCCTGACCCTCCGCGCCCCCGCCGGGCCTGTCCGGCTGGAGACCAACCTCCTCCTCGCACCCATCGCGGGCTGGTGCGAGTTGGCGTGGCGGCTGACCGTGCGGGAGTGCGGCGGCGTCGGGCTGGCATGCACCGACCTGCTCAGCCCCCAGGGCCTGCTCTGCTCCTCCGAGACCTCCTACGACCTCGCCCGCACCCACGACCTCGACCAGCCCATCGGCATGCAGTTGTACGGCTCGGACCCCCAGATCCTGGCGGACGGCGCCCGCTGGTGCGCCGACCACGGGGCCACCGTCGTCGACATCAACATGGGCTGCCCGGTGGACAAGGTCTGCAAGAAGAACGGCGGCAGCATGCTCATGTGCGACCTGCCCAACACCTTCCGCGTGTTCGAGGCGGTCCGCGCCGCCCTGCCCGACCGCATCCCCCTGACCGCCAAGATGCGCCTCGGCTGGGACGAGGCCGCCTACGAGGCGGGCGTGGCGTGCGACCTGGCCGTCGGGCTGTGCGAACGCGGCGCGGCCCTCATCACCGTGCACGGGCGCACCACCGAGCAGAAGTTCAAGGGCGCCTGCCGACGCGAGGGCATCCGCCGCGTGGTCGAGGCGGTGGCGGAGGCCACGGGGCGCTACGACGCCACGCCCGCGGGCGGCGTCCCAGTCGTCGGCAACGGCGACGTCCGCGAGGCGCACGACGTGATCGACATGATGACCGACACCGGCTGCGCGGGCGTGATGATCGGCCGCGGCTCGTTCGGCAACCCCTGGATCTTCGCGGAGGCGTGGGGGATGCAGAGGAAGGGACTTGCCACTGGGGACCAGCCACTGGGGGACGGACCTCTTTCCCTGGTGGCCAGTGGCCAGTCCCTGGTCCCTTCCGACTCCGCCCGCCTCGACACCGTCCTCGCCTACTTCCAGCGCATGATCGAGTTCCGCGGCGAGCACCACGCGATGCACGTCATCCGCCAGAAGATCTCGTGGCTGGGCAAGTCGATCAACGACGGGCATTGCAAGGCGCTCAAGGAGGCCGTCCGGGCGGCGCGCACGCCGGACGAGGTGCGGGCGGCGGTGGAGGCGTGGCGGTGCGGACAGGCCAGCCCGGACGCCGCCCGGGTCGGGGCGCGCTGATCCACCCCCCCCCCCCCCTGTCCCCCCCCCCCCCCCGCGCCCCCGCGCCCCCCCGGATTGTCGTGGGGCCATCGCCCTGAACGTCGGGCCGCTGATCCGCCGGGGGATCGCGCGCCGATACTTGTGCATATGCCCACCACCGCCGCCGCCGTCCGTCCCGCCGTCGCCCGTCCCGAGCCGATCCTGGAGGCCTTCGCCGACCGCGTCGGCCAGCCCGCCCGCCACACGCTGGCGCCGGGGCTGGTGATGCTCAACGGCGCCTCCTACGGCGTGGTGCCCGAGGTCGTCCGAGACGCCCAGCGCGAGTTGCACCGACGCATCGAACTCGACCCGGTCCGCTTCTACAAGTTCGACCTGGAGCGCTACTGCGATGACGCCCGCCAGGCCCTGGCCCGGCTGGTCAACTGCGACGCGTCCGACCTGGCCCTGGTGCCCAACGGCACGGTGGCGATGTCGTCGGTCATCCTCAACCTGGCCCTCGAGCCCGGCGACGAGGTCGTCGTGACCAACCACGAGTACCAGGCGACCATCAACGAACTGACCCGCGTGACCGCCCGCAGCGGGGCGCGGATCGTCGTGGCCAAGGTCCCGTTCCCGCGCGTCACGCCCGACGCGGCGGTCGAGGCGATCGAGGCGGCCATGACCCCGCGCACGAGACTGGTCATCTGCTCGCACATCGCCAGCGCCACCAGCGTGCTGTTCCCGGTCGAGCGGATCGTGCCGATGGTCAAGTCAAGGGGCGTGGACGTCCTGATCGACGGGGCCCACACGCCGGGGCAGATCCCGCTGGACCTGCACGCCCTGCGTCCGACCTACTACGCCGCCAGTTGCCACAAGTGGCTGGGCGCGAGCAAGGGCACGGGCTTCCTGTACGCCGACCCGGACCGCCAGAAGTTCATCAAGCCCGTGGCCCTGTCCTGCCGCACGCACCTGAGCCGGCCCGAGCGCAAGGCCTTCCTGTGCGACTTTGACTACGTCGGCACCGAGGACCCGACGGGCAACCTGGTGCTGCCGGTGGCCATCGCCCACCTCAGCGCCCAGCACCCCGGCGGGCTGGCCGGCCTGCAGCGCCGCAACCACGAGACCGTGCTGGCCGGCGCCCGCCTCGTCGCCGACGCGGTCGGCATCGAGCAGCCCGTGCCCGAGTCGATGATCGCCGGCATGGTCTCGCTGTGCCTGCCCGTGCCCGAGTCCGGCCCGACGAAGGGCGTCGCCTTCGATGACGCGGTCTGGGACGCCCTGGTGCTGGAGCACAACGTCCAGGCGCCCTGCTGGGGCCTGGCGGGCGTGCACCCGCGCATCATGCGGGTCAGTTGCCAGTGGCACAACGCGTCGTCCGACTTCGAGAAACTCGCCGCCGTGCTCCCGGGCGTCCTCGAACGCGAGCGTGCAGGCCGGGCGGGGTGAGAAGAGGTACGCAGAGGTCGCGGAGCGAAGCCACGCAGAGGCCGCGGAGAGGATTCAGGGTTTCCGGATTGTGGCGGTTGCGCGGCGGGGCGTGTGATATGCA